>DATKNR010000022.1:0-4788 GCA_035541255.1 Patescibacteria group bacterium | reverse complement strand
AAATGTCCGTGGCAGGCATCTCGATGTAGCAGATTTTTCCGTTTCCCATTGTGGGTGCCATTTTTTTCCTCGGCGGGCCGGATTCTATCACGCGCCTCGTGCGCGCCGTCTCCGCCCGGCCCCGCGGAACGTTCGGTCAGGCGCGCTCGCGAGGCCCTGCGGCCTCACGACGCGCGTTCCAGCACGCTGCGGTAGTACGCTTCGTAGCGCGGAATCACATCATTCGAGCAGTAGCGTTTCCGCGCATTGACCCGTGCGGTTCGTCCCATCTCGCGGACGCGTCCCGGAGTGGAAAGCAATTCAATCGCGAAGCCCGCGGCTGCGGCCACATCTCCCACCGAAACCAGAAAACCGTCCACCCCATGCGTCACGACCTCGGGCACGCCGCCGACATTAGTCGCGATTACGGGCACTTCGCAGGCCATCGCTTCGAGCGCGGCCAGGCCGAACGATTCCAGCTCGCTGGGCATCAGAAAGATATCCGCCTGGGCCAGCAATTCCGAAATGCGGTCCTGTTTGCCGAGAAACAGCACGTCCTTTTGGACGCCCCTTTGTTTGGCGATCCATTCGGCGGCGCCGCGGTCGGGGCCGTCGCCCACCATCACCAGTTTTGCGGCAATTTTCTCGCGAACGAGAGCGAAAATCTCCACAACGTCCGTCACGCGCTTCACCGGCCGGAAATTCGACAGGTGCATCAGGACGGGTTCACCGTTCGGCCCCCACTCGTTGCGGAGCGCTGGGTCCGGATTGCGGCAGTATTCGTCGCAATTGACGAAATTCGTGATCACCTCGATTGGCTGCGTGATCCCGAACGTCTCCACCGTAGCCCGCCGCAGGTATTGCGACACGCAGGTGATTCCATCGCTCTGCTCGATGGAGAATTTCGTTATCGGCAGGAAACTGCGATCGCTGCCCACCAGCGTGATGTCCGTCCCGTGGAGGGTGGTGATGAACGGCAGGCGCCGTGGGGCCGCCATCTGCCGCGCGAGCAGCGCGCTCACCGAATGCGGAATCGCGTAATGCACGTGCAGCAGGTCCAGTTGCGCGCTCGATGCCACCTCCGCCATTTTCACCGCCAGGGAAAGTGTGTAGGGCTGGTGATCGAACAGCGGGTAATTGCTTACCTCGACCTCGTGAAAATGAATGTGTTCGTTCGAGTAGTTCAGCCGGATCGGCGGCGCGTAGCTGATGAAATGCACGTCGTGGCCGCGCGCGGCAAGTTCCATCCCCAGTTCCGTGGCCACGATGCCGGAGCCTCCGTAGGTCGGATAACAGGTAATTCCGATTCGCATGATTTCGTCGGTGTCCTAACGCGCGGTTGCGCTGTGCGCGAGCCGGATGTTAGATTCGCCGTCCGGCCCGGCGCGTGATTCTACCGCACTGCACCGGGTTAGACGCGTGGGGGTCTCGAGCGGTGACACGGCTGGCGGGCAAAATTGCGTTCATCACCGGGGCGGGCACGGGCATCGGCCGCGCATGTGCGCGGGAGTTCGCTCGCCAGGGGGCGGGGGTGGCGCTGGCCGGGCGCCGCCGCGAACCTTTGGAGAGGGTGGCGGAAGAAATTCGCGGGGAGGGAGGAAACGCACTTGTCGCTCCCTGCGACGTTACGTTGCGAGTGGAAGTGGAACGCGCCCTTGCCGCCACCGAACTTCACTTTGACCGGCTGAACTGCATCGTCAACAACGCGGGTGCGCTGCTGGTCGCCTCCGCCGAGTGCACCAGTGACGAAGATTGGCACAGGATCATCGCCGCGAATCTGACCAGCGCGTTCCTGGTGTCCCGGGCGGCGCTGCCTGCGCTGCGCCGTGCGGGCGGCGGGACGATCATCAACATGTCGTCCTCATCGAGCGGAATGGTTTCCATGAAGCAGCGGGTGGCGTATTCGTCGTCGAAGGCGGGCGTCATCGGACTCACGCGTGCGCTGGCCATGGATCACGCGGCGGAAGGCATCCGCGTCAACGTGATTTGCCCGGCGATGGTCGAGACGGAGATGGTGCGCGATATCTACGCATCGCATCCCGACCCGGCAGCGGCGCTTCGCGCGCGGCTCACCACAATTCCGATGGGCCGCTTCGGACAGTCGGAGGACGTTGCTCACCTCGCCGTCTATCTGGCCTCCGACGAGTCCTCGTGGATGACCGGCGCGGTGCTTCCCCTCGACGGAGGGCTCACCGCTACCTGAGATGGCCGCGCGAAAGCGACAATCGGTGCTCCAGCAAGCCCGGCGGATGGAAAAAGAGCTGGGCCACAGGCTGAAGAACTCCAACGTCCTCCGGTTTTTCGGCTTCCGGCTGATCACCGCGGAACCCGGGCGAGTGGTGCTGCAGTTTCGCGTGCGCTCCCATCACCTCCAGGTGCACAACGTGGTCCACGGCGGGGTTACGGCCACACTTGCGGATACCGCCGGCGGCATGGCCACCTACCTGGCCGTCCCTCCGGGCACCCGGGTGGCTACCGTGGAGATGAAGATCAACTTTCTGGAACCCATTGAGCAGGGAACTGTGACTGCGGACGCGCGCGTGATCCGCCGCGGCCGGCATTTTTGTGTTGTGGATTGCGACGTGCGCGATTCCGGCGGACGCCTGGCGGGAAAAGCGCTGATGACCTTTGCGATCGGTGTGGGACCGGAAGACCCAGCAGGAAAGAGCCGGAGGCCCGCTGGATAAACCTGTAGAAGACCAGCCGGGGCGCGAAATTGCTCGCGCAGCACTTCACTCCAGAAGCTTTTCCTGGCAGATCCTGCTCTTACTGCCCGTTGCTGCCGCCAGTGGAATACTCTTCGCCGTCCTTGAAGAGATATTTGATCGAATGTTTGTAGATGAGCAGATTGGGACTGCCCGCGCGGGTCAGCTTGATGCAGTCGCGGTCGTACCACTCAATCACTCCATGCAGCAGTTCGCCATCCGTGAGCACCACGGCAACCGGCGTGCGCGACTGCATCTGTTTCACGTAGTAAAAATTCTCGGCGCTGGTCTGGTCGGGCGGCGCCGGCTTCTTTCTCACGGGAGTCGGCTGTGCCAGGCTGGGACGCGGTGCGGCATAGACAGCCTCTTTCACGTCGTTCAGTGGCGGGCGGAAGAGTTTCCGGTTCACTGTGATGTCTCCTCACCTGAAGAAAGATGCAACCGAGCGACGGAGCGTACTGGCGGGAGTCCGCTCCGCCTTATACGATGCTGGCCGCGCGTTCCGGGTAACGTCTGAGCCGGCTCAGCGGACTGCCAGCGAGGCAGCCATGCTGTCCAGGCCCAACTGCCGGTTGGCATTCCGGCGGGCTCCGCTGTAGAGCGAATCGAGACGGCCTACGGCGCGCGCCACCCAATCGGCGGAAACGCGCTTCGCGAGTAACTCGATTTCCCCCTGCAGGTCAGGATTCCGCAGTGCCGGCGTGGAGACTCCCGAAACCGCGTCGAGCAGGTCGTGAAACAGATTGTAAAACAGCTCGAGCAGGTTTTCAAATCCTACGCTCTCGCCCTTCGTGAGCTGCGCGCTGAGCTGGAACACCTGCGTGAAGTCTCGTCCCCCCGCGACCCGCTCGACGAGTTGAAGCGCTTCTCGGCGCAGTCGCCGGGATTCTTCCAGATCGACTGCAAGCGCGGCGCCGGGACAGCCGCGGGAGAGTTGTGCCGCGAGCCTCCGCGCTCCTGCGGGCATCTTCCTGTGCGCATCGAGTACGCGCTCCACGTCGCGGTCAGCGAGCGGAGCGAAAAAGAACTGCAAGCATCGTGAGCGGATCGTGGGCAGCAACGAATCCGGCTGCGCGGTCAGCAGCACGAGTGTGGAAGTTTCTGGAGGCTCTTCCAATATCTTCAGGAAGGCGTTGGAATGCGCCTCCGTCATCGTTTCCGCGCCTTCCAGGATAAATATGCGGCGGCGGGCGGCGGGAGCGAATTGTGCGGCGCGCTGCACCGCGCGGAGCTGCCCCAGGCGCAACACCGGCCGCGCCACGGGATTGCGCAGCCGCACTGGGTCCGGCACCAGAAGCCACACATCCGGGTGCGATTGCAGAATCAGCGGGACGCGTTCCACCGTCGCCGTGTCCGGACTGGCGCCACGCGACTCAAGACCGCGCTCCACCAGCGGCGCGGGGTCGGCGAGTTCTCCGATTTTCAGGCAGGTGCGACATTCTCCGCAGGATTCTCCTTCGGCCGCGCGCCGTTCGCAGTTCGCCGCCTGGGCGAACATGAGCGCGAGGGTGAATTTGCCCATGCCGCGCGGTCCTGCAAACAGCAGTGCATGCGGCACCCGCCCGCGCCTCAGCATGCCGCCGAGCGCGGTGACGATGCGTTCGTTGCCGTGATAGTCGCTAAAGGGCATGAAGTCGCTTCCGCGGCCGCGAGTGAACCGGCCTGCTCATTCCCACCCGGCTTACGACGGGGCGTCTCCGAGAGCCTGCATGGCCCGGAATCGCGCCAGCCGGACGTCCACCGCGGCCATCACCAGCGCGTGAATTTCATCGGGCTTGCGGGCCTGGCCGGTGGCGGGCTCGAAGCAGTCTATCGTAATCCAATTCTCGCTTCGGGCCAGTTCGTCATAGAGGCTCGCGGCGACGGTCAGGTGCTGCACGTCGCTCTCGTGCAGGTCGCCGGCGCCGCCCGCGGCTCCGCGGCGCAGTTGCATGCGTTCCTGCGCCTCGCTGGGATCAATGCGGAGGTAGAGGACCAGGTCTTCCCGTGGCAGCTCGTTTGCAACGTATTCGAGTTTGCGAAGCCAGTCGAGAAATTCTGCGCGCGCGGCCGGTGGAATCCGCGAGCCCTGATGTGCCAGATTCGACGCCACGTAACGGTCGAG
>DATKNR010000021.1:0-13497 GCA_035541255.1 Patescibacteria group bacterium | reverse complement strand
CAGCCGTCCCGGTGCGATACCGCTTTCCAGCGTGAATACCGCTCCCACCGCTCCGACCAGGCACGCCTGACGCGGCAATCCCAGCTTTTCTTTCAGGTAGTACACGGCATGCAGACCGGTGCAATGCGCGCCCAGCAGGTTCTCGATCCCCATCTCGTGCAGTTTCGCCGCCGTCCAGTCCAGTTGCGCATCCTTCGCCGCGAACAGGTGAAATCCGCCGATCGCCGCGTAGACCGGCGCCGGCCGCACTACTTTCCGCGCATACTCCAGAATGTTCACGATTCCTGCGTGGGCGCACCCCGAGAGCATCACCAGCCCTCGTCCTGTGTCGAACACCAGCGCCTGGTCCTCCGGTATCGTGTCCTCAACCAGCCCCTCCGGAGTGGCCACCTTTCCCGTCACGCTCCAGTTCCGCTCTGGATACACTCGTGGCACCGGTCCCGTTAGCCACACACCCGGAAAAAGCTCCGCGGGTTTCGCATGCTCAATGATCTTCCCGCCCAGCGCTTCGTATTCCTTCCGTGCGGCGATCGTCGTGTTCTCCTCGCCGCCTTTTCCGTCCGGACGGCTCCAGAAAATCCCCGGCGCCACGTGCGCGCGCGAGAGCGCCTCCGCATTCTCTCGCATCAGCTCCTTTCGCAGCGTCACCAGACCGCCCGTATGGTCCGCATGATTGTGGCTCAGGATCACTTCGCGTACCCCGGCGAGATCGATTTTCAATTCCCGCGCATTCTCCAGCACGGTCGTGGGTCGCGCTCCCGTGTCGTACAGGATTCGGTTCCCGTCCGCTTCCACCAACGCCGCAAAGCCCCACTCCCCGATTCCCTCGTCCGCCACCATTGTCGAAAGGATGGTAATCTTCAGCGTTCGCACCGGCGGCGTTGCCTCTGGAGCCGTTTTCTGTACGCGGGTCTTGTCGGTTGTCCCGGGCCCAACCGTTGCCCCGGCAAGCGCGAGGCTCGCCCCGAGAGCCAGGGCGCCAAGCATCGGAACGAGTAGCCGCGGTTTCATGGGAGCCTCCCGGTGGATATCGAAGCCATCCGCCAATACTGCCTCTCACTGCCTCACACCACGGAGAAAATCCAGTGGGCCGCCGATCTGGTCTTCAAAGTCGGCGGAAAAATGTATGCCGCCGTCGCTCTGGAGGACCGCGATCTCGGCGCCTTATCCTTCAAGTCCACTCCGGAAGGGTTCGCCGAGCTCGTGGAGCGCGAAGGTATTGAGCCCGCCGCCTATGCCGCACGCTACCACTGGGTCACCGTCCTGCCCCCGCACAGCCTGCGTGACGACGAGGTCCGCTCGTTCCTCCGCGCCGCCTACGAAATCGTACGCGCTGCTCTCCCGAAAAAACAGCAGCAGCAGCTATCCTCGCAGCCCGCCCGTCAAGCAGAGCCGCGTCGCAAGCGTTCGCGCCATCGTCACTGACGCACGATCACCAGCTCCCCGTTCTCCACCCGGATATCCCGGATGTCTGCCGGCACGCGCAGGTGGTTCTGAACCTCTACACTCGTGATGAACGGCGTAAGCCCCTGATCCAGCGCCCATCCCGGCAGCGCCAGATATCCCAGGCTTCCGTCCCGGATCTCGAAGCGCAGATACCCGTTTTCCACATGCGGCCGCCCGGCAAGTTGCAGCGTCACGTCTTTCACCAATAGCTCGAATCGCACATAGAGCCGCGCCTGATCTCCAGAGAACGTCAGCCTCACATCACGCACCGAGCTGTTCGCGCGCTCGGGCGCCGCACCCATGCCGCTCGTCATCGGGAAATGCTCCGCAAGATAGGAATCCACTTCATCGGTGGTTAGCCGGATTGGTTCCGGCCGCGAGGATTGTGGAGCGTTTTCAGCCGCCACGGCCAGCGCGGCTAGTTTCCGCTCCGCGCTGCGCGCCGCCTCTGAGCTCACTGCTACTGCCGGCGCCGGCGTCGCACGCAGCATCTGGATGATTCCCCATGCGCCCCATATGGCCAGGCCTGTGTAGAGGATTCGCCACGCCTTGCGCCACCGGCTGGCGGGCCGTCCTGGTGGTGTCGGAGTAGCAGCCATCGCATTGGAAGCACGAAATCCGGGAGGCGCCCTAGCCTCACCGAATTTCGATTTTCGCTGCCGGCTTTACTCCGCCTTCGCCGGCGTCGGCTCCCCCGTTCCTTCGCCCTTCAAGTACTTCGCATACCACGCCAGCCACCGCTCGTACCTGTCTTTCAGGTGCGTCGGCTTCGTGAACCCGTGGAATTCTCCGGGATAGACCACCAGCTCTGTCGTCCGTCCCAGCACCTTCAGAGCCTGGTAGAGCTGTTCCGAGTTGATGATCGGCACATTCCAGTCGATATCGCCGCCCATGATCAGCGTCGGCGTCACGATATTCTCCACCTTGTTGAACGGCGACAGCCGCTCGTAAATCTCACGGTTCTTCCACGGCGGGCCGAATTCGATATTGTATTGCCGCTGATACTGATCGTGGCCGTAATCGGCGATGTACAACACCTCGCTCGCTCCCGACATCGCGGCCTTGAATCGCGTGGTGTTCACGATGCAATAGTTCGTCATGATCCCGCCGTATGACCAGCCGCCGACGCCCAGCCTTTCCGCGTCCGCAATGCCGCGCGCTATCGCGGCGTCCAGAAAGGTCATCAGATCGATGTACTCCAGATGGCCCCAGTCCGCGTAGATCGCCTGCGCGAACGGCTGCCCATACCCCGCTGACCCCCGGTAATTCGGCTGCAGCACCACGTAGCCGTTTGCCGCAAAAAGCTGTGCCGCAAAATCAAACGATGCGCTTGTCTGGCCCACCGGCCCGCCGTGCGGCCACAGGATTGCCGGATAGCGGAGTTCCGGGTTGTACGCGGGCGGATAGGTGATGTTGCCCGCCACTTCCACCCCATCCTTGCCCTTTGCCTTCGCGTACTCGACGTTGCCCAGCCGCACCTGTGCCAGCAGTGTATCGTTCACGTGGGAGAGCCGTGCGGTCTGCCCGCCGCTCAGCACAAATACCTCGCTCGGCATCTGCGGCTCCCGGATGACCAGCGCCATTGCGCCGTCGTGGTTCATCGAATACTCCGTCACCACAAGCCGTCCCGGCGTGAGCCGCCTCACCTCCCCCGTCGCCACCGAGATTTGCGCCAGAGGCTGCACGCCATCTTCCTCCACCAGTGCGTAGATGGATTGCCCGTCAGGTGAAAATCGCGGCCGCCCGATGTTGCGGTCCAGCTTTTGCGTCAACACACGAGCCGTGCCGCCGAGTGCGGGCTCCACCACCAGATGGCGTGTGGCATAGCCGAGCGCCTTCGTATCCGTTTGGCTCACGCACGCGATCCACTTTCCGTCCGGACTCCACGCAGGCGAATGATCTGCCCCTGGGTTCGTGGTCACATGCACCAGGCTTGCGCCCTTGTCCGGATTGTCCGCGGCCACCACCCAGATGTCCGTGTTGTAATTGGCGTCGGCATCGGCCGTCCGATTGCTCGTAAACGCCAGAAAACGTCCATCGGGCGACCACGCCGGCTCGCTGTCGTCGAAGTCTCCCGAAGTGACTTGCGTCAGCTTCTTCGAGGCGGCGTCGAACACGTACAAGTGCCGGCGCCGCTGGTCGAGATAGCCCACTCTGTCGACCTTGAATTGCTGCCGGTCGATCACCCACGGCCGCTGCGCATGCTTCTCCGGCTTTTTCCCCTCCTTCGCGCGTTGCGCGGCCTCGAGTTCTTCCGGCGAAGCGTCCTGCAGCACCAGCACCATGCGCCCGCCCGCGGGCGACCATTCGAAATCGCCGACTCCCTGCATCGTTTCCGTCAGTTGTTGCGCCTCGCCGCCGCCCATGTAGAGTTGCCACACCTGCGTCTTCCCGCCCTCCCCGCGCGAGGACAGGAATGCCAGGTACTTTCCGTCCGGGCTCCATCGAGGCGACGATGAACTCTCGCCCTTGGCCGTCAGCGGAATTGCCTCGCCTCCCGCCGTGGGCGACATCCACATTTGTGATGTGGTCTTGTCGTCTTTCAAGCTCAGCGTTCGCACCGTGTAGGCTGCCCATTTCCCGTCCGGACTGATCTGCGCGTCGTTTACGTCCTTGATTGCCACGAAATCGTCCACTTCCAGGTTCCGCTTGGCGGACGGCGCCGCCGGGGCCGCCGTTTGTGCCCGCGCCGCGGCCGGCATTGCCGCGAGCGCTGCCGCAACCACTGTCATGCGGCCGAATTTTGCAAGACTCATGAGTACGGTCCTCCCTCGGAAGCGCGATTTCGGCATTTTCTTATTCCGCCTTCATCTCTGGCGGTCGTCCGGTTCCTTCCCCCTTCAAGTACTTCGCATACCATGCCAGCCATCGCTCGAATCGGTCTTTCAGGTGCGTCGGCTTCGTGAACCCGTGATATTCGCCGGGATACACCACGAGTTCCGTCGTCCGTCCCAGCACCTTCAGTGCCTCGTAGAGCTGTTCCGAGTTGATGATCGGCACATTCCAGTCCTGGTCGCCGCCCATGATCAGCGTCGGCGTCACAATCTTTTCCACTGAATTGAACGGCGAGAGGCGCTCCCACGAAGTGCGGTCCTTCCACGGCAGTCCGATTTCCAGGTTCCAGTCGCGCTGGTAATGGTCGTGGCCGTAGTTCGTGATGTACAGCACCTCGCTGGCCCCCGAAATCGCCGCCTTGAACCGGTCTGTCTTCGTGATGCAGTAATTCGTCAGTATCCCGCCATACGACCAGCTTCCCACTCCCAGCTTTGCCGGGTCCGCGATCCCGCGGCCGATCACGTAGTCCACGTACGTCATCAGGTCCTGGTAATCCTTGTTTCCCCAGTCCGCATAGATCGCCTCGGAAAACGCCTGCCCATATCCCGATGAGCCGCGATAGTTCGGTTGCAGGACCACATAGCCGTTCGCCGCCAGCAGTTGCGACGTGAAATCGAACTCGGCATCCGTCTGCTCCACCGGCCCGCCGTGCGGCCTCAGGATTGTCGGGTAGCGCTGTTCGGGGTTGTACGCGGGCGGATAGGTGATGTATCCCGCCACCTCCACGCCGTCTTTTCCTTTCGCCTTCGCATATTCCACATTTCCCAGCCGCACTTGCGACAGAAACTCGTCGTTCACGTGCGACAGCCGCCGCGCCTCGCCGCCCCCCAGGGCAAACACCTCAGCGGGCATTTTCGTCTCGCCGATGGTCAGCGCCACTGCCCCTTCGCGATTCTCCGAATAACCCTCCACCGTGATCCGCCCCGGCGTTAGCGTCGTCACATCCCCGCTGGCCACGGAGATGCGCGCGAGCGGCTGGATCCCGTCCTCCTCCACCATCCCCAGGATGGATTGCCCGTCCGGCGAAAACCTCGGCTTTATCACGTTGCGGTCCAGCTTTTTCGTCAGCACACGCAGCTCTCCGCCCAGCGCCGGCGCCACCGCCACATACTGCGTCGCGTAGTCCAGCGCGTGCGCGTCCGTCTGGCTGATGCACGCAATCCATTTCCCGTCCGGACTCCACGTAGGCGAATGGTCCGCGCCCGGATTCGTGGTCACGTGCACCAGGCTCGCCCCCTTGTCGGGATTGTCCGCGGCCACCACCCAGATGTCCGTGTTGTAATTCGCGTCGGCGTCCTTCGTGCGGTTACTCGTGAACGCCAGGAATCGCCCGTCCGGCGACCACGCCGGCTCCAGGTCGTCGTAATCTCCGCTCGTCACCTGTGTCACTTTTTTTGACGTCATCTTCAGCACGTACAGGTGTGTCCGCCGGTTATCCAGATATCCGATCGTGTCCCATTTGAACTGCTGCCGGTCGATCACCCACGGCGGCCGGGCCGTTTTACTCGGCTTCTCGCCTGCCTTCGCCCGTTTCGCGGCATCGATTTCTTCCGGCGACGGGTCCTGCAGCACCAGCGCCATACGGTCGCCCGTCGGCGACCATTCGAAATCATTCACGTCCTGGATCGCTTCCGTCACTTGCTGCGCCTCGCCGCCGCCCATGTGCAGCGTCCACACTTGCGTTTTCGCCTCCTCGCCACGCGCCGAGAGGAACGCCAGATATTTCCCGTCCGGGCTCCATCGCGGATGCGACGAGCTCGTCTCTTTGCTCGTCAGTGGAATCGCGTCGCCGCCCGCCGTCGGAACCATCCAGATCTGCGTCCGCGATTTGTCCTCCGCCAGGTCCAGCGTTTTCACTGTATACGCCACCCACTTCCCATCCGGACTGATTTGCGCGTTTCCCACGCTTTTCAACGCCAGGAAATCGTCCACCTTCAGGTTGCGCTTTTCCGCTTTCGCCGGCGTGCCTGTACCTGACTGCGCCCGCGCCCCCGGCCACCCCCTCAGCGCCACCGCCAGCGCCACTACTGTCAACATCCTCTGCGCCTGCTTATGGGATCCCATACCGCCCTCTCTCCTGCGCGCCGTCTACTGGCGCAATTTCTCGTATACCTTTCGTGCCTCTCCCACCTGTTGCAGCACGTGTGCCTTCTCCGCCCCGGAATTCCAGTCCGGATAATGTTCCACGTCCTCTTGCAGGCGGTCGAGCCACGCGAGGAAATACGCGGCATCCTCCGGCGAGCGTGCCGGCTGCCCCCCTACGGCTACGTACACCGGGCTCGTCGTCGCGTACGGATAAATGTCCAGCACCGGATATTCCGCATGCTCCGCCCAGGCCCGCAACACGCACCACCCGCTCTTTTCCACGTGTACGGTCGCCTCCAGCTTCGCGTTCGTCCGGCTTCCGGAAAGTTCCACTTCGTTCGCCACCTTTCCGTTGCACACCACTTCCAGATGATCCACCGGAGCGATAGACGCCATCGCCGCCGTGAACGGTACATCCCCCTCTTGCGCGAGTCTCAGTTCGCCGCCGATCGGCTGGCCGCCCAGCGTAAATCGCAGCAGCGGACCGTTCGTCGCAAACGTCCGGCCGCGTTGCAGCCCGTCGAGAAACGCGTCCATCTTCAGCGGCCCGTCCGGCACATGCACGTACACACGGTTCATCCCCACCGGCCCGCGCAGCGACGCGAAATTCGCCATGTCATCCGTTCCAGCTCCCGTCGGCAGGCGAAAACCCAGGTTCAGCAGCCGGTACCACACCGCCGCCGTCGATTTGTGGTCGCTGAATCCCACCACCTCGATGTAATCCAGTTTCCCCAGTGCCGCGTCCACCGGAAAAGAATCGTGCAGCGGCACCGTGCCGTTCCCCGGGTCCGGAATCTCCTCGAATGGATGCACCGCGCCCACCAGCGCTCCCTGCTCGCGCGCCATGTCCGCCACGTCCACGTTCGTCGGCGCCAGGCTCGCCGACGCCGTCATCGGATAGCCCGCGTAAATCGGCACCAGCAGATGTTTCGTCAGGCACAGAATTCCCCGGTGGCCCCAGTAACTGGTGTGAAATTCCTCCCCATGCCACAACAGAAAATCCGGCCCCGAAACTGCATCCAGCGCCCCGCTGAAATACGATTCGTCCGGCACTCGCTGCTCTTTGTTTACAATCAGGCTTTCCACCACTGCCACGTCTTCCGCCCGCGCCTGTGCCGCCAGGTTCTCCGGAGTGTTCCGGTATGCTCCCGCGTAATTCATGTGCACGTGCAGGTCCCCGCTCACCCACCGTCCCGGCGCATCGTCCGCCGGTTCCAGTTTGTACAGATGGATCGTCACGCCGGCCAGCCCTCCCGGCGGAACTTCTCCCTGCTGCCGCTCCATCGCATACTCCAGTCCGTGCATCACCTCCACCGTGAATTTCCCTGATGGAATTCTGACGCTCTCTTCGCCCGCGGACTCGAAGTAATGCGCCTCGAACGGCCGCTCTTTCCTGTCGTATCCGTCGTCTGCCTGCATCCATGCGTTCACGGGGCCATATGCGCGGCCGTCTTCGCCCGTCACGCTGATCCTTGCGGGGGTCACTTTGCCGTCCGGGCCCAGCACGGTAATCCGCAGTTCTCCGGCGGGCCGCCGGCAGTGCTGTTCCTGCGCCACCACTGCCTGCTCACCGCCTCCTGCCACCTCCATCGTCCAGAGCTGCACATTGCCGCTTCGATTCGAGATGAACGCAATCCGCCGCCCGTCCGGCGACCATCGCGGGTTGATGTTGTCGTAGTCTCCGAATGTCAGCGGCAGCGGGTTTTTTCCCGTCGTCGGCATCCACCACAGTTGGTGCCACTGGCGGCCCATGTACGATGCGAACACCACTCGCCCGCCCTCAGGCGACACGTCCGGCCGCGCCTTCCACGTCGTCTCTTCATAATGGATTTCACGCGCTCGAGCTCCGGCTCGCGCTTCCATCCGCCAGAAGCCCCCGCTGCCGTAGATGTGGCCGCGATTGGAAATGAAAAGAATTTCCTTCCCGTCGCGCAGCCACACCGGACTGATCTCCGTGTCGAACTCGCTGTAGTAATACCGCGGCAGGGTACTGCGTGTTTCGCCCGTCCACCGCTCGATCCCCTCCAACTTTCCCCCGCTCACGTTGGCCCCGAAAATGTGGAACCGCCGGTTGTACTGTGTCGACACCCACACGATCCGTGTGCCGTCCGGCGACCATCGTGGCTCCACATTTACCGCTCCCGTATGCGTCAATTCCCATGTTTCGCGCGTGGAGATTTCCAGCATCCACAGCTCCATCGCGTCCTGCTTGTATTTCACATACACCGCGAACCGCCCGTCCGGTGAAATGTCCGGCTGATAGTCGTACCCCGGCCCGTCGGTCAATTGCTCCGCTTGTTTCGAATCGATGGCCTGCCGCCACAGTGTCCCGCCCATTGAGTACACCAATGTGCGCGAGTCCGGCAGCCAAGCCGCGCTCGATGGCCCCGTGGTGAGCTGCGGCAGATACATTTCGCGGTAGTAATAGGGATGGGGCAGGTCGATCTGCCCGAGCACCGGGCGCCGCTCGGCAAGCAGCGCTGCCGCGCAGAGAATCGCAATCCCGCATCCCACCGCGCATTTCGCCCGCACCCGGCCACCCCCCTGCTTCCTGGCGGTTCGTGTTGCCGGGTCAGAAAGTACGGCGGCGCGCCCGCTCGGCGCAAGCCCTTTCCCTGTGGCCGCACACCAATCCCCAGGCCGGGCAAAGTCTGCACCTTCCGGCGTGCACTTCAGATTGTTGGGATTGTGGTCAGGGGGAGTCCGTCATCGTCCGCCGGCTCTGGAAGCACTCGCGGCAGTACACTGGCCGGCCTTGGGTGGGCTTGAACGGAACCGTGGTTTCTTTCCCGCACTGCGAGCAGATTGCCCGCGTTTCCGCCCGGGCGCTGTTTCCGCCGGAACTGCCGGAGGACCGGGAGGCCTTACATCCCTTGCACCGTTTCGGTTCGTGCCGGAAGCCCTTATCCGCGAAGAACGCCTGCTCGCCTGCCGTAAATATGAATTCTGTACCGCAATCAAGACATTTGAGGACTTTGTCCTGGTACTCCATTAGGGTGCTCCGAGTGGCCCGGTTCGTAAGCCCCTTGGCAGCCCGGTGAGGCGGGAAACGCTGCGGGCCGCGTCGTTTCTCCCCGCGGCCCCCTTTCTTCCCTCCCCACCGTTCTCCCTGGCGTGTCCCCTGTCGCTAGTCCTGCTCCCGGCGCATCTTCTTTCTCATGCGCTTGCGCGACAGGGCGGCCTTCGCCCGGCGCTTTTCGCCTGGTTTCATGTAGTAACTGTGCTTTTTGATTTCCTTGATGATGTCCGCCTGTTGAACACGCCGCTTGAACCGCCGCAGCGCGCCCTCCAGAGACTCACCTTCTTGTATGACGACTTCGGTCAACGGAATACACCTCCCATCCACCGCGGAATTTGAAGGAAACAGCGAGGAAGTGGGCTCTCGCGAAGCCTTAACGGTGTCTGATTGCCCCGGTTTGTATCCTTACCCGCAGGCACTGTCAAGAAATTTTCTCATGATTCTAATTCCTCGCAAAGTACGTAACCTGCTTTCACAAGGGCCCCGGAAGTACGCTTCGGCTGCCGCTTTGGATTCTCCCTCTCTCCGCATCGCTCCCGTCCGTTCCCCCGCCCGAACTGGAGTAGAATGACTGCGGATTCGGGCTTGCGCGTTTCTGCCTGCTTTCCTTTCGGCCGCTTATGGAATCGGATGAATCTTCATGGACCGCATGCGTGAAGCGATCGGCGTTCTTATGGCTGGCGGGCAGGGCGAACGCCTCTGGCCACTCACCCGCGACCGCGCCAAGCCTGCCGTGCCCTTCGGCGGCGTCTACCGCATCGTAGACATCACCCTCTCCAACTGCATCAATAGCGACCTTCGCCGGATTTTTGTCCTCACCCAATATAAGGCATTGAGCCTCAATCGTCATATCCGCAAGGGCTGGTCCGTTCTCGCCGGTCATCAGGAATTCATTGACATTCTTCCTCCCCAGATGCGCGTCTCCCGCGACTGGTATCAGGGCACCGCGGATGCCGTCTACCAGAACATCTACTCCATTGGCAGCGAGCGCTCCAGTTTCGTCATCATCCTTTCCGGCGACCACATCTACAAAATGGATTACAAGCGCATGCTCCGCCAGCATGTGGACGCTGCGGCCGACGTCACCGTCGCCACCCTCGAGGTCGATCTTCGGGATGCCAGCCGCCAGTTCGGCGTGGTGGAAGTGGACGCCTCCGCACGCGTTCGCGGCTTCCAGGAGAAGCCCGAGCACCCCAAGCCCTCCGCCACCAACCCCGCGAAGTGCAACGCCTCCATGGGCATTTACATTTTCAATTCCCAGATCCTCATTCCCATCCTCATGGAAGACGCGGAACGCACCGATTCCGCCCACGATTTCGGCAAGGACATTCTTCCCCGCATCATCGAGCGTTTTCGCGTCTTCGCCTACAACTTCATCGATGAGAACAAGAAAGAGGCCTACTACTGGCGCGACGTCGGTACCCTCGATGCCTACTACGAAGCGAACATGGATCTGGTGAGCGTCTCTCCCGTTTTCAACCTCTACGACACCGCCTGGCCCCTTTGGACCTGGCAACAGCAATATCCTCCCGCCAAGTTTGTGTTCGCAGACGAGAACCGTATGGGCGTGGCTCTCGATTCCATTGTCTCCAGCGGCTCCATTATTTCCGGGGGACGCGTCCGCCGCTCCGTGGTGGGCAATAACGTTCGCGTAAATAGTTTCTGCGACGTGGAGAATTGCATCCTCTTCAACCACGTTTCTGTCGGCCGCTACTCCCGCATCCGCAACGCCATCATCGATCGCCATGTCCAGCTTCCCGAGCACACCGTCATCGGCTACGACCCCGAAGAAGACCGCAAACGCTATCCCGTTTCTGCCGGCGGCATCGCTGTTGTCACTCGCCAGGAATCCCTGCTGGAGGAGCCGGAGTAGCGCCCCTTTTTTCATTCAAGGAGATCGAATGCCCACGCGCATCACTCACGTCCGCGCCAGACAGATCCTCGATTCCCGTGGCAACCCTACCGTCGAGGCCGAGGTATTCCTCAGCGGCGGCCATATGGGCCGTGCCGCTGTGCCTTCCGGCGCCTCGACCGGCGAGCACGAAGCTCTTGAACTCCGCGACGGCGATAAGTCCCGTTACCTCGGCAGGGGCGTGCTGAAGGCCGTCAATAACATCACCGCGGAAATTGGCCCCGCTATCGCGGGCATGAATGCTGCTGACCAGATCGCCCTCGACCGCCGCATCAACCAGCTCGACGGCACCCCTACGAAGAGCCGCCTTGGTGCCAACGCGATTCTCGCGGTCAGCATGGCTGCCGCGCGCGCCGCCGCTGCTCAGCTCGACCTCCCGCTCTACAAATATCTCGCCCGCTACTCCTCCGATTCCGGTGCCGCCACCCTCCCCGTCCCGATGATGAACATCCTCAACGGCGGTGCCCACGCCGATAATTCCGTGGACTTTCAGGAGTTCATGGTCATGCCTGTCGGCGCGCCCAGTTTTGACGAAGCGCTCCGCGCTGGTGTCGAGGTCTTCCACACCCTCAAGGCGGTTCTCAAGAAGCGCGGCCAGTCCACCAGCGTCGGCGACGAAGGTGGCTTCGCGCCCAACCTCCGTTCCAATGAGGAAGCCATTCAGGCCGTCCTCGAAGCCATTTCCGCTGCCGGTTATAAGCCCGGCGACCAGGTCGCCATCGCTCTCGACCCTGCCGCCAGCGAGTTCTACGACAAATCCTCCGGCAAGTACGTCTTCAAGAAATCCGATAAGTCCGCGCATTCCCCTGAGGAAATGGTCGCCTGGTGGAAAAACTGGGCGCGCCAATATCCCATCGTCTCCCTGGAAGACGGCATGGGCGAGGAGGATTGGGAAGGTTGGAAGCTGCTCACTCGCGAGCTCGGCGGCTCGCTTCAGCTCGTCGGCGACGACATATTCGTCACCAATACAAAAATATTCGCGCGCGGCATTGAGCAGAAAATCGGAAATGCCATTCTCATCAAGTTGAATCAGATCGGCACCGTCACCGAAACCATCGAGGCCATCGAGATGGCCCGCACCGCACGCTACTCCTCCATCATTTCTCACCGCTCCGGCGAAACCGAAGACACCTTCATCGCCGATCTCGCGGTCGCCACCTCCGCCGGGCAGATTAAGACCGGCTCCGCCTCGCGCACCGACCGCATCGCCAAATATAATCAGCTCCTCCGTATCGAGCAGGAACTCGGCTCCACGGCCCATTTTGCCGGCAAGAGCGCTCTGTCTCCCAGGCCCCGTTGACCTCGTTCCGTTTCGCGCGTCCTCGCGCTGGTTTCGCAGTACAATCGGTTCGCCCTGCCCGGCGTTGGTCGGACCCGCCACGCGCCTGCTGCGGGCTCAAAGGAGCCGGAGATGAGGACTCCGCGTTTTCTCGCTCTTTTCCTCGCTCTGTTCTTTCTTTCTGCTCCTGCGCCCGCTGGTGAATCCTGGCGCGCGAAGCCGCCCTCTCAGTGGGACAAGAAAGATGTCAGGGGCCTTCTCGAAAATTCCCCCTGGTCCCACCGTCTCAAAATCATCGTAACCAGTTGGGAAGAGGAGGATGGTCCTGTCCCCACTCCGGCCGAACTCGCCACCACGAGCAAGTCTACGGATCCTCCCCCGCCGGTTCTCCCCCACGGTCGTCCGGCGCCCAGTCCCGAGGATCAGCCCGGGCTCAACCGCTCGCTCAGCGCCGAAGTCGCCGCGCCTCGCACTTTTGGCATTGCGGGTGTTTCCGTTGTGCGTTGGGCCTCCGCCCGGATCGTGCGCGAAGCCATGGCTCGCGACTGGGTTCTCCGCGGCACCATGACGGAGCGGAGAGCCACCCGGTTCTCGGATTTGCATCTCGGCAAGATCTTTATCGTTTACGTCGATTTGCGCATTCTGGTGTCTGATGCGCAGAAGGTTCCCATCAACGGCATCCTCACTCAGGCAATCGCCGAGAAATCCTTCTTGCTCCTGCGCCGTACGGGCGAACACATCCCCGCGCTTGGCATTACCAATGCTCCCCTTCCCGAGTACGATGCCCGCAAGGAGCTGGCCCTCGCTGCGTACTACGTGATTTTCCCCCGCGAGAAAAACGGCAAGCCCGTGATTCCCGACACCGAATCGCAAGTCCGCTTCGAATGTCCCCTCGCGCCTGTCGCTATTCACGCCGATTTC
>DATKNR010000020.1:0-13743 GCA_035541255.1 Patescibacteria group bacterium | reverse complement strand
GGTGATCGTGCGGGAGAACACGGAAGACCTGTACAGCGGAATCGAACACGAGGTGGTTCCGGGGGTGGTGGAGAGTCTGAAGATCATCACGGAAAAGGCTTCGACGCGGATTGCGCGGTTCGCGTTTGAGTACGCGAGGCGGGAGGGACGAAAGCGCATGGCGGCGGTGCACAAGGCGAACATCATGAAGCAGTCGGACGGGCTGTTCCTGGGCTGCTGCCGGCAGGTGGCGAGCGAATATCGCGACATCGAATACCGCGAAGTGATTGTGGACAATGCGTGCATGCAACTGGTGCTGAACCCGGGCCAGTTCGACGTACTGGTGATGCCGAACCTGTACGGGGACGTGGTGAGCGATCTGTGCGCGGGACTGGTGGGCGGGCTGGGGCTGGTGCCAAGCGGGAACATTGGGGAGAAGGCGGCGCTCTTCGAGGCGGTGCACGGGACGGCGCCGGACATCGCGGGAGCGGGGATTGCGAATCCGACGGCGCTGGTGCTGAGTGGAGTGATGATGCTGCGGCACATGGGGGAGACGGCGGCGGCGGACCGGGTGCAGGCGGCGGTGGAGGGCGTGTACCGTGAGGGGAAATGGGTGACGCGCGACCTGGGAGGAAAGGCGACGACGGAGGAGTTTGCGGGGGCTGTGATCGGCGCGATGAAGTGATGCGGGACGGGTGATAAGCAGAAGAAGGCGGGAAAAAGATACCACGGAGACACGGAGGTTCACGGAGAAAGGCGAGAGAAGAACGAGAGAAGGACGGGAGAAAGACGAGAGAGAGCCGAGATTGACAAGCGAGCGACCGACGGGAAGAATTGAAGGGCCAGAGGAGACGGACGGGAGGGACGGGTGAGCGAGGCGACAACAACGAAAACGATGTACGAGCCGGGCGAGGTGACGAAGCGCTCGCCGATGTCGCACGGAAAGAAATCGGAACAGAGAAAGCGGAAACCGCACATCCTGGCGCTGATCAACGAGGCCTGCACGGGCTGCTCGGGGTCGCCGGCGTGCGTGGACTACTGCCCGGTGGCGGAATGCATGTACTGGGTTCCGGATGAGGAGCATCCGCCGTTCGGACGGATCGTGGTGGACCCGTACACCTGCATCGGATGCAAGCTGTGCACCAGCAAAGGGCCGGATGGGGCGTTCCTGGAGGGATGCCCGTGGGACGCGATCGACATGGTGCCGCTCGCGGAGTGGGAAGGAAAGTTCGGGACGCTGGCGTACTAGAAATATCCCCGCTGCAGATGTGACCCTTTATTTCCGAGACTGGATGGCGTGGAGGGTGAGGTGTGCCTGCTCGATAAGATTGGGCGGGGCGTCGGTGACGGTGCGGATGAAGGATTCGACGACCGGCGCGTCTTCAGGCTGGCCGACGAGATAAAGGGCACGGAGGGCTTCCCAGGCGGAAGCGGGATCGGGAGCGAGAACGCAGAGCGGCTGGCCGGCGGTGATGCCGGCGCCGCTCGCCTGGAGCCAGTGGACGAGGATGCCGGGGACTTCCGACCGCACCTCCACTTCCCCGCTGGCGGATTCGATGCGAGCGACCATGGTGCCGGGGCGGACCGCGTCGCGAAGCTTGAGACGCTGCTTGAGCGTGCCGCCGGAGAGATTCGCCGGGGCGGAAACGGTGGCGGGCTGGAGCATGGCGAGAAGCTGGGGGCGTCCGGAGCCGTCGGCAAAGCGGACAAGGGAGAGCGCGGCATTGGAGCGAACCATGGGGTCGGGATCAGAGAGCATGGGGAGAAGGGCCTGGTGAAATTCGGGAACGGAATTATCGCGGCCCATGACCCAGGCAGCGGTGAGACGAATTTGCGCGTCGGAGTGATGCGTTTCCGCGACGAGCGCGGGGTACCACTGCCGGGCGGAGGGATCGTGGCGGTCGATGATGGCGGAAAGCTGGGCGAGAGCATGCTGGGTGTCACGAGCCTTGGCGCCAGGAGCGAGGGCGGAGGTGATATCGGCAGCGGACATGGGAGCGCCGAACCAACTGGCGCGCCAGAAGAGAAACGGCATGAAGACGAAAAAACAGGCAAGGAGGAGAACGGCGAGAGTGGCACGAGGGGACATGCCTTTCTTGGGGGGCGGGGGAGGGACCTGAGCGGTTTCGGTGATGGATGGATTGGAGTCCATGGCGAATGTGCAGCGGCCCATTCGGCGGGCACAGGCTGAAAGCCTGAGCTACCGGGGCACGAACCAATGATAAAGCATGAAGTAGACGAGCACACCTGTCACGGAGACATACATCCACAGCCACCAAGTGTACGGAGCGATGCGGCGATGGGCCGCGAAATTGTCGCGAAGGGCGCGGGTAAGCGTGACGGCGACGAATCCCACATTGACCACGGCGAGCGAAGTGTGGGAAAGCAGGATGGAGAAATACATGGGACGCGCCCAGCCCGTGCCCTGGAAATGCACGGAGCCGACGCGGAGATGATAGATCACGTAGGACACGAGGAAGGCGATGGAAGCGCCCGTGGCGGTGAGCATGGAGGCGCGATGCGCGGAAACGTTGCCACGACGGATGAACGCGTAGCCGGCGACGAGGAAGAAGGCACTCGAGGCGTTGAGCCCGGCGTTGAGAGTGGCCTGGGAGATCATGGGAACGGAGGAAGACCAGAAGCAGGTTCCTCAAGCCGGCGAGGACGCCGTCCTTCGGAATGACAATTTCTCCGTTGGCTGTCCAACACGACGATCATCTCAAAAACAGGAGCCGCGGGATCAGGTGGACTGCTTCCCTTCTGCTTTGACTGCGGGAGCAGGATTGGCCGAAACCTGGGGCGCGGCGGATTCCGACTTGTGTCTGCCGAGAATGCCGGAATCCTTGACGGCGGAAAACGTGAGCCAGGCAAAGAGCAGCGCCATGCCGCCGCAAACCATGAGCATCATGAGACCGTCGACGCCAGTAACTTCTCCGGTGGCAAGAACCGCGGCGAGACCGGCGAGAGAGAGAAGAAGAAAAAAAAGACAAGCGGCGGCCATCTGAAGGTCTTGAGCTTTCCTGTTCATTCGCGCGTCGGGCCCTCCTTCCTTAACGTAGCCTCATTCTCCTAGTGCGGCAGCTTGTCGAACACGAGCAATCCCATGAGCAGCGGGATATGAATCACGGTGGAATGCATGAGCCACATGGCGGCACGGTTCGTCTGGTCGCGAGCGGTCCAGAGGCTGGCCTGAAGCAGGGCGAGGCCGAGCAGGAGCGCGCCGAAGAGATAGAGAATGCCGGCCATGCCGGCGACGGCGGGCAGAAGACTCGCGGGGATGAGCACAAGCGAGAAACCGACAATCTGGCGGAAGGTGGAGCGGCCGGAGGGATCAACCACCGGAAGCATGCGGATGCCGGCACGCGCGTAGTCTTCGCGATAAATCCAGGCGATGGAAAGGAAGTGCGGAAACTGCCAGACGAAAAGAATAGCGAACAGGAGCCATGCGGAGGGTTCCAGCGAGTTGCGCGCGGCAGCCCAGCCGATGAGCGGCGGCACAGCGCCGGGAAACGCGCCGACAAAAGTGCACCAAGCGGTGCGCATCTTGAGCGGGGTATAGAGGGCAAGATAGGTGATCGCCGAGCAGGCGCCGAGAAGCGCGGAAAGCGGATTGACGAGGAAATAAAGGTAGAGAATGCCGGCAACGATGAAGGACGCAGAAAAAATACCCGCCTCGCGCGGGGAAAGAATGCCGGAAGGCAGCGGGCGGGAGGCTGTGCGGCGCATCTGAGAATCGAGATTGCGCTCGATGTACTGATTCATGGCGGCGGTGCCGGCGCTCAAGAGCAGAGTGCCGAAAACGACCTGAACGAGGGCGAGCCAGTCGATGGAGGACGAGCCGGCGCAGTAGCCGAGGCCTGTAGTCATGACCACGAGCAAGGTGACGTCGGGCTTGGCCAGCGCCCAAAAGGCGGCGGGCCGTGCCCAAGCCGGAGCCAGAACTGCGCGAACCGTTCCCATGCAACTCCTCAAACTAAAGTCCAAACCGGACGCCGGGCTACAGCCCGGCGCTGCAACTCCAAAGACGCGGGGCTAAGCGCCCCGGGCGTGCATATCCTGCTGCTGCGCAGCCAAGAGTGGCCGCGCCACCGGTGAAAGCAGGCGACGGCAGACTAACACGAAGACGACGGTACTGGCCAAAACAATAGCGCCCAAAACGGTGTGAGCCACGGTGATCCAAATGGTGGCGGGCTCGGGCTGAGGGGCATCACGGGTGACCATGCGGGACCACCAAGCAGCGCCGCCGAGCAGAATCTGAGCGCCCACGACGGAACTGAGCCATTTGGACATGGAGCGAAGCGGGCCGGGCCCGGGGAAACGGGTGCGCACGGTGCGCGCAACGACGATGGTCATGGCGAAGACAACCACCGCGCCGACCAGATGCGGAACGATGCCAAAGGCCTGATGGCGCACTGCGGCACCGAGAATGAGCTGGACGAAGGTGAGCGAGGCCAGCCAGACAGAGAGCGTGGAAAGACGGGGCGAGCCAGAATCCGCTAAAGGCCCGCTTCCCACTTCGTCGGGACGAGTAGAAGCCGGGGCTACCCACCAGGGGCTGGTGAAGACGGCGATGGCCACGGTGATGCAGAAAAATCCCTGGGCCAGCGTGGCGTGAACGATGGAGACGGCCGGAGGAAGGCGGAGCATGACGGTGAGACCGCCGAACAGTCCCTGAAGGATGACGGCGCCGAGAGCGGCCCAACCAAGATTGCGCATCCAGCGGCGCGGCTCGCGGCGCCAGAGCAGGAGGGCGAGGCCGATGGTGACGAGGCCGACAAAGGTGGCGATCATGCGGTGGCCATGCTCATAGAAAATGCCGCCGACCATGGGCGGAAAAAAAGTGCCGTAGGAAGTGGGCCAGTCGGGAACGGCAAGGCCCGCGTCGTTGGAGGTGACGAGGGCGCCGGCGACGAGGAGAAGGACAGTGCAGGCCGAAGTGAAAACGGCGTAGCGATGGATGGCCGGGTTGTAGGTGGCGGACATGAACGAACTGAGGACAGCCCTCCGAAAACCGGACTTCAGGGGCTGAAGCCCCTGAAACAACCAGACTGCTTCCGGCGGGGCTAAAGCCCCGCCCTTGCGGATGCCCAATACGTCGCGCTGCTCGGAGTCGGGGCACGCCGTGGCGTGCCCCTCCGGCCGGCGAAAATTAGCTGCCCTTGATGGAGAAGTCGACCTTCTTGGTCTCCTTCGGGCCGACGGTGATCTTCTGATCCGTGGAGCCGAGTTTTTCCTGCCAGGCGGTGATGGTGTATTCGCCGGGAGGGAGACCCTTGATTTCGAAGGTGCCGTCCGCCTTGGTGACCGCGAAGAATGGAGACTTCAGCACGGCGATGTAGGACTTCATCCAACTGTGCACGTTGCACTTGACGGGGATGGCGACTTCTTCGCGGGCGAACGAGTCAGTGATTTTGTCCGCGCCGGGAGGCTGGGACTTGTTCCAGTCCGGGTTGTTCGCCGGGGTGGGGTGGATGTTGTGCGTGGTCTGGTCGCTGTTCACGATGGAGAGCGGCTGATTGACCATGACCGCGACGACGTGGGGCTTGTACTCGCAGCCGGACTGGTCGAGCTCGACGCTGGTGGCGGGTGTGGGGAAGGTGCGTCCCTCGAGGCCGGACTTGATGTAGACGACCACGTTGGCGAGATCGTTGTTCTTGTCCACGACGACTTCCTCGGATTCGAGCGGCGAGGAGGCGTGCGCCTTGGAGCAATAGGGATCGGAGTCCGTCTTGAGGCGGACGGGCTTCGGGGCGGTGCCGTCGAGCTTGACGGTGCCGGTGATGGTGGCGACGGTGGCCGGATCAATGGCAGCCGCAGCAGGAGCGGAAGCGGGAGCGGCAGCCTGCTGGGCCGGCGCCTCCTCCTTCTTGCTGCAGCCGGCAAGAACCAGTGCAACGGCCAGGGCCGACGAGGCGTACAGGTGGTAACGGAGTTTCATTCAGTGAATCCTCCCAATTGAGATAGCAAAATTATGGAGCAAAAGCGGAGAAAAGTCGCGCGAGAGAACACCACAGCCGGGCGCTCCCGGTACGCCGGAGCCGGGCAGAGGGAGTAAAGGCCGGCTGGAAGCCGGCGCTACAAAATGCGTCATTGGCCACCGGGCTTTCCGGCGCCAGCGGGAGTGCGGCCAACGAGCAGGCGCTGCTCCTCCGGAGTCATCTCAAACATGTAGCGGACGAGCAGCTCGGCCTGGTCCCTGGTGTAACCCTTGAACGAGGCCGGGAGCGGGCCGCTGAAAACCCAGTGGTCGCCGTCGCGCTTGAAGAGGCCCGAAGGCATGGCGGTGCCGGGAGCAATGCGCGAGGGATCGAGAATCCAGCGGTCGGTCCACGCGGGCTTGAGGCGCTCGGGAGCGAGCAGGAAATTGGGGGCGGTGGCGTTCACGTCGTGCGACGGAACTCCGGTGGCATGGCACTTGAGGCAGGGCGCGGCCTGCGAGGTGAAGAGCTCGCGGGCCATGAGGCGCTCCTGCGGAGTAAGCGGCTCGAGCTTCGGCGGCAGATAGGGCAGCGGCTGTGAAGCGAGCGCATTGAAGAAACGGACGAGCTTCTGGATTTCGTCGTCGGAGAAACTGAACGTGGGCATGCGCACGGCAAGGTAGCTGCGCACGCCGTCGCGATCCGTGTTGACGGGATCGAGCGCGGGATTGGCGAGGAAATGCTCGAGCCAGCGCGGATTGACGCGAGCGCCTTCGCCGATGAGCTGAGGCGGCAGCTTGTCCTTGTTGTCGCCCTGATACTGCTTGAGGGACATCAGGCCGCTCTTCTGGCCAACCATGAGCACATGGCAGCCCATGCAGTTGTACTTCGAAACGATCCACCAGCCTTCCTGAATGTCGTGCGCGGGGCCGGCGGGCCTGTACATGTAGTCCTCGGGCAGGGTGATGTCCACGCTGCCGAGGAGGAAGGTGACCAGCGCGTTGCGTTCGTCCACGGAGAGGACGGGCTGGGGCATCTTCAACTGAGGCTCCATGCGGCCCTGGTCGAAGATGTTGGTCTGCTGGAGTTTTTCCTCAAAGAAGCCCTTCTGGTCGTACCAGGAGCCGCGCGTCGATTTTTTGCCGTCGGGGAGGACGCCATCCTTGGCGGGGACGGTGAGAAGAGCGAAATCGAGGCGCTCGATGGGCTTGGAGCCTTCGGTGGTGAGCTCGGTGCCGATGCGGGCTTCCTCTTCGAGGCCCTTGATTTCGTGGCAGCCGGCGCAGCCGTAATTTTTGACGAGCGCGAGGCCCTTATCGTGGAGCTTGGGGTCGTCCATGGAGGGCGCAGCGGGATAGAGCTTGTCGGAGCCGGCGTCCTTCTGGGTCATGAGGTAGGCGGCAATGTTGCGCGACTCTTCAATGGAGAGGCGCAGAGACGGCATGACGGTGGGAAGCTGGACTTGCAGTTCGTGCTTGCCGTCAGGGGACCGGGAATGATCGAGATCGAAGACATAGGGCAGATTGAATTTCGCGTAATCCTCGGGGCCGAGATCCTGACGCGTGATGGGATCGTAGGGGCGGGTGCGCTGGCGGGGATTGTGAATCCAGCGGACCAGGTAGTCGTAATTTTCCTTCTCGCCGATGCGGGAGAGATTGGCGGCGAATTCGGCGCCGACGGACTTGTCCCCTTCCCCGATGGAATGGCAGGCGAGGCAGCCGCGCGTTTCGAGAGAAATCTTGCCCTTGGCGGGATCGCCAGGCGCCTGATGTTCGGGAGCGGGGCCGGTGAGTCCGTCCTGCCAGATGAAGGCGGCGATGGCGTCCACTTCGCCGGGCTTGAAGCGGAACTGGGGCATCTTGGTGGTGGGCCGGAAGGTATGCGTATTGGCCAGCCAGTAGGGGATCCACTCCTTGCGGAGTTTCATGCGGACTTCCTTGAGGGAGGGGCCGATTTTCTTTTCCTCGCGGAGGAGGCTGGCGGCCTTGCGCTGGAGCTGCTCGACCTGGGCGTCAATGTTGCTGGTGGTGACGCGCATGTCCGTGGCTTTCTGGTAGAAGCGCTGGGCGGTCGAGTTGTCGGGAGCCAGATCGCCTTCCTTGGTGATGCGCGGGATTTCCAGCTCGATGTCGTGCTTCTGCTGCTCGAGAGAGCGAACCTGCTGGCGTGAGGCCAGGAGCTGCTCATCCTGGTTGTCGTAGCCTTCGTATTTGTGGCAGCCGATGCAGCCCTTGCGGCGGAAGAGTTCCTTGCCCTCGTTGATGACGGTGGCGTGCTCGAGAATCATGTCGTGAGGATGGCAGGACTGGCACCCGGCCTCGAAATTTTCGCGGGCGTGGAGCGGCCAGAGCCAGTGTTCGTATTCTCCGTGGGCGTGCTCGATCGAGTTGGTGGCGCGGCCATTGCCGCCATGGCAGGGGGAGCACCCGAACTTGTCGATGGTGTGGATGTTCAGCAGATCGGGATCCGGGTGGGTGGTGTAAGGCGCGTCCTTGCTGTTGGCGAAGCCGAGGTCGGCCTTCGAGAGCGTCAAGGTGACGGGCACGAACTTTGGGTCCATGGCGATGTGGCAGGACTGGCAACGGTCGACGAGGCCGGCGGAGGCGACGTTGATCTGGAGGATTTCGGGATCCATCTTGTCGATGTTATCGAGCAGGCCCGAGAGCTGGTCGCGGGTGAGGCCGACCATGTGGTCCTTGAAGTAGTCGTCGGCCTGGGTGCTGAGCTCGCGGATGTGATTCAGGATGGCGCCCTGCTCGTTGGCCAGCGAGGCCTTCTGAGCCTTGAGGCCGGTGAACTCGGCTTCGATTTGGGGGAATTTCCAATCGACGGTTTCCGAAGAGCCGTCGGGCTTGGGCAGGACGATGCGGTGAACCACGGCGCGAGCTTCCTCGACGTCCTTGCGGGCGGATTCCGAGCGCGAAGTTTCTGCGTGGTAGACGAGAGCGGCGATGCGGGCGCGCTCCGTGACGAAAGTATCCTGAAGAGCGGCGGTGCGGCGGGAAACGAAATTGATTTGTTCCCTGATCTTGTCCAGCTCAGGCTTGGCGGCGGCTTCGGCGGCCTTGGCCGCGGCGTCGAGCTTCTTGTATTCGGCGGAATCGCGGATGGCCTTCTCCGCCGCATCCTGCTTGGGGATCTGAGTCTTCAGATATTTGGAATAGGCGTGGGCGAAGCGCTCCTGATAGCCGCGCCAGGGGCGCAGGCCGAACATCTCCTGCCAGAGCGCCCAGGCCACCGTGAGCATGAGCAGCAGTACGGTGACGAGAATGGGCGTCGCGTAGGACTGATTCAGTATCGGGTCATCGGATTCGGGTTCGGGCACTGCTTGTCCCCCTGAGCGCTTCCTACGACCAATTCAATTTGCTGCGACAAAGGCGGACAGGCTGAAAGCCTGTCCCACTAAATATTGAACCACGGCGTAACCCAGACGTACTTGATGCGGAACAGGTGACGCAACAGAATCTTGATGGGCAGGCTGGCCATGAGCACCAGCAGGCCCTGCAAAATGAGGGATTGCGTGAGCGACATGCGCGCGTAAATCTTGCGCGTGAATGCCGTAGCCATGCAGAGCTTGTGGGCGAAATAACCCATGACCACGAAATAAGCGCCGACCACGACGAGACCGAACAGGCCCACGGCCATGGGATTGTGAAGCCCGACCATGGCGGGCAAATCCTGGTTGACCTCGAAGATGAGGCGGTTGTGGTCCCACGTCTGCGTAGGCCAGAACCATTGCCAGCCGGGGCCGCGGATCATGGTGCCGATGGTGATCATGGTGATCCACAGGCCGACAAAACCGATCATGTAGGTCCAGATGGCGAACTTGCGCTGCTTGTAAGTGTAGTAGCCGTTGCCGAGCGGATTCTCGTCGATATAGGGAATCACCATCATCCCCACGATGATGAGCGTGGGCATGACCACGCCGGCGATCCAGGGATCGAAGTAGACCAGCATTTCCTGAAGGCCGAGGAAATACCACGGCGCCTTGGCCGGGTTCATGGTGAGGTTGGGGTTGGAAGGTTCCTCGAGCGGCGCGTTGAGCGTGATGGACCAGACCATAAGAATGACGGTGACGATGAGAGCGGCGAGGAACTCAATGCGCATCAGGTAGGGCCAGGTGTGAACTTCGCGATCCCAGCCCTGCTTCCAGGGAAAGATTTTGCGATGGGAGGTCTTGGCGAGCGCGGGATCGGCTTCGAGCTTGTCGATCAGCGCATCGGTCTGCTTGGCCTGGCGCCACCAATACCAGATGAAGAACGGCACGAGGAACAGCATGGCCACGATGGGAATATTGTCCGGCGTGGAAATGATTTCCCAGAGCTGGCCCCAGTCACCCCACATTGCAGAAACCCCCGAAACGCGAAAGTCGAAATTCGAGCATTTGAACCGTTACGGACACACAGGCTGAAGCCCGTGCCACAAAATTCATCGCATGCCGCTCGGCGTCATGATGACCGGACGCGGCCCTTTCTGCTCCTTGATTTCCGATTCGAGCATGACGGGCGCGGGTCCGGAGATGCCGCCATCTTTCCTGACGCGCCAGAAATGGACGCCCATGAAAATCGAAGCCATCAGCGGGATGGCGATGCAATGCCAGATGTAGGCGCGGAGGAGCGCGTTGGCGTCGACAATGGAGCCGCCGAGCAAGGCGAAGCGCACATCGTTGAAGGCCGTCATGCCGAGCTGGCGACCAAATGGGCCTTCGTGGCCTAACAACGGAGTGGCGCGCGCCATGTTTGTGCCCACGGTGACGGCCCAGAAGCCGAGTTGATCGTCGGGAAGCAGGTAGCCGGTGAAGGAGAGGAGCAGCGTGAGCACCATGAGGAGCACGCCGACGCACCAGTTGAACTCACGCGGCTTTTTGTAGGAACCGGAGAGGAAGACGCGGAAGGTGTGCAGCCAGACGGTCATGATCATCAGGTGGGCGGCCCAGCGATGCATGTTGCGGAGGAGCTGGCCGAAAGGCACGTCGTGGTGGAGATAGAGAATGTCGCGATAGGCCTGAATCTTGGTGGGGTGGTAGTAGAACATCAGCAAAACACCGGTGAAGGTGAGAACGATGAACAGATAGAAGGTGATGCCGCCCATGCCCCAGGTGTAGGAATAACGGACGGCGTCACGATTGACCTTGGCGGGGTGGAGGTGAAAGAAAACGTTGGAGAGGACAGAAAGTGCGCGATTGCGGGGCGTCTCGTCGTGCTTGACGCGGAAGATGGAGCGGAAGGCCTGAGTTTTTTCCGGCTCTTTGATGGATTCGAGGTCTGCCTTGGCCTTGTCCGTGAACATGGTCTTGAGTTCACGGGCCTCCTGCTGGACCTTTTCGAGCAGGCCAGTGGCTTTGCCACCGTTGCCATTGCCGGGCTTGGATTGAGGTTCGTCTGCCATGCGTCTCCCCGAGAACAGAAAAAACGAAAAACTTGCCACACTCGCCGCGGTCGGAACGGCGGTGACCGTGGCGACCAAGCACTGCAACCGCGCCGACGAAAGGCCGGCAAGATGCCGGCGCTACACGTTGGTCAAAAACGCGCCCTTATCGTCAAACTCGTTGCGGCCGGCCTTGAAATCCTGGACGTAGAGCCGGCTGGAATCCACGATAATTTTCCCGGTGGCGTCGAGCTCGACGTGGCACCGGTCCATGGGCCGTGGAGCGGGCCCCTCGAAGTTGATTCCTTCGCTGTCGTAGCCGCTGCCATGGCAGGGGCACTTGAACTTGTTTTCGCTGGGCTTCCAGTCGGGGGTGCAGCCCAGGTGGGTGCACTTGGCGTAGATGACGAACAGGCGCTCGGTATTGCGCACCACCCAGATGCGGTAGTCCTTCTGGAACTTGGTGTCGACGCCAAGCGCGAAATCGGAAGGATAGCCGATGGAGAAAACGGTGGAAGGCTCAAACAGCACACGCGGAAAAAAATACCGCAGGAACATCAGGAAGTTGACGCCGAGATAGCCCCAGACGCACGCCCAAATAATGCGGCGGCGCATATCCACGGGCTTTTCGGCTTCTTTGCTCTCTTTTTTTGCCGGTGGCGGAGTTTTCGCGGCTGCCGGAGGTGCCGGAGCCGCTGGCGTACTGCTGTCCGGTGTTTTGCCCTGATTTGCTGTGGTCATAGACCCCGCTTCGAACCTGACTGCCAGGACGCGGTACCGCCCAAAAGCCCCCAACCGGTGCTGCGGCGCACGGAGGAAAATCCCCCGTCGGAAGAACAGATTTATATACAGTCGGGTTCGCGCGATGTCAAGGGAAGTGGTCACAAAATCATGTGACACGGTATTGCTGCGCGCAATGGGGTGAAGAAAGAAAACGGGAGCCCGCGGGAGCCGCGGCACATGGGGGCGGAGGGACGGGGGTCGGATATACTGCTGAGCCGGGACGCCCGGTTACGACAGACGGAGCGATGCTGCATGAATGAGGCGGTAAAAACCACGATCCTGATTTTTGGCGCGCTTTTTCCGATCGTGAATCCGCTCGGGGGCACGCCCGTCTTTCTGAGCATCACACGCGAAGCGACGAGCGCGGAACGCAAAACGCTGGCGTGGCGCATTGCGGTGAACAGCTTTGTGCTGCTGGTCGCGTCGCTGTTCGTGGGAACGCACATCCTGTCGTTCTTCGGAATTTCCCTGCCGGTGGTGCAGGTGGGCGGGGGGCTGATTGTGATCTCAACGGGCTGGACGATGCTGAACTGGAAGCCGGAGGAAGACGCACGCGAGGCCGTAAGGCGGCAGGCGCGGCCCAGCAACGTGATGGGACAGGCATTCTACCCGCTGACGCTTCCGCTGACGGTAGGGCCAGGATCGATTTCGGTGGCCATTACGCTAGGCGCGAATTTCCCGCATCACCCGTTTGTGAGCGTGATGGCGATCGTGACGGGAGTGGTGGGATCGCTGCTGACGGCGCTGAGCGTGTGGGTGTGCTACGGCTTTTCCGAACGGCTGGCGCGGCTGATTGGAGAAACGGGGATGGGCGTGGTGATGCGGCTATCGTCGTTTCTGCTGGTGTGCATCGGAGTGCAGATCGTGTGGAACGGAGTGAGCGCGCTGCTGAGAAGCCTGTAGGCTCGAAATTCGAAAGTCGAAATTCGACACAAAGCAACGGCAGAGAGGGCACAGGCGCGCGCCTACGGCGCAGGAGCGGCCAGCGCAGTGCGCACCAAATCGGCGAGGCAGGCGATGAATTGGGGATGGGTGCCGACGGCGGGCATCATGCGGAACTGAACGACGCCGGCGTGCTCGGCGAGTTCGCGGGCTTCGATGTTGATTTCGTGCAAAGTCTCCACGTGCTCGGTGACGAAAGCAAGCGGGACGATGAGCACGCGCTTGACGCCTTCGCGGCCAAGGCGTTCGAGAGTAGCCGTGGTGGAAGGCTCCAGCCACTTCAAGGGGCCGACACGGCTCTGGAAGCAGAGGACGTGGGGATTCGGCCAGCCGCCGCGCTCGAGAACCGCCTGAACGGTGGATTTGATGTGCTCCGGATAGGGATCTCCCTTTTCGACGAGGCTGAGAGGAATGCCATGCGCGCTGAAGACAATGTGAACGTCGTCGCGCGAATCGAAATGACGGAAGGTCGAATTGATTCGCTCGACGAGCGCTTCGATGTAGAGCGGATGGCGGTGGAAGTCACCGACGGTGCGGACAAGGGGCGAGGGGCGGGAGGAATTACCGTTGGCGTAGCAGCGGTTCCATTCCTTGAGACTCGAGAGCGTGGTGGCGTAGGAGAAATGCGGATAGAGGGGGAGAAGGACCAGATGGTCGAGCGCTGCGGCGCGTATGGCCGATACGGCCTCCTCGGTGGAGGGATGCCAGTAGCGCATGGCCATGACGACGAGGGGGTCGAACTCGGGACGAAGAG
>DATKNR010000019.1:0-3153 GCA_035541255.1 Patescibacteria group bacterium | reverse complement strand
GTGCGCCACGGGACACTGCCATCCGGAGGTGGTGGCGGCAATCCAGAAGCAGTCTGCCGAGCTGATCCACATGTCGGGCACGGATTTTTATTACGCCCGAATGGTGGAGCTGGCGGAAAAACTGGCGACGATCGCGCCGGGTTCGGAGCCGAAGCGCGTCCACTTCGGCAATTCGGGGACGGAAGCGGTGGAAGCGGCCATCAAACTGGCGAAATATCATACGAAACGGGACAAGCTGATCGCGTTCCGTGGATGTTTCCACGGGCGCACGATGGGCGCGCTCTCGCTGACGGCAAGCCGAGCGGTACAGCGGAAAGGGTTCGGGACGCTGCTGGCTGGGGTGTTCCACATGCCGTATCCCAACGCGTACCACGGGACGCACGGCGGCCGGCCGGAGAATGCGACGGCGGACTGCCTTGGATACCTGGAGAACGAACTCTTCCGGCGGATGGTAGATCCGGAGGAGGTGGCGGCGATATTTATCGAGCCAATCCAGGGAGAAGGCGGTTACGTGCCGGCGCCAGCGGATTTTCTGCAGGGCCTGGAGAAGACTTGCCGGAAGTACGGAATCCTGCTGGTTGCGGATGAGGTGCAGTGCGGCATGGGGCGCACCGGAAAATTCTGGGCGTCGGAGCACGCTGGCATCGAGCCGGACATTATCTGCACGGCTAAGGGAATCGCGTCGGGGATGCCACTGGGTGCAATCATCGCGCGGGCGAGCGTAATGAACTGGACGCCAGGAGCGCATGGTTCGACGTTCGGCGGCAACCCGGTATGCATCGCTGCGTCTCTGGCCACCATCCGGCTGCTGGAAACGAAGTACATCGCAAACGCCGCGCGCATGGGCGACTACATCATGAAGCGCACGGCGGATTGGAAGCAGCGGTTCCGCCATGTGGGCGACATCCGCGGCCGCGGGCTAATGATGGGCATCGAGATTGTCCGCGACCAGAAAACGAAGGAGAAAGCCACAGAAATGCGGGACCAGATCGTGAATACGGCGTTCCAGAAGGGCTTGATCCTGCTCGGCGCCGGAGAAACCACGTTGCGCATTTCGCCGCCACTGCTCATCGACCAGGAGCAGACGGACTTCGCATTCGACACGCTGGAATCCCTCCTGACCACTGTCGAGAAGAACTGACAGCGTCCACTCGTGAAAGGGCCGCGCGCGGGCGTGGCCCTTTTTTCTTTGTGCAAGTACCACGCGACACTTGAGCGGGATGACAGGCTGCGCGCGAGTGAGCTATCGTTTCCCGCGGTAAGCCGCTCCCCATGCTCTCTCGCATCATCTTCGGACTGGTGAAATTCGCGGCGCGTAAGGGGCTGTACCAGGCGCCGGCGGGAGATGTGGCGCGCCCTGCGGCTGCCAAGCGGCAGGAAGTCCGGCAGCGGACCGGGGTGCGCGGAGAAACCTATGCCTACTGGTATCTGCGGCGGCACGGCTACACGCTAATCGCGCGGAATTATCGAGCCGCAGGCGTGAAGGGCGAAATCGATCTGGTGGGATATGACGGGCGTGTGCTTGCATTTGTGGAAGTGAAAACGCGGCGGATGGAAAAGGAGGGAGACATCCTGCCCGAAGAAAATGTGACCTATAACAAACAGGTGGCGATGGCACGAATGGCGCGGCGGTTTCTGAGCGAATGGAGGTTGAAAGACGTTCCGTGGAGGATCGATCTGCTGGCCATTGAGAACCGGCCGAACCAGCCGCCCGTGGTGCGGCTGCACAAAGATGCGCTGCCACAGTCGGGGCCGGGGACCAGAAGAAGGTAATGAGCGACGCGGGGCGCCGCGCGGCTTACTTCTTTCGGGTGTAGGCAGTCTCCTGGAAAGTGTTCGGTTTGCCGTCAGCGCCCGTCATCGAAAACGACATGACAATGTGATCGTCGTCTTCCTGGCGGACGCGAACGTTGAGGGTGAATTTCTGTCCCCGCGCGGATTCTGATTCTCCAGAATAGTCCACCACTTTTCCCCCGTCGGCACTCGCGCCTTTCAACATGAGAATCGCGGAAGAGGTGGTGCCGGTGAAAGCAGCTTCGTATTCATTGGTGATGGTGTTGTAGCCGAACAGGCGGGTCCCCGTGATGGGCTTGCCGAAGACCACGTCGTGGTATTCCTCGAGGAGAAAGCGGCCGCCGTCGATGGCGGACATCTTTGCGGTGCCGGTGAAGGGCTCGCCAGAGCCTCCGGGCTGGCCGACGAAGCGGATCGTGCGGGTCCATTCGCCGGCGCGTTTGGCGAGGAATTCGTGTGGATTCTCGCTCTTCGCGGCCTGCGAGTGTTCTTGAGGACCGTGCTGGCGAACCGCCGAATGGGGCTGGGCGAATGCGGCCCCCGCGAGGAAGCATGCCAACGCAACCGTTGCAGGCAAGCACCGCTGGGCGAGATTGCAATTCATAAGTCTCTCCTTCGAGCCATAAATCCCTCGGAAGTATAGCCGAACCTCGTGGAAGTGCCGCCAGAAACGCGGCAGAGCAAGGGCCCAGGCCGATAACCGCGCGGCAGTGGACACCTTCCACTACGCGGCGACGCCGGCGCTTCTGCCGCCACGCGCATCGTGATAAGTTATTGGCACCAGGGGAATTTGGGTGCTTATCCATTTAAATTTCAAAGCGCCGCTGCGAGGCCGGATTGCCTGAGCTCCGCAAGGACATCATCACGGGCCGCTGGGTAATCATCTCGACGGACCGGGCCCACCGTCCCACCGATTTTCTCCGCCAGAGCGTGGAAATCCGCGGCGTGGCGAATTGCCCCTTCTGTCCCGGGGGTGAGAGCAAGACCCCGCAGGAAGTGCTGGCCTACGGCCGCAACGGTGCGCCGCCGAACACGTCGGGGTGGAGCGTCCGCGTGGTGCCCAACAAATTCCCAGCGCTGGGGATCGAAGGAACGCTCGACCGGCAGGGCGAGGGAATCTTCGACAAAATGAACGGAATCGGCGCGCACGAGGTGATCATCGAAACGCCGAATCACCAGCAGACGCTCGCGGGAATGGATGAGCACTCGGTGGAGGAGGTGCTGTGGGCCTACCGCGACCGCATCCTGGACCTGAAGCGGGACCGCCGCTTCCGGTACATCCTGATCTTCAAGAACCACGGCGAGGCGGCGGGAGCGACGATCGAGCACACGCATTCGCAATTGATCGCGCTGCCCATC
>DATKNR010000018.1:0-10759 GCA_035541255.1 Patescibacteria group bacterium | reverse complement strand
GGCGGCACACTCGCAGCGTTCCACACGGATCTGGGTGCGAAGATATCGGACGTGACCGTTGTGACCATGTCCGAATTCGGACGAACCGCGGCGGAAAACGGCAATCGCGGAACGGATCATGGACATGCGAATTGCATGTTTGCGTTCGGCGGCGACGTCCGCGGCGGCAAGGTGTACGGTCAGTGGCCGGGACTGGACCGCTCGCGCCTGTATGAGGGACGCGACCTTGCGGTGACCACGGATTTCCGCAGCGTGCTCGGGGAGGTGGTGTCGCACCACTTGGGCACGGCGGATATGAGCTTTGTGTTCCCGGGGTTCCGCTACGACCCGAAGCAGGCGCCGGGGCTGATTCGCGCGTAGCCGCCGCCAGAAACCAAGATCGGAAAGCCGCCGATCGTGGCTATGCAACCTCTAGTCCGCGTGGGCGCGGACGGGCGCGTCTGCTTCCTGCCCCGCGCGGATGCGCATTCCATAAAACGAGCGGTAGACGAAGAACACGGATACGGCGAAGAACGCGGCGGCGATCGTGCGCGTGAGCGTGCCCCCGGCTTCACTGGCAAGTTTTACGGCCAGCTCCACTGCCAGCAGGCCGAAAAGCGTGGTGAATTTGATCACCGGGTTGAGCGCCACGGACGATGTGTCCTTGAACGGGTCGCCGACGGTGTCGCCGATGACGGTGGCGGCGTGCAGTTCGGTGCCTTTTTGCTTCAGTTCCACTTCCACAATCTTTTTGGCGTTGTCCCAGGCGCCTCCGGCATTGGCCATGAAGATGGCCTGGTAGAGGCCGAAAATCGCGATGGAGATCAGGTAGCCGATGAAGAAGAACGGCTCGAGAAACGAGAACGCGAGGGTGGCGAAAAATACGGCGATGAAAATATTGAGCATGCCCTTCTGCGCGTACTGCGTGCAGATTTCCACCACGCGTTTGCTGTCGGCGACGGAAGCTTTCTCCACGCCTTCGAGCTTGATGTTGGCCTTGATGAATTCCACGGCGCGGTAGGCGCCGGTGGTCACGGCCTGCGTCGACGCCCCGGTGAACCAGTAGATCATGGCGCCGCCGGTGATGGAGCCGAGCACGAAGGGCGCGTGCAGGATCGAAAGTTTGGAGACGTTTTCCGTCAATCCGTTGGTGAGCGCCATGATGATGGAGAAAATCATGGTTGTTGCGCCGACGACGGCGGTGCCGATGAGAACGGGTTTGGCCGTGGCCTTGAACGTGTTGCCGGCGCCGTCGTTGGCTTCCAGCAGATCCTTTGCGCGGCTGAAATTCACATCCATGCCGAAATCTTTCTTCAGTTCCTGCTGGATGCCGGGAATTTGCTCGATGAGCGACAGCTCGTAGACGGACTGAGCGTTGTCCGTCACAGGGCCATAGGAGTCCACGGCGATGGTGACGGGGCCCATGCCCAGGAATCCGAAAGCTACCAGTCCGAAGGCGAAGACGGGCGCGGCGATCATCATATTGGAAAGGCCAGCGCGGCTGATCAAGTAGCTCACGGACATCAAGAAGACCATCACCAGGCCGATGTAGTACGCCGAAAAATTGCCGGCCACGAACCCGGAGAGAATGCCGAGCGAAGCGCCGCCCTCCTGCGCCGAAGTGACGACTTCCTTGACGTGACGCGATTCGGTGGAGGTGAATACCTTCACCAGTTCGGGGATGAGCGCGCCGGCCAGCGTGCCACAGGAGATGATGGTGGCCAGCTTCCACCATTGCGTCGAATCGCCCTTCAGCGAGGGGATGATGAACGCGGAAATCAGATAGGTGAGGCCGATGGAGAGGAACGAAGTGATCCAGACGAGCGAAGTGAGCGGGGCCTCGAAATTCATCTGGTCGGCATCCGCGTAGCGGGCCCGGGCGATGGCACCGTTCAGGAAGTAGGCCGCAGCGCTGGCCACGAGCATGGCGATGCGCATGACGAAGATCCAGACGAGAAGCTGGATTTTGACCGTGGAGTCGTTGACGCCCAGCAGGATGAACGTGATCAGCGCGACGCCGGTGACACCGTAGGTCTCGAATCCGTCGGCCGAGGGGCCCACGGAATCACCGGCATTGTCTCCGGTGCAATCGGCGATGACGCCGGGATTGCGCGCGTCGTCCTCTTTAATCTTGAAGACGATTTTCATCAGGTCGGAGCCGATGTCCGCAATCTTGGTGAAGATGCCGCCGGCGATCCGCAGCGCCGCGGCGCCCAGCGATTCGCCGATGGCAAAGCCGATGAAGCACGGGCCCGCGTAATCGCCGGGAACGAACAGCAGGATGAAGAGCATCATGAGCAACTCGACGCTGATCAGCATCATGCCGATGCTCATACCGGCTTCGAGCGGCGTGTGGGAGATGGGATAGGGCTTGCCGCGCAGGCCGGCAAACGCCGTGCGTGAATTGGCAAACGTGTTCACGCGGATGCCGAACCAGGCCACGCCGTAGCTTCCAGCGATTCCCACCACGCTGAACACCAGGATGATCAGCACGCGCGAGACTTCATATTTTTCCAGCACGCCGAAATAGAGCACGATCACGGCGGCGATGAAGGCCCACAGCAGCAGCAGGAATTTGCCCTGGGTGACCAGGTAGGTCTTGCAGGTCTCGTAAATCAGTTCGGAGATTTCCCGCATGGAGCGGTGCACCGGCATGTTTTTCAGCCGGGTGTAAATCATCATCCCGAAAATCAGGCCAAAGACGCAGAATGCGATACCGAAGAGCAGCAGCGTGTGACCGTCGACACCGAGGAATTTTACCTGCGAGAGATCCGGAAGCTGCAGATTGGCCTCGCCGCCGGGCGCCTCAGCCGCGGCGCGCGCGCCGGGAAAGGCCGCGGCCAGCAGGGAATGCGCGCCGCCCACCAGCATCCGGGAGACTGAAATTCCAACACCCATCAATCCATGCGAGTTCTGAAAAAACATCCATCCTCCGTTGAGACCAGAAGCCTGCCAGTGGCGCCATGTGCAGGCAATTCGGGCGACCGTGAATTAAAACCATATAGTAGTCGGGCGGAAGGGTCAACTTCCGCCGGAAGACGGAAGGGGAGCGGCGAATGGAGGGGGATTGGCCGTGGAATGTGGCGAATTCCGGGGATTTCCCGCTTGATTTTGACGCGCAGGGACCTATAGTCCACGAGGTTTGGAGCGCGCAGCCCTCGCGGGGCGGTGCGCCCGGGGGGAGGGAATTATGTTGAAGAATCGCAGCAAGACCGGTGGTGACAATGGCCGGCGGGAATTTCTACAGGGCGCGGCGGCGACGGCAGCCGCCCTGGCCTTGCCGCGGTGGGCGGGCGCTGCGGCCGACGAGCTGGCCCCGATCCGCGCGGAAGTGGAAAAGCGGCACGATGAGGCGCTGAAGCGCCTTCAAACCTGGATTCATCAACCATCGATTGCAGCCGAAAACCGGGGCATGACCGAAGGCTGCGAACTGGCCATGGAGATGCTCCGAGAGGCCGGGTTCACTGGCGTCACACAGGTGCCCACGGACGGCCAACCCGGCATTTTCGCCACGTTGGACGCGGGAGCCCCGCGCACGATCGGCCTCTATTTCATGTACGACGTGAAACAGGTGGACCCGAGCGAATGGTCTTCGCCGCCGTGGGACGCGGCGCTGGTGGAGAAACCCGGGCTGGGAAAAGTGGTGGTCGGCCGGGGCGCGGTGAACCAGAAGGGGCCGGAAGCGTCGTTCCTCGCTGCGTTGCACGCGATTCGCGGTGCGGGAAGAAAGCTGCCGGTAAATTTTGTGTTCGTGGCGGAGGGGGAGGAGGAAATCGGCTCGCCGCATTTTCCGCAGGTGGTGCGGCGGCCGGACGTGGCCGCGGCGCTGGCGAAATGCAGCGGGGTATTCATGCCGGCGGCCACGCAGGGGCTGGACGGCATGGTGATCCTGACGCTGGGCTCGAAGGGCGTAGTGGAACTCGAACTGGTGTCGAGTGGCGAACGCTGGGGGCGCGGGCCGAAGAAGGACGTGCATTCCAGCAACAAGGCGCGGCTGGATAGTCCGGCCTGGCACCTCGTGGAGGCGCTGGTCACGCTGGTCTCGCCGGATGGAAACGACCCGGCCATCGAAGGATTTGCGGACGCGGCTCGCCCGCTGACGCCGGCGGAAAAGGAACTGATCGCCACGGCTGCGAGAAGGCTCAGCGAAGCGGACGCGAAACGGCTGCTCGGGGTAAGGCATTGGGTGCACGATGTGAGTTGGGAGGAATCGCTCGAACTGTGGCAGTCGCGGCCGACGGTGAACATCGAAGGACTGGTGGGCGGTTACACCGGGCCGGGAGGGAAGACCATCCTGCCGGGACGAGCCGCGGCGAAGATCGATATGAGGCTGGTGCCGGACATGAAGGCGCTCGACGCGCTGCAAGCGCTGCGAGCGCATCTGGCGAAGCGTGGTTTTGGCGACATTGAAGTGAACATGACGGGCGGATACGACCCGACGAGCACGCCGGGAGATTCTGCGCTGATTCGCGCGCAAGTGGCCGTGTATCAGCGGGGAGGGATTGATCCGGTAATCCTGCCGCGCAACGCGGGCTCCTGGCCCGGCTATGTGTTCACCGGCGACCCGCTCCGGCTGCCCGCCGGCCACTTCGGGTTGGGCCACGGCAGCGGCGCGCATGCGCCGGATGAGTACTACATCATCGAATCGGCCAATCCGAAAGTGCAGGGGATGGACGGCGCGGTGTTTTCCTTCGTCGAGTACCTGCACGAACTGGCTACCATCTAAGGCCCAGGCTCAGCGGGGCAAGCGCAGCCTTCGGCTAGGGAATCGTGAGAATCGGTTTGCCCAGCACTTCCATTCGCGGCCTGAGGCCGAGGCCCGGCCCTGCGGGGGCGGCCAGATGGCCAATGGCCCGCTTCGGCGCCCCCTCCGCAGTCGACACCGGCGTGTAGCTGTTGAAATCCGTGGAAGAGAACAGCGCGGCGGGCGGGGTGCTATGCGCCAGGTGGGCAATGGCCGCCGTGGCGATGTCGCTTCCCCAGGTATCTTCAATGGTCATGGCGATGCCGAGCGAGACGCACAGGTCGCGGATTACGCGAGCACGCGTCAGCCCGCCCACGCGCGAGATTTTCAGGTTGATGACGTCCATGGCGCCATCGGCCGCGCCGCGAACCACGTCACCAGCTGTGTTCATAATTTCATCAAGGACGAACGGTCTGTTCGAGTGCCGGCGGACCACCAGGCACTCCTCATAGCTGGCGCATGGCTGCTCGATGTACACGTCGAGGTCGCGGACGGCATCGGCCACGCGGATCGCTGCGTGCTGCGACCAGCCGGTGTTGGCGTCGGCCACGAGCACATCGCCCCGCTGGAGCAACCCGCGCACTTCGCGGATGCGGTCAATATCCGTGTCCGGATCGCCGCCCACTTTCAGCTGGAACTTGGTGTAGCCCTCGCTCCGGTACTGTGCCACCTTTTTCGCCATTTCCTGCGGGGAATCCTGCGAGATTGCGCGGTACAGAGGATAGGAATTGCCGTGGCGGCCCCCGAGAAGTGTGACGATGGGCTGGCCGGTCATCTGCCCGAGAATGTCCCAGCAGGCCACATCGAGGGCGGATTTCGCGTAGGGATGGCCGCGGAGGGCGGCATCCATCCTTTCGTTCACCAGGGCCAGCGCGCTGGGGTCAGATCCGATGAGAGCGGGAGCGAGCTTGGCGATGGCGGCGCGCGCGCCTTCTGCGTATGCCGGCAGATAGACGGGCCCCAGGGGGCAGGTCTCGCCGTATCCGGTGACGCCTGCATCGGTGTGCACGGCTACGATCGTGGAATCGAAGACTTCAACGGAATTGCCGCCGGAAAATGTGTAACGGCCCTCGCGCAGAGGCAGGTCCACTTGGAAGACTTCGATGCGGGTGATTTTGGCCGGATTCGCCATAGGGCTGCCGCGCAGAATGATACTACCCGGAGACGGCCACGCGAGCGGAGTTCCGTTCTGCTAGACTCAAAAGTTTGCCGGAGGACGTGAACACGTGAAATGGTGGGCGAAGCTGCAGCACTGGTTCAGCGTGACGCTCCCCGGACTGGGAGTCGGCGGAATTTTTCTGGCCGCGTTTCTCGACTCCTCAGTGTTCTCGCTGCCTCTGATCAACGATCTGCTTCTGGTGGAGCTCTCCATCCTGCACCCGGCCAGGATGCCGGTGTATGCGGCGATGGCGACGCTGGGATCGCTGGCCGGCGGGCTGGTGGTGTTCTACATATCGCGGAAGGGCGGGGAAGCGTATTTCAAGCGGCACGCGGGAGGCCGTTCGGAGCAGGTGCGCCGATGGCTGCAGAAAAACGCGTTTCTCTCCGTCGCCGTGCCTGCCATATTGCCGCCGCCCATTCCTTTCAAACTCTTCGTGATTGGCGCGGGCGTCTTTCAGGTTGGCGTGCGCGAATTCTGCGTGGCACTGGTGACGGGACGCGGATTCCGTTATTTCGCGCTGGGAATCCTGGCTGTGAAATACGGGAAATGGGCGGAGCAGGCGATCATCGAACACAAACTGGCGTTTGCTCTGGTCGTGTTGTTCTTCCTGGTGGCCAGCTATCTGGCCTGGCGGCTGGCATTCCGGAACCGGACGCAGGCGTGAGGCGTGAATTCGCGAAATGCAGGAGATCCCTGCCGCAACGCATAATCAACGAAGGTGACTCGCGTCGTAGTACAGTTCCTGGCGAACCACTTTTGCTTGCGGATCAAGATCGATGACGGCAATCCAGCCCCCCTGGCGGGAATGAAGGATGGAGTCGCCGAGCTCGCGGAGCTGTGCCTGTGCCCCCTCCGCAGTGTCCGTGAGTATGAGCGAAGGATAACGGGCTAACGCCGCATAGGCACGGGCGAGCGGCGCGGCGGCGGCGGCCTCCTCCCGCGGCGAGGATTCAGGCTTGTAATGCACGGTGGCGTTCTCCGGTGAAAACTCCGCGCCGGGTCCGAGCGGCACCTCCACTTCGGCCAAAAAGGAATCCGTCTCCACCACGCCTCGCCAGACGAGGGGGTTCACGCCGGACGGGAAAGCTGCCCAGTGCCGCGCGGCCTTGCCTTGATACATGGAATTGGCGAGCAGTTCCTCCGCGCGCTGGTGCAGCATAGCGCGGCCACCGAGATAGAGAAGGGCGAGCGCGAGGGCGGCGGCGGGCCAGGCCCGAGGAGGGCGAGGATCGCTCGCGGCCCCAATTTCCTCCGTCACCAGCCCGATCACCACCGGCAGCAGGGCACATATCCCCAGGATGGCGAGCAGTATCGCATCGTATCCGTCGATCAGATTCCAGGAGATCCGGACGTTGCGGAACGGCCAGTACAGTTCGATTCCGGTGGTGGCGCACAGGTCCAGCAAGACATGCACAGCGGCGGCGGCCAAGGCCGCGCAGAGCAGCCGCGGCAGCGGCGGAGCCGGCCCACGGCGGCGAGCGGCGATCCAGACTCCGATGGCGACTGCGGCCGCGAGAATAGCCGCGCCGAGCAGGGACTGCGTCGAGGTGCCATACGCGCGGATTGGAGAGAGAGGCGCAGGAAGATGCCATAGCCAGTCCAGATTCGGGGCCAGGCCGGCGAGAAGGAACACGGCCATCTCCGGCGACGCCATGCGAGCCCGCGCGGCGCGCGCCAGCGTGTACGCGGCCAGGAGGTGTGTGACAAGATCCATGCTGCGTGCCTGCGCGGCGCCAGTCAGTCTCGAGGGCTGACGGATTCCGGGACCATCAGCGTAAGCGCGGAAGGAACGATGCGAAAGACAACGCCCAGCCGCCCGGCGGGCTCGCCGTCCACCTGCGTGTACACCACATCTCCGGGGATTTCGCAGCGCAGCGAATCCGTCTTCCACACGTGGATATCTTCGCGCCGCCGCAGCCCGCCGAGCCAGAGCGCGGGGAGGTAAGAGAGAAACACAAAGGGATTGCGCGCTGTGGCCGCCACGATCTCGAATTCATCTTCAAACAGGCTGGCGCCCGTGGTGATTTGGAACGGTCCGCCATAGTGCCGGGTGCGGCCGACCACCACGAGCGTGGCATCTATGGAGCGTTGCTGTGAAGTGATGTGAAAGGCCGGAAAGCGGTAACGGATCAACTGGCGCGCGCCTTCCAGCCAGTAGGCCAGGATACCTGCTTTCATCTTCGTTCCCAGATCGAGCGAATAGACCAGGGCCCCGTCGGCTCCCGCGCCTCCGACGCACAGAAAATAGCGCCGCCCGTTGCCGTTGCCGGAAGGATCCGGCGAGGGGGAGAGCGGCTCCATGCTGCCCAGGGCGATTCGGCGCGGCTTGGAATGTGGAATGAGTTCCGCGGCGCGGCGGACGTCCCACGGGATTCCGAGTTCCTTTGCCAGGATATTCGCGGTACCGGAGGGAAGCACAGCCAAGGGAACGTTGCTGCCCGCGAGACCGTTGACGACTTCGTTGCTGGTGCCGTCGCCGCCCGAGGCAATCACCATATCGTAGCCGTCGGCAACGCTCTGGCGGGCGAATTCCGTCGCGTCGCCGGGCTCGCCGGTCACGAGCAGCGTGGTATCGATTCCGCTGCGCGAGAGGATGGTCTGGGCTTCTTCGAGCTGGTGAATTTGTCTCCGCAGCCGCCCGCCGCCGGCCGCGGGATTGAAAATCAGCGCCGCGTTGGAGACGTGCCGCCGGCTCGTTGCCGCGTCACTCGCTTCGGGTTCGATGGTGCCTGCTGCCGGCATTGCCTCCCCACGGACAAATCGAGTCACATTGTATACTACGGCTCCCGGCGCACACCGGCGCGCATCCTGGGATGTGCGCGGAAGAAAATGGGGGCGCACCGGGCGTCTCGGGGTGGCGGACGGCATATGGCGTCAGAGAAATCGGCGGCGAAAGAGATCGAAAAGCTGCGGGCGGAACTGCGCCGCCACGAACATCTCTACTACGTTCTCGACGAGCCGGAGATCAGCGACGCGGCGTTCGACCGGCTGATGAACCGGCTGAAGGCGCTCGAAGCGGAACATCCCGCGCTGGTCACGCCGGATTCGCCGAGCCAGCGCGTGGGCGGCGAGCCGCGCGAGGGATTCGAGACGGTCACCCACCGCCGTCCCATGATCTCGCTCGACAATGCCTACACGTACGACGAGTTGAAGGATTTCGACCGGCGCGTGCGGGAACTCGCGGGCCGCGAGCGGATTGAATATGTGACCGAGCACAAGTACGACGGCCTGAGCCTGGCGCTGATTTACGAACGCGGACGGTTGGAGCGCGGAGTGACGCGTGGGGACGGGACGCGCGGCGAGGACGTGACTCCAAACGTACGCACGATCCGGTCGATCCCGCTCGTGCTCGACGCTGCTGCCGTCAAGAAGCTGAAGCTGCCCGGCAGCCTGGAGGTGCGCGGCGAGGTAATCATGAGCCGGCGCGCGTTCGAAGAGCTGAACCGGCGGCAGGAGGAGCAGGGAGGCAAGATCTTTGCCAATCCACGGAACGCGGCGGCGGGCGCAGTGCGCGTCCTGGACCCGAAAATCACGGCCTCGCGGCGGCTGGATTTCTACGCCTACTACCTGCTGAACGCCGACGGGCGAGACCCGCTGGACCGTCATTCGAAGGCGCTCGACGCCATGGAGGCGCTGGGCTTCCGTGTGTGCGCGGAGCGGGCGCGCGTGGCGGGGATCGAAAAGGTGATGGGGTTCTGCGACGCGCAGGACGCCCGGCGGGACAAGCTGCCTTATGAAATCGACGGCATCGTGGTGAAGGTGGACGAAACGGCGCTGCAGGAGGAACTCGGCGCCACCGCAAAGGCTCCGCGCTGGGCCATTGCCTACAAGTACCCGGCGCGGCAGGAGAGCACCGTGGTTCGCGACATCCGCGTGCAGGTGGGTCGCACGGGTGCGCTCACTCCCGTGGCGGACCTGGAGCCGGTGCAAATCGGCGGAGTCACCGTGAGCCGCTCGACGCTCCACAACATGGACGAAGTGGAGCGGCTCGGCCTCCAGATCGGCGACACAGTGCTGGTCGAACGCGCCGGCGAAGTGATCCCACACGTGGTGGCGGTCACGAAGAAAGGCGCGCATCGCCGGCCTTTTGAGATGCCGGAGAAATGCCCGGAGTGCGGCAGCCGCATCCACAAATCCCCGGACGAAGTGGCCTATCGGTGCGTGAACGCCGCCTGCCCGGCCAAGCGCAAAGAGTCGCTGATTCACTGGGCCGGCCGCCACGCCATGAACATCGACGGGCTGGGCGAAAAAATCGTGGATCAGCTCGTGGATACGGGGCTGGTGAAGGACCCGGCGGATTTGTATTCGCTGAAGCTCAACGAACTGGTGCCGCTCGAACGCATGGCGGAGAAATCCGCGCAGAATCTGCTGGACGAAATCGAGGCGAGCAAAAAAAACGGCCTGGCGCGGCTGGTCTATGCGCTGGGCATGCGGTTTGTGGGCGAGCGCACCGGCCAGCTTATGGCGGAACACTTTGCGAGCCTTCAGGAGATTGCCGGAGCGAGCGAGGAGAAGCTGATCGAGGTGCCGGAGATCGGGCCGAAAGTGGCCGCCAGCATCGCCGAGTTTTTCTCGGAATCCGCGAATCAAAAGCTGGTCAAGAAACTGGAAAAGGCGGGCGTGAGAATGACCACCGAGCGCAAAGCGCCGCGCAGCGCAAAGCTCGCTGGAAAAACGTTCGTATTCACCGGCGGACTGGCCAACCGCTCCCGCGAGCAGGCCGGCGAACTGGTGGTGAGCCACGGCGGAAAAGTCGGTGGCTCGGTGAGCAAGAAGACCGACTACGTAGTGGTGGGCAGCGATCCCGGCTCGAAATACGACCAGGCGAAAAAACTGGGCGTTACGATTCTGGATGAAGCCGCATTCGAGAAGCT
>DATKNR010000017.1:0-3402 GCA_035541255.1 Patescibacteria group bacterium | reverse complement strand
CGTGAGCGTCCGGTCCATGCCCGATCTCGAAAAGCTGCTCGACCCCGACCTCATGTCTGGCGGCCAGAAGGACTCCAAATTCGACGCGGCCCCGCAGTTCATCCGCGACGTTCTGCTGTTTCCCTATCTTTCCGGCGCCGTCTTCACCCAGCGCCTGCTGCAGCGCTACGATGGCTGGACCGGATTCAACCTCGTCTTCCAGCATCCGCCGGCTTCCACCCAGCAGATTTTGCATCCCGAGCTCTATTTTCGTGATGTGAAGCCCATGAAGGTCGCGCTGCCGGAGCTCCCTGCCTCCTTCGCTTCCCAATGGCGGAAGCTGGAAGCCAGCGTCGGTGGTGAATTTCTGCTTCTCGAATGGCTCAAGGCGTATTTGGCCCCCGACCGCGCCCGGGAACTCTCCGCTTCCTGGACTGGAGACGAGTACGCCATCTACGCCGAAGCCAAGCCGCCCTCGGACCGCAAGACTCCGCGCTCTCTGCTGCTCTGGCGTATCGCCACGGGCAGCGATGCCGATGCCGCCCGTTTGTTCGGCGGCATGAGCCAGGCGCTCGAACTGCGCTACGACCAGCGCTCCTCCCTGCTGCGCCGTCCCAACTATTTCGAGTTTCAGACGCCGCAGGGCGGCGTGTTCCTCCGCTGTGTGGCATCGGAATGCCTCTTGGTGGATGGAACGAACCGAGGGGCATACGACGAACTGACGCGTGCCATCGGGTGGCCTGCCGCTCCAGATCGCCCGCGCGACACTACCGGCGACCAGATTGCTCGCCTGCTCACAACTTCGCCCAGGCCGGAAATAAGAGCGGAAGCGCGGTAACCGCGCCCGATTGTTTATTTTCCTCTTGAAAGAAGCCCCACAAGCAGTCCACAGAGGGGATAGCGGTGGTTACACTCCCGGTGGCCCGGGGTTCGGCCGCGAGCGCAGTATGTGCCAGATTGCGTAGAGCAGCGCGCACACCAGCACCACTAACAGCGCCAGGATCGAGAAATGCCGGAACGGTTTGCTGCCCTCGTGCCATCCCTCTCCCAGATAAACCCCCAGGCCGATAAAAGTTGTGGTCCAGAGTAGTGCGCCGCCGTAAGCGTACGCCGCGAACTTCGGGGGCTCGAAATTCGCCATGCCCGCCACCAGAGCCGTCAGGTGGCGCACACCCGCAACGAAGTAGCCGAACGTGAGCGACCAGCCGCCCAGCCGCTCGAACCAGTCATGAACCCGCCTCAGGTCCGCGTCGCTCACGTGCATCCAGCGGCCGAACCGGTGCACCGCCCATGCCCCCGCCGTGCGCCCGATGACGAAGCTCAGCGTGATCCCGCAAACACTGCCCGCGAACGCGGACGCCAGCGCCGGCGCAAAGCTCAGATTTCGACGAAATACCATGTACCCGACGAACGTCAGCAGGAATTCGTCGGGCAAAGGGAGTCCTACGATTCCCAGCACGAGCAGCCCAAAAATTCCTCCATAGGCGTATTGCGTAACGAAGGCGATGACGTGATGTTGCAGGGAGTGCAATGGAGTGCGGGCACAGGCGCGCCGCCCGCCTAACTGTGCGAGATGGGCGCCGGTCGTGTCAAGGCTGCTCTGGCGGCCGCAGACGGGCCACCGCACCCGATCCTTAGGCCGCTCGCCGGAGCGCCATCATTGTGACGTCGTCCGTCCGCGGCTGCGTGCCGCTGAAGGCGCGGAGCTCGGCAATACATCCATCCACCAGTTCCGCGGGCGCGGCGCCGCGATGATTTGCCGCCACCCGCTCCAGCCGGTTCACTCCGAATTCCTCGCCTGTAGCGCCGCGCGATTCGGTAATGCCGTCGGAATAGAACAGCAGCGCGTCGCCGGGCCCCAGCTCGAAGTTCTGCGTCGGGAATTTTGCATCGCAAAACATTCCCAGCGGGAATCCGCTCGATTCGATTCGCGTTACGCCGGATTTGCCGATCAGCAGTGCCGGAGGATGTCCCGCGCTGGCCAGTTCCACGTGCCCCTGTGGGTCTGCTCTTCCTGCCATTAGCGTGGCGTACTGTCCTGCCACCGTGCTTTCGCAGAACAGCCGGCTCGCCGTTGTCACCATCTGCTGGAGCGGCTGGCCCACCGCCACCAGGCTCCTGAACATGGCGTGAAGCTGCGACATGAGAAGCGACGCGGCCACGCCCTTTCCGGAAACGTCCCCGAGCAGAAAATACATCGCGTCTCCGGGCGGATTGGCCACGATCAGGTCGCAGTAGTCGCCGCTCACCGGTCCCACGGGCTCGTACCGGTAGTGCGTCTCCCAGCCCGTCAGGGCCAGACCGGCCTGCGGCAGCAGCGCCCGCTGGATTCGTCCCGCCATTTCCAGGTCGTCCTCCAGCCTGCGCCGTTCTTCCGCCGGCAACTCGTCCAGGCAGATGCGGGTCAGCGGATCGGCAATCATCCGCTCCGATTCGAGTTCGCCTCCGCACACTTCGCAGATTCCGAAAGTGCCGCTGTCCAGTCGCGCCAGCGCCGCGTCCACTTCCGCCACCAGCCGGTTGATTTCCGCCTGCGCGCCGTTGCGCGCCGTTGCGGCCTGCAGTCGTTCCTTCCGCACCGTCAATTGCTTCTGGAAATAAGCATCGCCAACGCTGGCCATTTCGCACCTCCCGGTGAGTATCTGCTGTGGATGGCCCCTCCGGCTATCCGGTCTTTGCGTTCAAAGGAGCCTTCCGTCGGGCGCTCGAATCGGGATTTCTCTTTGATGCGCGAGAGGGCGGCGCGGGAGCAAATAGTTCCGCCTCCACTCGCCTCCTCCGGCCGTTCTCCAGGCGTTCCAGCCGGCGCGCGAGCCGCTCCCGCAAGCGGCGGTATAGCGCCGGCGGCAGGCTTCCGCGCTGCCAGGCTGTACGCAGCGCCGCCAATGCCTGTTCCGTCAGCTGGCGCGCGCGTTCCGGTGCTCGCGCCCGGTGCTCGTAGTACATGGCGAGCTGTTCGTAAGCATCCAGCCCGTCTCGAGTCTCTCCCAGGATGTCCTCCCACAGCTCCGTGGCGCGGTCGAAGTCGTGTTCGCGTTTGGCCATGCGCGCCAGTTCGCGCCGCGCCGCGCGGTCCGCCTCTTCCGGCAGCCCTGCGGCGAGCGCGCGCTCGTAGAGCTGGCGTGCCGCTTCCGGCTCTCCTCGCCGGTGCTCCAGCCGCGATAGGCCGTACAGCTCGAGCGCGTCGCACCCCGCGTCCTGCGGATTCGTCAGCATCGCCACCAGCCGTGTGGCTAGCGCTGCCAGGCCCCGCAGATCCATCTGGTTGTGACGGAACACCTGCGAAAGCGCCTCCGGCCCGCCGCCCCGCAGATAGGAAAAGTAAGCCTGCGGGATCAGTGCCCCGGGTATGTCGTCCTCGCGGTGCCAGCTCACGCGCCCGAGCGGCGTCAGAACATTTTGCTCCAGCTCCATCAGCCGCAC
>DATKNR010000016.1:0-13784 GCA_035541255.1 Patescibacteria group bacterium | reverse complement strand
GCGGTAATGGGGGGATTGCCGGAGCGTGTGGAGATCCGCGAACGCAAGTTCGCCGGCCTGGGCAGGGAAGAGCGCCAACGTCGCATCCGGCAGGGACTGAGCGCGCGCGGTTACCGCGAAGAGTGGCACGAATATTGCACTGGCAAAGCAGAGGCCCGCGCAACGGGCCATTCGGGAAATGCGTTTGCTCATCATGGAATCCTTGCGTTCCAAAGGCTTGGACGTCTGTGGAGCGCCGGGGTATGGTGGGAATTGCCCCGAACACCCACTCCCTACAATGCGGGTTGGGCAGTGCTTTGTCAATTCGGCGGCGGAATTTCGTTCCGAAAGCAACTGGAGAAGCGAAAAGGAAAGAGCCTTGTGGATGGATTCCGCACCGTGTACGGAGAGGAATCGGGCAAGACTCAATGCTTGACACTTAAGGGTTTAGTACTGAGAATACAGTCTCAGTCTGCGGGCACCCCCTTCCGCCCGCGCGTGTACGCGAGGGTCACATGCGCATTCTTCTGGCGGAGGGCGATTCATCACTCGCTACCTTCTTACGCAAAGGTTTCGAAGCGGAACACTACGCGGTGGATACGTGTGCCGACGCGGCCGAAACGGCGTTTCTATGGCAGCAGTTTGGTTACGACCTCCTGGTGCTCGATCTGGGACTGACCAGCAGCGCGCGGGGGTATGAGCTGCTTCGAAGCTCCCGCGCTGTCAAACCGGCGGTACCCATCCTGGCGCTCTCCAGCTCCACACGCGCGGAGGACCGTGCGCAGGCGCTGGACTTAGGCGCAGACGACGCAGTGACACGGCCCTTTTCCTACTGCGAACTTGCCGCGCGAGTGCGCGCGCTGCTCCGGCGAGGCACTCATCAGGGCGAATCCGTACTCCGCGTTGCGGACCTGGTGCTGGACCGGCTGGATCGCAGCGTCGAGCGCGCCGGCCGGAAAATCCCGCTGACCGCCAAAGAGTTTGGTCTGCTCGAGTACCTGATGCGGAACCGTGGGCGGGCGCTCAGCCGGGCCATGATCGTCGAGCACGTCTGGAATCTGTGCTTCGACACCTCTACGAATGTGGTCGACGTCTACATCAACTACCTGCGGCGCAAGCTGGATGACGGCTTCGATCCCGCCCTTATCCACACCGTCCGAGGCGTCGGCTACCGATTGGAAGTTCCGGAGAAAGACAGCTCCCGGCCGGCCACGCAGCACAGCCAAACAGCCCAACCTGCTGAGTCCCACCATTACGCCCAATTTCCGGCGGCCAGCGTGGTCGGCGGCCGCGCCTCACGCCGGTAATCCGCTGCGCGGGCAGCCTGCGCAGTAGCCCAACTTCGGCTGTCCGTGTTTCCCCTGAGCGAGGCGCACCAATCTATATTTTGGACCGGCCGCGCTCCCCTTTGTATCAGTTGGGGAACGCAGTCGGCCTGTTTCGGGAAGTCTCCGCCGCGCGATTCCGAGAAAAATCTAATCACCACTTAACCCCTTTCTAAGCTGTCGTCCCTACGGTGTTCCATGGCGAATCGCCCTCTGTGCCGCGCCGATGCAGTGTTGCCAGTGAATCGGCGTGGCGCGGTACGAAATTTGAGAACTCGAAGGGAAATACCCAGCCATGAAATGTGGATCCCAAGCTCAATCTGTCGCGCGAATCCAATCCCATCGGACGAATCACAGGCCTCGGCGGCCTGCGGTGTGCGTATCCCGCCGCGACCACTTGGTGGAGCGAGATGCGCGACTCGTGGGACTGCTCCCTCAGGTCCGCTACATGGCGCGCCGGATTCACAGCCGGCTGCCGGCGCATGTGCCGTTCGAAGATTTGTTGCAGGCGGGAGTGCTGGGACTGCTTGATGCGCTCGAGAAGTTCGATCCCGGCCGAAATGTTCAACTGGAGTCGTATATGAAATTCCGCATCCGCGGAGCAATTCTGGATGAGCTGCGGTCGCTGGACTGGAGCCCGCGCGAACTGCGGCGAAAGGCCCGGAGGATTGAGGAAGCAGAACAGCAGTTGCGCGCGAAGCTGGGACGGGACCCGACAACGCCGGAACTGGCTGCCGCGCTGGGGACTTCCGTGGAGCAGTTTCACCAGTTGACCAGGGAATTGCGCGGCTTGGATGTGGCAAGTTTGAACCAGGTGGCGACCGCCACGGAAGACGGCATGGAGCAAGACTGCGCTTCGCGGCTGGCCTCGCCGGAAGCGGCCAGTCCCCTGGAAATCTGCACCGGCCAACAACAGCGATCTCGGCTGGAAGAAGGCATACGGCGGCTGCCGGAACGGGAACGGCTGGCGCTCACGCTGTATTACTACGAAGAGCTGACCATGAAGGAAGTGGGCGAAGTATTAGGCGTAGGAGAATCCCGTGTATCTCAATTGCACTCTGCCGCGCTCGCTCGGCTTCGAGCATGCCTGGATACTATGGCGCTCGTCCCACACGGGCAGGGCTCGGCAGCTTCCACTACGAACGCCTCGCATCTGAAGAGCCTGCAGTCCTGAAAGAAGCTCAACGTCAGGACCAAAAACGGGAGAATGTCTTCGCGGACAAGACCCACTTCGGGCTAAAGATTCTTACGCGCCCGCCGATACCCATAGCGGAGCGCCGCATGCACTCCGCGGCTAGTTATCGGGATGGGCGGACGCAAGCCGACTACGAAAGCCCGTAAGCGTTCAAGAACAAGGGACGAATCGCTTACCCCACTCACCCTGCCGCTTTTCCCTACGGAGGATGAAATTTCCGTGTGCGAGGTTCTTGCCCGACTGTGCCCTGCCATCGACTGCGAAGTGGTTCTCCAGCGGCTGCGGGAAGACTCCGCTGACCGGCGCGACCGTGTGCGATCGCTGCGGCGCAGAATCCGGGTCAATGAATATTCGATCCAGCCTGCTGCGGTCGTGGACTCTCTTCTTGCGGAAGGCGATCTCCTCGATCGCTAAGGCGACGGGCGCTCCAGGGCCCGCATCAAAGCTCCATCGGCGATGGTGGCTGCCCCGGACCCTGGACGGGTCTGCGAGACGGATTACTCGCCTTGACACCTTCGGAGCGGGTTGCTAGCTTTGCCACTGGCATCCTTAAGTGAGTCCGATGTATCGGCCATTGTCGGGGCGTCTCATTCCACTGTGCCGCCAGGAGTGCGTGAGAATCGCGGGCCAGCTTTTGGCAGCTCTCCCAGCCGGTGCCTTCCCGAGTGTCGAGGTAGAAGGTTGCGCCGCCTGCAAAGTCTTTTTGCGATGCACGGGGTTAGATAGTGGTCAAGATTCAGGGAACCTTGAATCCATTTGAGGGGAATAGGGATATGCGAGAAAAGAGTTTCCCCTGGCGCTTCTGTCTGCCACTTCTTGCCGCAGCTTTGCTGATCCCTCTGCTGGGCCGCGCACAGAGCACCGTGCCGCCGCGCATCACTCAGGCGATCAACAACAGCCAGGTAACCACGCTGTACGGAAATATCCATCCATTGGCCCGCGCCGGGTATGACCAGGGCGCCGTGGCCGACAGCCAGCCCATCCGGCGCATGCTGCTGCTTCTGCGGCGCTCCCCGGAACAGGAATCGTCTCTCAGGAGCTTCATCGACGCGCAGCAGAGCAAATCCACGTCCAGTAGTTTTCATCACTGGCTCACCCCGCAACAATTCGGCCTCCAGTTCGGCCCGGCCGATGCCGACATTCAGGCCGTCAAGAACTGGCTCGCATCTCAGGGATTCGAAGTAAACCAGGTTTCCGCGGGACGGACGGTCATCGAGTTTTCCGGCACTGCTGGACAGGTGCGCAACGCGTTCCACACCCAGATTCACCGTTACCTGGTGAACGGCGAGCAGCATTTTGCCAACTCGACGAATCCGCAGATACCCACGGCGCTGGCACCCGCAGTTGTTGGACCGGTCTCGCTGAATAATTTCAAGCGAAAGGCACAGAACCGCTACCTCGGCGTGTTCCGCAAGACGAAGGCCACCGGTGAGGTCGTATCCCTCGCTCCCCAATATTCGTTTGGCCCATGCCAGTCCGTCACCGGGGCGGGGTCCAACTGCAACGCCGTGGGCCCCGGCGATTTTGCTGCGATCTATGATCTCAACACCGTGTACAACAACCTGCACCTCGATGGAAGCGGCCAGACCATCGCGATCATCGGCGATTCCGAGATTTGCACGGCGAGCACACCCAGTTTTAGCAGCTGTGTTGACGACGACGCGGCTACCTATCGCAGCCAGTTCGGCTTGAGCGCCGCCAACCTTCCAAATGTAATCGTCGACGGGCCTACGCCCGGATTCAACGGCGATGAGATTGAAGGGGACTTGGATACACAGCTCGTCGGCGCGGTGGCAAGAAACGCGACCATCGACTTCGTCATTGCGGCGGACACCGAATCCACTGCGGGGATCGACCTGGCCGCTGAATACGTGATCAACAACAACCTCGCTCCGGTGATGAGCGAAAGCTTCGGCCTCTGTGAGGCCTACCTGGGGAGTCTTAATAATCAGTTTTACGCCACTTTATGGGAACAGGCCGCGGCGCAGGGCATCACCGTGATCATCTCGTCCGGTGATAACGGCTCGGCAGGCTGCGATGATCCGAACAGTCAGCAGTTCGCCGCCGAACAGTACTTCCCGGGATTCGGCACCGGAGTCAACGGGATCGCGTCCACCCCGTTCAACGTCGCGGCCGGAGGCACGGACTTCGACGTGACATTGCCGAACTATGAAGCCACTTACTGGTCCAATGGGCAGAACTCGCCTGTCAATGGGATTAGTCTTGTTTCCGCCACGCAGTTTATTCCGGAGACTACCTGGAACGATTCCTGCGCGCAGAGCCTCGTAGCCACCATGAGCGGCACGCTTTGCAACGCGACTACCACGTCGTCACAGTTCTTGAACATCGTCGGCGGCGGGGGTGGCCAGAGCAATTGCAGCGGGCTCGACCCGATGGGCCAGTTCTGCCAGTTTTCTTACCCTAAACCGTCTTGGCAGCCTGCTGCCACTGGTTCTGCGGGGCTCAGCGCGGCAAACGACCTCACGCGCGACATCCCGGATATTTCGCTCTTTTCCGCCGATGGACTGATCTCGAACAGTTTTTACGTGGTGTGCGAGTCGGACATTCTCGGCGGTCCGTGCGATGTCTCTGCACCGTACTTCCAATTTCTGGGCGTTGGCGGCACATCCTCCGCCGCTCCCGCTTTCGCCGGAATTATGGCGCTGGTGAATCAGGCTCAGGGGCCGCAAGGCCAGGCCAACTACGTCCTCTACAATTTGGCGAAAAATTTCCCCGGATCGTTTCACGACGTATCCAAAGGCAATAATTCGGTGCCCTGTGCTCCCGCCAGCACGAATTGCAGCCTTGCCAAAATGACTGGCAACGCTCTATTCGGCATACTCGACTTTCAGAATCTCCAGACCGGCCAGCAGACCATGAACATCGGGTACACCGCCGGAATCGGGCTAGACCTGGCCACCGGCCTGGGCTCGGTGGACGTCGCGAACCTCATCAATAACTGGGCCACCGCTCAGGGCAATTTCACCGCGACCACGCCGGTACTCTGCCTATCCATGACGGAAGTGGCGCCGGCTTCCTGCATGCCCCAGTCAATCACGGCCATGCATGGCACAAAGGTTTTCGTTGACATCACCGTGAACGGAACCGTCAGCGGTATGCCCATTCCGGTGACCTCATCCGCCGCCAAGGCCGAGGATGTGGCCCTGATCGGCACCTACCCAAGCAGCACGGCTGGCGTGGATCAATTCATCTCCAACAACTACCTGATTTTGAATTCGAATCTCTATCCCCTGACTGGCGGGATCTTCTCCGGAACGACCGCGGGAACCAGTTGTCCCGGTGCTGCCAATTGCAACTATACCCAGGGGCTGGTGGGAGGAACATACACTGTTACGGCGCACTACGCCGGCGACGGAACGTTCGGCTCTAGTTTTTCCTCTCCCGGCATTTCCGTCAACATTACTCCGGAAGCCAGCGCGGCAACGCAAAGCGTCATCATCGAAAGCCCGTCTGCCTGCATAGTTACTCCCCCTGCCTCAAGCAGTTTCGTGCCTCTCTGTGAGGGACTGTCCGTCAACTCGCAGCCGTATGGCTCCGCGTGGGCCCTGCGTGTGGATGTCGTGGGCTCGACCTCGGGGTTTGAGAACGCCACCGGCAACGTTGTCATTACGGGCCTCCCCGCCGGCTTCGCGGGCTCCTATCCGCTGAATTCGGAGGGCTACCTGGAGGTCCAGTCGCCCGGCAATTTCGGCGCGACCACAGGGACGGCACAGATCCCTGCATTGCCCCCGGGCATGTACAACTTCACCTCGCAGTACTGCGGCACGGTAAATCCCTGTGGGGGCGACCCCAGCTACAACGCCAGCTCGGTAACCCCGGCTTTGGCTTTCACCGTGACGGAGGCGCCCACCCAGACGTCAGTTACGCCGAGTTCATCCACGATCACCAAGGGCAGCCAGGTGACGCTCTTCGCTTCCGTCGACACGCTTAACTTCGGTATCACGGGCGGTAGCATCGGAAATTCGCCGAGCGGCACCATCACGTTCATGGACTCCGCCACCATGGCAGTCGTGGGAACGGCGCCGCTCTCGGCGACGTTTGATAACTTCGGGTATTCAGCGGCCTCGGCCTCGTTCACTTTTTCGCCCACCGCCACCGCCAGTTATGTCGCTGTCTTCTCTGACGATGGGAATTACACCACGTCCACAAGCACTCCGGTTACGGTCACGGTCAACGTCCCGCCCCCGCCGACGCTTGCCATGATTTCGCCCCCGGGGGGTGCAATCGGGAGCATGACCAACTACACGTTCACGGGCGCGAATTTCGTTGCTGGCGCCACCTCGCTTGTCATCCCGATGGGCGCAAACATCGCGGCTGGCCCCGTCACGGTCACCAGTAGCACAACTCTCACCGTCATGCTGACCGTCTCCGGGACCACCACCGGCCCCGTCGCCCTCGCCGTGCAAACCGTGGGCGGCACGAGCGGCACGGTCAACTTTGGAGTGGGCTCTGACTTCAGCATCACCGCGAACCCGACTTCGCAAACCGTCACGCGCGGCTCCACGGGGATGACCACGCTCATGCTTTCGACGAATATTGCCGATGCGGCTTATCCGGGGCCCGTGAGGTTCTCCGTCGTCGGGCTGCCCACAGAATCCAACTGCACGCTCAACGGATCGTCCTGCACGGGCTACGCTCTCACTCCGGCCAACGGCGCCAATATGGTCAACCTGGTGATTACCACCACCGCGCCTTCTCTGGTTCCTCCCGGCCCGGATCCGGGCGTCCGCGGGCCGTTACATTTGCAACCGTGGACGCTCCTGGCCTGCTTGGCGCTTCTCAGCCTGATGCTTGCTCTGCTTTCTCGCGGACAGCGCACGGGCCGGCCATGGCGCGTGGCCCAATACGCGCTGGCCATCTTGCTCGTGATGACTCTCGCTGGCACGTTTGCGGCCTGTGGCGGCGGTGGGGGCAGTGGTGGCGGCGGCGGTGGGGGTGGCAATGCAGGCTCTGCTCCGCTCGGACCCAACATAATCACGATCACGGCCACTTCCGGCAACGTCTCTCACCCCGTCATGTTCACGATGACGTTGCAATAGCCCAGCGGGTACGGCAAACGGAAAGCAATTGCTCATCGGCTGCCGCAATTTCTCTCGCGCACTTCTGCCGGCAGTATCGCGGCTGTTGACAGGGACGCCCTCTTCCTTTACCTGTACCCGGGGCGGGGGACGTTGCGGATGAATCGCGGGCGATCGCTCACAGTGTCACTGGCTGCGGTCAGCCTGGCATTGGCCGGGTGGCTCATTTCCTCTCCGGTTCGCGGCCAATCTTCGCAGGGAAACCCGTTCGCCTCAAATCTGCGCGGTGATCGCGACGGCAATTCCTCTCCGGACGGTGAGTCCGAACGCGACGACATCCGCGGCCGCGAACAATGGTTCTATCGCCAGCGGCGCTATCCGCTCCCGTCAATTCCCTGGGGAGTGCGCCTGGGCGCGCTGGCGCGGAAGCAGGTGATGCGCCGCGCCCAGCGCGAACTGAGCCTGAAAGCGCCCGCGGCCGGCGCGCGCACTCTCTTTTCCCCGCAAATGATGGCCAGCACCTCCTCGTGGACTTCCATCGGGCCCACTCCCACCGCTGCGGCCAACGGCGCGATTGGCTCCGTTTCCGGCAGGATTACCGCTCTCGCCGTGGACCCCACCAACTCCAGCATCCTCTATGCGGGTGGCGCCCAGGGCGGCGTGTGGAAGACCATCGACGCCGGCGCGCACTGGCAAACCACCTTCGATTCGGAAAACACGCTCGCCATCGGCTCCCTGGCCATTGACCCTTCAAGCTGCTCGCCGGGACCCTGCAGCACTCTCTACGTAGGCACGGGCGAGCAGAATTTCTCCGGAGATTCCTACTACGGCGCTGGCGTTTATGTGTCCACGGACGCGGGAACCACGTGGTCCCAGGTCCCCATGGAGACGATTACGAATCCCCAGCCCGGCGCGCCCACTTCTTTCCTTCCGCCCGCCGTTCCGTTCAATCAGGCAGTGGGAGGCGTGCACATCGGCGCGCTCGCCATCCACCCCGCAACGCCCGCGCGGCTGTTTGCCGCTGTGCAGATTTTCGAAAACGTTGGTGGCGGCGCCAGTTCAGGCCTCTATTGCTCGGACGATGGAGGAATGAGCTGGCGGCAATTGCTCTCCGGCGCAATCGGCACGGACGTAGCCATCCATCCGGCCGGAATGGTCGGCTATGCGGCGCTCGGCTCGAACAACGGAGACAGCGCCCCCGCCGGCGGCACTCCCGGGAACAACGGAATCTACAAGTCCACGAACGTCAATCTGCCATGCTCCAGCCAGGTGTGGACGCTGGTCAGCAAGGCGCCCCTTCCGCTGGGCACATCCGCCGGAACCATCCACCTGAGCCTGGCCCGCTCCGATGCCGCCGCGAACACCCTCTATGCGGCGGTAGCCAATCCCATCCAGACCACGGCGCCGTTCAACACCACGCTCGCCGGCGTATTCAAGACCGTCAACGGCGGGTCGACGTGGACCAGCGTCACTCCCCCTCGCGACTTCTGCATGAACCAGTGCGATTACGACATGGCCATTCAGGTGCACCCCACCGACCCGAACACCGTTTTTCTCGGTGGCTCCGCCGTCCAAAGCGGCAACATGCCTTATTTCCTGCTGCGGACCAACAATGGAGGCGCCACCTGGACCCAGATCGCACAGGACTCGAACGGCACGCTGCTGCACGTGGACCAGCACGCCATCGCATTCGGCTTCAGCGGTGCGAACGTCACTACTCTCTACGTTGGCAACGATGGCGGCGTTTGGAGTTCCCCACTGGCGGCCGCTTCCAATCCCGTCTCTTGGACAAACCTCAATTCGACGCTGCAGCTTTCCCAGTTCTATCCCGGAATCTCCATGAGCCCGGCGTCGCCGGATGTGGCCTTCGGAGGCACCCAAGACAATGGCACGCAGATTTACAATGCCGCTTCGACCGGCCTGCAATGGATCGAAGCCCCCGCTTGCGGAGACGGCGGCTACACCGCCATTGACCCGTCTAATCCCTCCACCGTCTATACCGCCTGCCAGATGATTGAAATCCTCAAATCCACCAACGGCGGTTCCAGCTTCTCGATTGCGGACTCCGGCATCAATCAGAACGACCGTTCCGAATTTATTCCTCCCATGGTGATCGATCCGAACCCGGCAACTTCGTCCCGGCTCTACTTCGGTACCTACCGCGTGTGGCAAACGGTGAACCGCGCGGCCTCCTGGACGTCGATTTCACCCGATTTGACCGCCGGCCCCGCGAATTCCCCCGACATCACCAGCCTCTCCGTCTCACCCCTGAATTCCGACGTGGTTTACGCCGGAACATTTGACAGCAAACTCTGGCGGACGACGAATGCCAGTGCGGGCAGCGTGTCCGCATGGGTGGAACTCGACGCCGGCACTCTTCCCCCGCGAGCCATCACCCAGGTGGCTGCCGATCCCAACAATCTCGACACCGTCTTCGTGACCGTCTCCGGGTTCAGCGGTTTTCAGATCAATCCTCCAGCCACGGATACGAAGGGACATGTATTCCGCTGCTCCGCCACTCATTTCTCCTGCTCGGATATCAGCGGAACGGGCGCCGGGGCTCTGCCGAACATCCCCGTAAACGCCATCGTGATTGACCCCCTCGACGCGCTGAGCGAAACGCTCTACATCGGCACCGACGTCGGCGTGTTTGCGAGCACGGATGGAGGTGCTTCCTGGCAGCCGGATTTTCCGGGCGCCCCCAACGGACTGCCAAATGTGGCCGTTCTCTCTTTGGTGCTGCATTCCGGTTCGCGCATTCTTCGCTCCGGCACGCATGGCCGCGGCGCGTGGGACTTGCAGCTCGCCAATATGGCGCCGCTCCGTCTGGCGTCGCTCGCTCCTGCCTCGGCCACCGTGAACACAGCGGGCCTGACCCTGACGATCACCGGCGGTGGATTCACTCCCAGCTCTACCGTCCTGTTTAACAATGTAATCCACGTCCCCGTATCGCAGAGCGCGTCGCAACTCACCATAAACCTGACTGCCGCGGATCTGAGCAGCATTGGCATGGTAAATGTTCAGGTGTCCGACCCCACGGCTTCACCCACGCTCTCGAACCTTGCGGCGTTTTCCATCACAAACGATTTCGGACTGTGTATAAGCGCTGGCGGCGGAATGAGCTGCGCGGCCACGGCCTCCGGTTCCGCAACTCGCGGAAGCGCTGTCCCGGCTTCGCTCACCATCTCGCCCGTGCAAAGCGCAGCGTATCCCGGCAACGTACTCATTTCCTGCTCCGGATTACCCGCGGAGTCGTCCTGCGTTTTCTCGAGCACCGCTGCGGGGTTCACCGGAGGAACTACCGGAGTCCTTCCCGCCACTGCGGGTGCCGCGGGCAGCGCGCAGATAACCGTCATGTTCACGACTACCGCTCCTTCGCTCGTCTCTCCGCGCGGAGGCGAGCCCCGCGCCCCGGGTGACCCTCGGCCGGTGCTGCACCTCCTGTGGGCGGGCCTGCTCCTCGCGCTCGCCTTGGGCTTCGCCCCGCTGCGCCGCCGGACGTCACGCTTGCGCTGGACGCTGGCTATCATGCTCATCCTTGCGCTTGTCGGGCTCGCGGGAGCGTGCGGGGGAGGCCCCAGTAGTAGCGGCGGAGGAGGCGGCGGGGGTGGCGGAGGAGGAAACCCCGGCACGCCGCAGGGAACCTTCCCGATCGTGGTGACGGCTTCGTCGGCGAATGTCACGCACAGCGTCAGCTATTCGCTCACGGTCCAATAAACTCAAACGCCTGCTGCGAGTCGTCCGGTCCTCGGCAGTTCTGCCCCGCCGGAGAACCATGGCTCACGCCGCGAAAGAATTGAAAACCAAAAGGCCCGGCGCCAGTTGATCTGGTTCCGGGCCTTTTCTGTTTCCGCTGGAGTCTGTTTACTGCGGGATGGGAATGAACTTGATGCGCCCTGGCGCCGAACTCGCCGTCAGACCGGTAATCGTGAGGTCGGCTGTCGGCGGTGTGCCCTGATTCAGCACGTCCACGGCAGGCCCGTTCGTTGCCGTGAAATAGGCCAGAACCGTTCCTACGGGCACCGGAGGAACCATGACCCCTCCAGGCGTATCCGTCGCAGCCATGGTCGGATCCGGCAGGTTAAAGGGAGCGCCGCCAATCTGCGCCGGCGACACTGCATTCGTCAGCACCGTAAATTCGTTCGTCCCGGGAAATGTGACGTAAACGAAGGAATTCGTCGGATCCACTGTCACATCATCCGGATTCGGGGTTTCACCCGGGTTCAGCAGAATTTCGGTGACCAAAGGTGCCGATCCTCCGCCGCCGTTCACTGAGGTGACGTTGACCACTTCCACGCCCTGCTGGGGATTTGGAGTGGCTGTGCCCCCGCCCGCGTCTGGAGCGAGCCCCGAAGTCGGGTCGGTGTATGTAAACGTCGTCCCGCCGGTGACGGTTACTGTAAAGGTACCGTTGTAGCCCGCCGTGGCGATACCCGAAATCGTTACCGTCTGGCCGTTCAACAGACCATGCCCGGCAGTGGTGGTTACCGTCACCGTATTGCCCGCTTCGGAGACGGTCGAAATCGTGGAGGGCGTGGTGGCTTGAGTCCCGAAGCCCCCCTTCCCGATGTAGGCATAGACGCTCGCGCCCACATTTGCCACGGCAATCCCGGTGGGCTGATCCGTTTCCGCAGCCAGCGCAAAAGGAGCATTCGTCACCTTGGCTGGCGTCGCCAGAGTGTTGTCGATGACAAAGAGGGAATTCGTTCCGTTCAGCGTGACGAACGCATGGGAATTGTTCGCCTGGATCGCCACCGCGCGCGGAGAGCTCCCCGCGCCGGTGGGAATTTCCGCGATGGCCCCTCCGGCGAGGGTCGCGGCGCTGGTCGTGTCGTACACCGCCACCTCTTCCACGTGGGCGCCGCCCGTGTCCGTGCAAACCACGTACAAGCGGTCATGACCCGCCAGCAATGCATTCGGGGTGGTGGCCAGTTCGGTGGGGGCGCCGCAACCGGTTGGCAGTGTCACGTTTGCGCCCAGGTTGCCCGTAATCGTATCCAGCGTATAGATCACATTGTTGGCCGTGTCTGCGATAAAGAGGGTTGTCCCGGACGATGTCACGGCGAGGCCGGAAGGAGTAGCCGTTCCGCCGCCCAATAGCACTGCCCCGAAATAGCTGTTCGTGCCGTAGTTGATTACCTCAATCGTTGAGGTGCCCGTGCCCGACGCCGCGGCAAGCCTGTCGAGAATGTTGATCATCTGCAACCCTGTGTTAAGTGCACCCCCCGGGGTCGAGAAATTTCCGGAGTCCGAGACGCACACGGGGAAGGTGTAATCCGTATCCACCGTGCTCGCCGTCGTTGGCGTGCCATTAAGAATGCCATTTACCGGCCCAATCACCAGACCTGGAGGCGGCTGATTGGCTCCGGACATGATCGTCGGTTGGCAGGTTCCCCCAGCTGTGGAGAAGCTCAGCACGAACGTGTCATTCACTGTCGTGCCACCACTGGAGGTATATGTCTGCGGCGGATAGGCGAACCCCAGCAGACCATTGGGAAGCCGCGCGGGCGGCGTAAGGGACAGCCCTGCATGGACCAGAAGGCTGAAGTTGCTGTTCCCGTTTGTGTCCATCATTAGCGCGGGTGTGAGCGCGGGAACCGCGGCATTACCTGCGTCGGTCACCGACACCGTAAACGGATATGCCGCCGGTGCACCGGTCACATTTCCGCCGCCGCTGCTGCAGACCAGCGTTGCGCCAGTGGGGCAGGTAACGGGTGCCGGCAGAGCGCCTGTCTCCGTGAAGGTATAGGCCGGCAGTCCGCCAGTGGCCGTGAAAATTACATTGGCGCACGCTGAGGTCGGGGAGCAATTGTTGCTGCCCGCTCCGTACGTCCGGCCCTGCACCGCATCCGGCAGCGCGCTCGTGGTGCCGTAATTCTCGCTGAACGTCAGCGCGTTGTTCACGTTGATTACGTACGAAGTGTTGCCCGCAGTGTCCGTCATGATATTGCCGGCGGGAACTGCCGCGTTGGCCGTATCTGTCGCCGTGACGCTAAAGGTGATATTCCCTCCGCCGGCTGTCGTGATCGTGGTGGCCTTGCATGTCAGGGTTGGCGCTGCAAACGTGCACACCAAGCCCCCGCCAGGCGCGGCTGCCAGTGTCGTCCCGGTGCCTGTGCCGCCGGCCACGGTAAACACTAGCGGCGCCTGCGCCGGTGGTCCGCCACCGTTCTGCGCGTACGAACGCCCGGTAACGCCATTGGGCAGCGTGGCTGTCGGCGGTCCGCCCGTCAGCGTCAATCCGGA
>DATKNR010000015.1:0-6494 GCA_035541255.1 Patescibacteria group bacterium | reverse complement strand
CTGTGCTACGGGGCGGGATCGAGGGCACAGGCTAGAGGGCTGTGCGGGGCTCGTTGGAGTACGGAGGAGAGAAGAGCACAGGCTGAAAGGCTGTGCTACTGAAGGCGAAATCAGGAGCACAGGCTAAAAGCCTGTGCTACTGGCGCTGGACCAGGGCCACTGGCCGGGTTCCTTCACAAGACCCGCCTTCACCGGGTTCCATTCGATGTAGAGCTTGATTCGTTCCACTTCCTGGCCACTGCGGGTCCAATGGTCGAAGGATTCATCCTGCCAGAAGGGGACGCCGCTGCGGCCCAGGATCGAGTTGGCCCTGCGCGCCGTGGCTCCCTTAATGCCCTTGGTGATTTTCGCCAGAGGAGCGCCGGGCTGGAGCAAAACGTGAACGTGGTTGGGCATGACGACATAGGAAAACAGCCGGAACAACTTCATGCCACCGTCGCCACGCCGGAGCGCCCCGACGATCATGGCCGCGATTTCGTGGTGCGCCAGCCACTTTGGGCCGCTCTGTGCCCGGTCCAATGTGCGGTCGATTCTTGCGAAAGCCTCTCCGGAGTCGCACAGGTTGAGGGCCCGGTACTCCTCCAGCACTGTGCGAGGCAGGGAGCCGAATAATCGCCAGGTAACGAACAGCGCCTTGCCGTCGGGGTGCCAATGCGGAAGATTGCGCGCGTAGAAGGTCATTGGCTGCGATTCTATAGCGTAGGCGAGGAAATGCGTATGCTGCGAGACAGAGAGCACAGGCGGAAAACGCGTGCTACGGTGAGGCGGGATGGAGGGCACAGGCTGAAAGGCTGTGCCACCCTGCTCATGCCTCGAGCAGGCAAGCGGGATGCCGACCTAAAGGTCGGCTCTACAAGGGAGGACTTCGGAACGCGGACGGCTTGGGCGACATCTAACCGTGAGAGCGCTTGCGGCTGGGTGGGTTTACGCTCACGCGCGGCAGAATTCTGCGTCGAATCGTTGGGGAGTGGCCCGGGTGCTATAATTAAATCCTTCGCGCGGCCGGCCAATCCGGGCGCCGCTGGATTTACCCGCCATTTTCTGGCGGGCAGCCCTGGTAGAGGGTGGGCAAGCCCGCCAAACGAATGGCGGGCAGGGAGAAAAGTGATGGGAAAGCAGATGGGCGAAATTTTTAGCTGGGCCCGGCAGCGCAAACTCCTGTTCACGCTGCTGGTGATTGCCACGCTGGGGATCGGCATTGTCATCGGCAGCGTCGGGAGCGGCCATGTGGCGGCCTTCCGGGATCAGGGAGCCACGCCGCTGGCCATTCCCAATCCGGTGCAGCTCTCCGGCAGCTTTGCGGCGATTGTGAAGCAGGATTCGCCGGCGGTGGTGAACATCGCGACGACGCAGGTGATCGAACGGCCCAGCCGGCAGCGCCAGCGTCCCGACCAGGGCGGAAACGATCCCGGCGACTTCTTCGACCACTTCTTCCAGTTTCCGGACCAGGGCCCGGTGGCGGAGCGCAGCCTGGGCTCGGGCGTGATCGTGGACGAGAAGGGCTTCATCCTGACGAATTACCACGTGATCGAGCAGGCCACGAAAATCCAGGTGAAGGTGCCCGGCGATACGACGGTCTATACCGCACACGTAGTGGGGACGGACAACGATACGGATCTCGCGGTGATCAAGATCGACACGCCACACCGGCTGCCCATCGCGCGGCTGGGGAATTCCGACGGAGTGCAGGTGGGCGACTGGGTGCTGGCGTTCGGCAGCCCGTTCGGCCTGGAAGCGACGGTGACGGCGGGCATCGTGAGCGCCAAGGACCGCGCCAATATCAGCGCCGGAAAACAATTCCAGCGGTTTATCCAGACGGACGCGGCCATCAACCCCGGGAACTCCGGCGGGCCGCTGGTGAATCTGGCCGGGGAAGTGATCGGGATCAACACGGCGATTTACACCTCGAGCCGCGGATACGAGGGAGTGGGCTTCGCGCTGCCTTCCAACACCGCCATCAAGGTGTACAACGACCTGGTGACGAAGGGGAAGGTGACGCGCGGGTCGATCGGCATCACGTTCGGGGAGGACCGCAGCAATAATCCCGTGCTGCTGAAGGAACTGGGCGTGGATCACGGCATCGTGATCGAACGCGTGGAGCCGGGCAGTCCCGCGGACAAGGCGGGCCTGAAGGCCGGCGACGTCGTTACTTCCGTGAACGGCAAGCAGGTGATGAACGGCAACGACCTGGTGAATCCGATTGTGGCCACCGAAATCGGCGGCTCGGTGAACATCACCTACACGCGGGACAAGCAGAGCCATAGCGCCACGGTGGGCGTGGCGGACCGCACCAAGCTGTTCCCGCAGACGGCGCAGGCCAATGGCGGTCCCTCGGAGGGTGAAGGCGCCACGGACTTCGGGTTGCACGTGGAAGACATCACCCCCGATCTGCAACAGCGGCTGGGACTCGACCGGGGCGCCGGAGTGATCGTCACCCAGGTGGATCCGGCCAGCTTCGGCGAGGACATCGAATTCACCCGCGGCGACGTGATTCTGGACGTGAATCACCAGCCGGTGCAGAACGTGCGCGACTGGAAGCGGATCACTTCGCAACTGAAGCCGGGCGACAACGTGCTGTTCCGCGTTCGCCGCGGCGGACCGTCGAGCGGCGGCGCGCTGACCGTCTTCCTGGCGGGCACCGTACCGCAACCGGACAAATAACCGGAAACGTGATTCGATTGGCTGACTTCTCTGGATCGGGCCGCCTCTCGCGGGGCGGCCCGAAGTTTCTTCGCCGCCGGTTTCCGGCGTGGTGTTCGATCCTGTGCGGCACGGCGGTGCTTTGCGGAGCGATGCCCGCGGCCGGGGCGCAGAGCAAGAGCACGTCCGCGCACACGCACCGAACCACGAGGAAGAAGTCGCACGCTTCGCATCGCCAGATGGCTCCGGAGCCCGAACGGATCAAGGAAATCCAGCAGGCGCTGGCCGGCAAGGGCTTCTACCACGGCGAGCCAACGGGGAAGTGGGACGAATCCAGCGCGGCGGCGATGAAGAATTTTCAGCAGGCTTCGGGACTGCAGCCAACGGGCAAGATTGAGGCGCTGTCGCTCCAGAAGCTCGGGCTCGGCTCGCCCGTGGCCGGCAAGGCCGCGCCTTTTCCGCCGGCCGCCGCCTCCGATGCAGGCCACACCGATCCCAACCACAAGCCCTGAAGGCCGCGGTTCGGTATACTTCGCTGGCGCCCGTCAGCGAGGGAACATGAAGCTTCCAGTTGTTGCCGCACTCATACTTTTCACTTGTTCGCTGCATGCACAGGCCCCGCTTTCTTCCGGTCCTGTTCCGCTGAAGTCGGAGCCGCACTATCACCTGATCTTCGAGAATGGGTACGTCCGCGCGTGGTATTTCGACATTCCGGGAGGAGAGGCAACGCTGGCGCACCTGCATGACGTTGCGTATCTTTCCGTGGCGTTGATGCCCGGAGACTACGTGGACGCTGTGGCCGGAAAGCCCGAGGTTCACGCCACGCCGGACGACGGGCAGTTGAGCTACTCGCCGGGCGGCGCCGCGCATGTGGTGCGCACGGATTCGGGCACGCGCTTCCAGGATCTGACCATCGAGCTGCTGCATCCGCAAGGAAGGGCGCGCAATCGCTGCGTGAAGGTGGTCGATGCGCCGCTCGATTGCCCGGTGGAGGCGGCAGGCCGGCCGGTGGTGGAGACTCCGGCGTTCGAGACGGATGAACTGCTGGTGCAGGCTGGCGCGCTTCCGCAGGGAAGGTTCTACAACGCGGAGAGTTCGCCGGGCCCGCGACTGTTCGTCGTGCTGTCGGATGCGGCGCTGAATATCGAGCCTCGCGGCGCAAAGGCTCAGAAACTGCACGGTGGAGAACTCTTCTGGCTGGACGCGGGCGTCAGCGCGACGGTCACGGACATTCGCAAGGAATCCAGGAAGGAAAAGGACAGCAGGGACGAGTTGAAGCTGAGCCGGTTCTACATCCTGTCATTCAAGGACGGAGCTGCTTCCCGCCCGTAGATGCCAGCAGGGTGCTGCGAGAGGCGCGGAGTCGCGGGAGGCGACGGCGCGAGAGCTACGCGGAGATGGGGAACGAGATGTTCCAGAAATTCGCTTCCGGTTCCAGGAACTCGAAACCCACCACGTGCCGCGCGTCGTGCCGGTCGTGCCGTTCGGGCATGACGTAAACCACGCGGCATTCGAGGCTGACCCGGGAGATGGCGTTCGTCACCACCAGGCTCTGACCGCAGGCCACATCGGAGTTGAGGGCCATGAGCCCTCCGTGACGGCTTACGGAAAGTGTGCGCGTTTTTTCCATCGGCTCCCGGCTGTCCGATTCGGGCTCCCAAACAACCAGCGGCATGCTGAGCGCCACCCGCTGGCTGCGACGGCGGCCCAGGCGCGAATTGCTCTTGTAGCTGATCGTCATGGCAAGAAAACTACCTCCGTGCACTTTTTTCTGCGCCTCTAACATAGATAGCCTCGCGCAAACCGCTCGTCAATAGGGAAGTCGCGCCGCCGGCTGAGATTTTCGGGCGCCCCCGTCAAACGAGCAGCCGCAATTCGGATAAATGCCAGTTGCAAAGCGCTGCTGGAAAAAGGCCGTCCGGGCGGGACGGCACATCGGCTGGATGAAAAAAGGCTAGCCCGCGGCTAGTCCCGTGTCAATAGGACTTGCGGGTGAAGGGCAAGACGGCCGGTTCGCTGGTCTGACTGGGAGGCGGGGCGAGCCGCGTTGACGCTCCTGGAGGCGTTTGTTAGAGTCGAAGTTCCCGCGCTGCCTCGACTTCGACTCCGAGCAGTCTTCAAGAGAGCAGGGCATCCCGAGCCATCGGGAGCGTGCCCGCGCGCGACTGGAGAGAACACCATGGCCACAACGGTTGCCCCGAAGCTTTACAAGAATTACATCGACGGCGAATGGACGGATGCACGCAGCAACTCGGCAACCGAAAACCGGAACCCGGCAAACTCCGACGATCTGGTGGGGATGTTTCCGGCGTCGAACGCCGAAGACGTGTCCCGAGCCGTTGAGGCCGCCGCGGAGGCGTACAAGAAATGGCGGCTGGTGCCCGCGCCGAAACGCGCCGAAATCCTGTATCGCGCCGCGGAACTGCTGGTCCGGCGAAAGGAAGAATTCGCGCGCGACATGACCCGCGAAATGGGCAAGGTTCTGGCGGAGACGCGCGGCGACGTGCAGGAAGCCATCGACATGACGTATTACATGGCCGGGGAAGGGCGCCGCCAGTTCGGGAAGACGACTCCCTCGGAACTGCCGAACAAAGTGGCCATGTGCGTCCGGCAGCCCATCGGTCCGTGCGGGCTGATCACGCCGTGGAATTTTCCGATGGCCATCCCGTCATGGAAGCTGATGCCGGCGCTCGTGCTGGGCAATACCGCGGTGATCAAGCCCGCGCAGGAAACGCCGCTTTCCGTCTACAACCTGCTCGACGTGCTGAACGAGGCCGGGATTCCGCGCGGTGTGGTGAATCTCGTGTCGGGCGCCGGAAGCGTGTGCGGGCAGGCGATGCTGAAACACCCGGAAGTGAAAGTGGTGAGCTTCACGGGGTCGACGGAAGTCGGCATTCGCGTGAGTGAAGCGTGCGCACCGCTGCTGCGGCCCTGCCATCTGGAGCTGGGCGGCAAAAACATCATCCTGGTGATGGACGACGCGAACCTCGATCTCGCCGTGGACGGATGCATCTGGGGCGGGTTCGGCACCACGGGGCAGCGCTGCACGGCCGCGAGCCGCGTGGGCGTGCAGAAGCGGATTTACCGAGAATTCATGGACCGGTTCACAGCGCGCGCCAAGGCGCTGAAAGTGGGCGACGGACTCGACCCCACGACCGACATGGGTCCGGCGATCAGCAAGAAGCAGCTCGAAACCGTGATGCAGTACGTGGAGATCGGGAAGAACGAAGGCGCGAAACTGGCCGCAGGGGGACATCGCCTGGAAGGCGGCGCGTACGCGAAGGGCTGGTTCCACGAGCCGACGATTTTCGCGGACGTTGCTCCCACGATGCGGATCGCCCAGGAAGAAATTTTCGGGCCGGTGGTGTCCGTGATCCCCGTGGACAATCTGGCGAATGCGATCGAAGTCGCCAATGGCGTGGCCTACGGACTCAGCTCCGCCATCTATACGCGCGACGTGAACGCCGCGTTTGCCGCGATGCGCGACCTGCACACCGGAATCGTCTACGTAAACGCGCCCACCATCGGCGCCGAAACGCATCTGCCCTTCGGCGGGACAAAGCAGACCGGAAACGGCCATCGCGAATCCGGCGATGCGGCGCTCGACTTCTATTCCGAGTGGAAAACGATCTACGTGGACTACTCGGACCGTCTACAGCGGGCCCAGATCGACAATTAGATCCCTTGTAGAGGTACGACCTGTAGCTCCCCTACGGCAGGCGCATGCTCGACGAACTCGATCTTTCCAAGAAGCTCCCCAAGGCCACGGCGGCTTCGCGGCTGCGCGCGCTCGAGAGCCGGCTCCGGCTGCTGCAGTACGCGATTCAGGAAGCCAACGTCCCCATCATCATCTG
>DATKNR010000014.1:0-3774 GCA_035541255.1 Patescibacteria group bacterium | reverse complement strand
TGAATGCCGCTCAGGTCGATCTTCGAGAGCCTTCCATACGACGGGAATTTCGCGATGCGGTAGTAAATCGATCCGTCGCTCTTGTACGTGTACGTTTTCTCGCCCAGCCGCTCCACCAGCGCCACCATCTGCTCGATGTGGTCCGTCGCGCGGACAATTCTTTCGGGCCGTTCCAGCCCCAGCGCGTCCATATCGTCCAGGAACGCCTTCACGTATTTTTCCGTGTATTCGCGGATGCCGATGCCGGCCACGGCCGCGTTCTGGATGATGCGGTCGTCCACATCCGTCAGGTTCATCACCTGCTGGACACGATAGCCTTCCATTTGCAGGAACCGCCGCAGCACATCCTGAAAGACGAAGGTGCGGAAGTTGCCGATGTGCGCGTAGTCATACACCGTCGGCCCGCAGGTATAGATGCGCACCTCCCCCGGCGTGAGCGGCACAAACGGCTCCAGCCGGCCCGTCAGCGTGTTCTGAAATCGGATTTCGCTCATGCGCGTTCCATCGGAGGCGCCCTCAATTCATCAAGAACGCGCCCGCGAAAGCCTACGATTCTATCCGATGAAATTCACATGCAGCAATAAAAGCCGCGAACAGGACTTGCATCCGACCGGGCCTTACTAAGGACAATCAGCGGATTGATGGATGATGCTGACCTCGACTACTGCGTCCGTTCCTTGAGCGGTGGTCGCGTGAGGGTCGCTTGGTTCGAAGCGAATCGCAAGGTATACGATTTCAGCGCCACAAAGCCAGGCAACCTGCTCCGACCTGATCTTGATCACGTCATAGAAGATTCCGGGGTCGCGTATCCAGTTCCCAGACTTGTCAAACCACCGCTGGTGGGGCTTCATCTCTCCGGACCTGAAAAACGAAATGCGCCTCTCTCGAAGGCGGCTCTCGACCTCAGTCCGAGTCGCGCCGGGTTTGAATTCCTCTAAATAACCACGCAGAATTTCTTGATCCTCTGCTTCACGTTTTGCCTGCACCTGCTGTCTCGATGCGCAGCCGGAGAGGCTCCCGAGCGAGGCGAAAAAGATCAACATCGCCGTCATTGCAGGTCGTGCCATCTAATGTATGCAGAATATGGTAACCCTAGAGCGTTCGAGGATGAAGAACGTCGGCGAAAGAAACCAGCGCCACCTCCTCACCTCGATCGATGGGAGAGCAGATCGGTCGCGCCATCAATGCGCTTTGAGCCCAATTGCCGTCTCATGCGTAGGTTGGTAGAGCCCGATTTCCCCGCCGCTGGGCAGTTTCACCGTTGTGCGGATGCCCCATGGCTCCTTCTCCACCTCGGTGCACTCCACGTTCTTCGATTCCAGCATGGCCATGGTGGCCTTCAGGTCGTCGCACATCAGATAGAGCACGGCGCCCATCATGGCGTGCCCCGCATGCTGCTGCAGCGTCTTGTCGTCCGCGGGATGCACGGCCATCTCCGCCGGCGGCAGCTTGAAAATCAGCCACCCGTGGCCCACGTCTACATAGGAATAGTTCAAGACGTCGCGGAAGAACCCGCGATCCGCCTCCGGATCCGTGCTGTAGAGCAACAAATGCGCGCCGTTGATCATGCACGCATCCTACCACCACGGACGCAAAGTCCGCCGCTCGGTGTAGGGGAACGACCTGCTCACGGCGGATGCCCTACGCTCTCGGCCGCTCCGTGATGAACGTCCCCTGGTCCCCCGCCCATTTTCCACAGCAACTTCTCGTGCTCGCGCTGTTTACACCCGCTTGCCACTATGCTACGTTCGCTTGTGTTCGCCGCCGGTCAGCGCCAGGCGGCTGGGTCAACTGATCAGGATCCCGCCGGAACGTTTGTCGCACAAAATCCTCCACTCGAGGAAAGGGGAAGTGTCGTCCTCTGCCGCAGCATGTGGTGCGCCCAGGGACGCCGCTCCGGACAGGCCCTAACTTGCTGAAACTGCGGAAGATCGAGCTTCTCGGCTTCAAGTCGTTCTGCGAACGCACCGTCACCACTTTCGGCCACGACGGCATCACCGGCATCGTCGGCCCGAACGGCTGCGGCAAGTCCAACATCGTTGACGCGATTTCCTGGGTGCTCGGCGAACAGAGCCACAAGATGCTCCGCGCCGAACGCATGGCCGACTGTATCTTCAACGGCACGGCCAAGCGTCCGCCGATGGGCCTCGCCGAAGTTCAGCTCACCCTCGTCGATCCCGAGCTGGCCGAAGCCGCTGCGAAGGTGCTCGAGGCTCAAGACGAAGAAGAGAAAAAGCAGGAGCTCAACGCAGAGGGCACGGAGAGCGCAGAGGCCGCGGAGAAGCCGGAAACCTCTCAAGAAACTGCGCAGCCCGCCGACCCGAGCGCCGCTCCCGCTCCCGATGGTTCCTTCCCCGCCCGTAAGCGTCGCGCCGCCAAACCCACTCCGGTGATGAAGCCCGGAGAAGTCGTGGTTGGCCGCCGCCTCTACCGTTCCGGCCAGAGCGAATACCTGCTCAATGGCCGCGTCGCCCGCCTCCGCGACATTCAGGACCTCTTTATGGGCACCGGCCTCGGCCCGGAGTCCTACGCCATCATCGAGCAGGGCCGCATAGGCTTGATCCTGGCGGCCAAGCCACTCGAGCGCCGCGCCATCATCGAAGAAGCCGCCGGCGTCACCAAATACAAAACCAAGAAGCGCCTCGCCGAAGCCAAGCTCGATGCCGCCAAGACCAATCTCGCCCGCATCAACGACATTTTCGTCGAGGTCGAGAAGCAGCTCGCCTCGCTCAAGCGCCAGGCCGCCAAGGCCCGCCGCTTCACCGAACTGCGCGAGCAGGTTCGCACGCGACAACGCATCGTGCTGGCCAGCCGCGCCCGCGCGCTCGATGCGGAAGCCGCGCGCCTCGACGAACAGTTCCGTGAAGTCTCCGCCGTCGAACAGGAGAAGGCTGCCTCGCTCGCCGCGCTCGAAGCCGAACATGCCCAGCGCGCCCAGCAGGCCTCCGAGCTGGAAGGCGAACTCCGCCGGGTCTCCACGCACCTTTCCGAATGCTCGCTGGAGCTCGACCGCGCCGAAAATCGGCTGAACTTCCAGCGTGAGCAGGGCGAACAGCTTGCCGTTCAGCTCGAAGCCGCTGCAAGCGAAGCTGCGCAGGCCGAGGTGGAACTCGCCGCCGTTGTTGCGCGCGCCTCCGAACACTCCGCATCGCTCGCCTCTCTGCGCGAGGAATACAACCGCCTGGAGGCTGCCGCGCGTGAAGCTGTGGAAGCCGCCGCAGTCCAGGTCGCCGAAGAGCGCCGCCTCGCGGATCGGCTCGAATCTCTCCGCCGCTCGTCCGCCGATCTAAGCACCGAGCAGGTTTCCTGGCGTGCCGAGCAGGCACGCGCCGAAGCCGCGCTTGAACAGTTCAGCGCCGCGCTCGCTCGCCTTCGGGCCCAGTCGGACCAACTGGCTCTCGAAGAGTCGCAGGCCCGCACGCGATACGAAACCGCCGACGCCTATTCCGCCAACGCCACTGCAGACGCGCGCCGCCTGGCCGGCGAACTCGACGCGCGCCAGCGCGACCTGGCCCGCCTGCGCGCCGAACAGCAGGCCGCCACCCGCGAGGCGGAAACGCTGCGCGAGGATCTGGCACGCGCCCGCGCTGAAGCCGCTTCGCTCGAACGCATCCTCAACGAGCGCTCCTATTCCGCTGAAGCCGTGCAGCGCCTGTTCGCCACCAATGGCGAAGGCGAATCGCGCGGATTCCGCGCCGTCGGCGTGCTCGCCGATTACGCCGAAGTGGCCGAGGCCCACGAGCCCGCCATCGAGCAGTTCCTCCGCGACGAGCT
>DATKNR010000013.1:0-9068 GCA_035541255.1 Patescibacteria group bacterium | reverse complement strand
CGAGGATTTTGTGGCCGCCTGCGGCAGCTCGCGCAACGTCAACATGTTGCCAGCCATGCTGCGGGCACAAACGGCCTCCGCATCGCTCACGTCCATGCTGGATGTGATCTCGCGCCTGCTCACCACTTCCATGCAGGCGGGACGCTCCGGCGCCGCTGAATCGTATGTGGCCACGCTGGCCTCCGCGGAAGCGCCGTCTGCCGAGCCTCCGCCGCCGCTGCGAGCTGTGCCGGAACCGATGGCGTCTGTGCCGCCACCGGTTGCGCCTCCGCCGCCGCTCGCGCCGGTCGCCAGAATTCCAGAATTCCAGCCCGAGCCCGTGATGGCGGCGCCTCCGGCAGTTGTCGAGCCTCCGCCTGAAATCGTGGAAGCGCCTCCCCCGGTGGAAGAAGCGCCGGTGGTGGAGTCCGCTCCTGCTCCCGTGGTTCCTTCCGAACCGGAACCGGCCCCGGAACCCCAATTTGTCGCAACTGGAGTACAAGGAGGGCCGCTGGTTCCACCGGAGCCGGCAGTCGAAGTCGCGCCTCCGCCCGCTCCCGAACCGGCTGTGGCTGCGGCTGCGCCCGCGCCTGCGTTTCGCGTGGAAGATCTCCCGCCCGAGCAGCAGGAGCTCCATCGCCGGGCGAACCGCCACGCCAAGGTTTCCATGCAGGATATCTACCTGCTGCGCCCGAAGGACGTGCAGCTCGCGCGGCAGAACAAGGACATTTGCGTTCGTCTCCGTGGAGATATTGAGAAGGCGCGGAAAGAATACGTGCGGCGCTTCGGACCGATCCTCGATCACCCCGTGGATTATTTCTACCATTGGATGGTCGAGGTTCTTGCGGAAGGGAAGCCGGAAATCCTCGGTGAATATCCGTATCCCTCCGCTGCCGCGCGACACTAACTGATCGAGCAGGCCTCACGCCGGTGAAAGATAGTCCCACTGTTTCCCGTGCAGGTAGCGTCGCATCGTTCCTCAGGAATGCCGCGTTCGTGTTGCTGTGTCTATTCCTGTTGCAGGCGGCTGCGCCGGGTGGAGCATCTTCGCGCCGTTCCAGGTCCGCGCAGGCCTCCGCGATGCCCGCGCTCGGCGAACTCTCCACGTTGAGCCACGCGCTCCGGCAGCATGACGTCCCTTTGAATTACGAGCATCTGGCTGCATTCGCCCGGGAGCATGAGAATGATTCCTCGGGGCCCATCGCCGCGCTCGCGCTCGGCTACCGCGACTATTCCCGCGGCCGCTTCGGCGATGCCACGGGCTGGTTCACCCGCGCCGAGCGAACCGAGTTGCTGCCCGACTACGTCCTCTACTGGGAAGCGCAGAACGCCCAGGGGGAGAAGCACGGCGCGCAGGCGCTGCAACTGCTCGAAGGGTTGGTCAGCCGTTATCCATCCAGCGCAATCCTGCCGCAGGCGGTGGAGGCGCTGGCCGGAATTGCCCTTGAGCTGGGCCAGGGGCAACGGGCACGATTTGCCCTGGAGGGTTACGCCAGGACCGCCGAACATCCCGAACTTCTCCTGCTCCGCGCCCGGTCACGGGAGATGGACCGCGCCACCTCACTCGCGGCTGCCGACTACGTAGCGATCTACTATGGCTTCCCGCTTTCGGCGGAGGCCAAACGCGCGGGGGAACGCCTGGAGCCGCTGCGCCGCGTACTGCGCTCCGAGTTTCCGGCGGTCACATCGCAAATGCGCTGGGCGCGCGCCGCCGCCTTCTTCGATGCCCGGCAATGGAGAGAAGCGCGCGCGGAATACCTGTCGATTGCGAGAGTCGCGTCCGGCCGGGAACGCGAGCGCGCACAGCTGCGCGCCGCTGCCAGCGCCGTGGGGACTCGCGGCGGACCGGCGCCGCTCGAGCAGTTGCGGCTCTCGGATCCGGAGATCGATGCCGAACGCTACGCGCGGCTCGCCGAGGTCTATCACCGGCGAAAGAGAACGGAAGCGATGTTTCGCGCCGCGGAAGCTGCCGCATCGCGCGCGCCTCACAGTGCCGGAGCGGCGGCTGCGCTGTTCGAAGCCGGCAACTATTACTGGTCCCACCTGGATCGCGCGACTGCCGTCGGTTACTACCGCCGGTCGCTCGAGGCCAGCCCCTCGGGCCCCGCGGCCGAAACCGCGAAATGGCGGCTGGCCTGGACCGCGTATCTGGACCGCGACCCGAACGCCGGAACTCTGTTCGAGGAGCACATCCGGCAATTTCCGTCTTCTTCCTATTTGCCCGAAGCGGTGTATTGGCTGGGCCGGGTTGCGGAGCGCTCCGGAGATGTTCCGCGCGCCCGGGCCTGTTTTCTGAAAGTCGCGGGGCGCTTCCCCCAGACTTACTGGGGCACCACGGCTCGTGCGCGGCTCCAGGGATTGGGCCCCGCCGGCGATGACCCGCCGGCCGAAGTTCCCGTTCTGGAGCTGGTGAAACCTCCGAAGCCGCTGCCGGATCTCTTCGCTCCGCTCCCTCCCGCGGCAGTGGCGCGCGATTCCCGTGCCCGGGCGCTCGCCGCCATCGGATTCGATACTTCCGCGGACTTGGAATGGCGCGCCGGATACTCGGAGACCGGCTCCGCCGCACTGCTGGTATCGTTGGCGCAGTCCGCGCTCGCTGAAGGGCGCTACGGAGTTTCCATCGTCACCATTCGCCAGGCCGTTCCCCAGCTTGAAGCGCGCCGCTGGGAGGAATTGCCGGTATCTGTGTGGAACGCGGCGTTCCCGATGCCCTACGAGGAAGAAATCCGCGTTGCGGCGGAACGCGAGGGTCTGGACCCCATGCTGGTCGCCGGACTGATCCGCCAGGAGTCGGCATTCCAGCCGCGCTCCGTTTCCCACGCGCACGCGATCGGACTGATGCAAGTTCTCCCCGGAACGGGCAAGCTGCTGGCGCGTCAGCTTCATATTCCCTATAGCCGCTCACGGCTGTTCGATCCGGACTACAATCTACGGCTGGGCACCAGATACCTGGCGAATCTGGTGGCGATGTTCGGCAGCGCGGAGCCCGCGCTGGCGGCCTACGACGCCGGAGAGGACCGCATCGCCGGCTGGCAGGCGGAACGGAAGTACGACGAAATGGCGGAATTCATCGAATCCATACCCATCACGGAGACGCGCGAGTACGTCCAGATCGTTTCGCGAAACGCCTCCATCTACCGCCGCTTGAACAGCGTGCAGCAATGACCCACAGAGTCCCCGCGCGCGCGCGCGTATCCGAAAAGGCCGGACGCTTCACCGAATCCGTAATTCGCGAAATGACCCGCCTCGCGGCGAAGCATGGCGCCATCAACCTCTCGCAGGGATTTCCCGATTTTCCGGCGCCCGCGGAGTTGAAGGAGGCCGCGCGCGAGGCCATTGCCGCGGACATCAACCAGTACGCCATCACCTGGGGCGCGCGCGACTTTCGGGAAGCCATCGCCGCCCAGTTCACGGCGCGCCACGGCGTGCCTGTCGATCCCGAGCGCGACCTTACCGTCTGCTGCGGATCCACGGAGGCGATGATTTCCTCGATGATGGCCGTGGTGGATCCCGGCGATGAAGTGGTGATCTTCGAGCCCTTCTACGAAAACTACGGGCCGGACGCAATTCTCTCCGGCGCCCGCCCTCGGTTCGTGCGCCTTCGGCCGGAGCAGGGCGCTTCGCCCGGCCAGCCGGCCACCTGGAGTTTCGATCCGCAGGAACTGGCCGCCGCATTCGGTCCTGCCACGCGCGCCATAATCGTCAACACGCCGAACAATCCCACCGGGAAGGTGTTCACGCGCGAAGAGCTGGAATTCATTCGCGACCTGTGCGTGCGCTGGAATGCGATTGCCATCACCGACGAAATCTACGAGCACATTCTCTACGACGGCGCAACGCACGTGGCGCTCGCTTCGCTCGAGGGCATGCGCGACCGCACCGTAACCATCAACGGTCTTTCGAAAACGTACAGCGTCACCGGATGGCGCGTCGGCTGGGCCATCGCGCCTCCGGACCTCGCAGGCGCCATCCGCAAAGTGCATGATTTTCTGACTGTGGGAGCCGCCGCGCCACTGCAGGCCGCCGGCGCCCTCGCGCTGCGCCTGCTGCCCGCCTACTACGAGCGGCTGGCGGCCGGGTACCGCGAACGGCGCGATTTCGCGCTGGAGTTTCTGTCGCGCGCCGGCTTCCGTTGTTTCCGTCCCGCGGGCGCCTACTACGTGATGACCGACATTTCCGAGTTTCCGTTCGGCGACGATCTGGAATGCTCCAGATACCTGGTGGAACAGGCGGGCGTGGCCGTGGTTCCGGGATCGAGCTTCTATCAGAACCCCGCCGATGGCGCGCGACAGGTGCGTTTCGCATTTTGCAAGACGCGCGAAACTCTGGAAGCCGCGGCCTCGCGCCTCGCAGCTTTGCCGGAAAAGCTTGCCGCGCGCCGCGCTTAGGCGAAGCGAGCCGGGCGCGCTCGTATGCTACAATCCGCCGTGCACGGAGGCCCGGAGCCGCAATGTCACTGAATCTCGTTCCCCCGCAAACGCGCGTCACCGCGAACGGCGATGGCGAGCGCTTCGACGTTTCCTCCAGCGCCACGCGCACGTTTCTGTGCACCCTGGAAATCACCGGGCAAATCGAGCAGGAATCCCTGGACGTATCCATTTGGGTGTCTGAGGACGGGGAAAGCTGGGGAGCGAAGCCGTTCCTGATGCTCCCGCAGCAGTTCTACCGCGGGCGAACGCGGCTGTTGCTGGACCTGACCCTGCGCCCTGAGGTTCGCTTTATCCGGGCGCATTGGGAACTGGGCCGCTGGGGCCGCGTGGCTCCCACCCCGATGTTCGTCTTTTCGTTGACGCTGGAAGAAGTGCCCGCCAGCCAGCCTCTCGCCGCCCGGTCGTGACACTGCGGCGAGCTTTCGCTCGTGGTTCCCGCCGGTTTGAAATTTGAATGGGGTAGGAAGCTGACGGTCGGTTGCCCTTTGGTGGTGGCTTCCTACCCCGCGAGTGGTCTTTGCCGTTTTTGACGCGGGGCAATGGGAAAAGGTTGCAGAAGATTTTGTTTTTACTTGTGTCTGAATCCGATATTCGGTTCCGCGGCGCTTTTCATAACTCCACAGTCTGCCGGTACTGGGCGATATCCACTTTCCAATTGGATCGTTGCCGGATCAGTCCTTCGAGCGCGGTGAGACCCGGGGGTTCGCCATGCACCAGCCAGGTCTGCCGCGGAGGTGCCTGGAAGCCGTTCAGCCAGCGCAGCAGTTCGCTCTGTCCCGCGTGTGCGGAGAGCTGGTGCAATTCCACGATCTCCGCGCGCACCGGAACCTCGGTTCCAAACATGCGCAGCGTCTTTGCCCCGTCGGCCAGCGATCTTCCGCGCGTCCCGGCTGCCTGGAATCCCACCAGCAGCACGGCGTTCCGCGCGTCAGGAAGCCGCCGCTCCAGGTGGTGCAGCACGCGGCCGCCCGTGGCCATTCCGCTGGCGGAGAGAATCAGGCAGCGGTCGATGTGGTTGATCTGTTTCGATTCTTCGGCCGTTCGCGTCATGTGCACATCGTGCACATCCAGGGGATCGCCGTCCTGCTTTTCCACGCGGGTGAACTCGGCGCTGTGATCTTCGTGATGCGACAGGTAGAGATTGGTGGCCGTGATGGCCATGGGACTGTCCACGTAGGTGGGCAGCTGCGGGATGCGCCCCGCCAGTTCGAGTTGCCGCAGAAGATAGAGCAGCGTCTGGATGCGTCCCACCGCGAACCCGGGAATCACCACGCTTCCTCCGCGACGGGCCACGCGGTTCACCACATCGGCCAGCTGATCGCTCACCGAGCCGCCCGGATGGTCCCGGTCGCCGTATGTCGATTCGCAGAGCAGCACGTCCGCGTGCGGCGGCGTGGTCGGATTTTTCAGGATGGGCTGGTCGTAGCGGCCGATGTCGCCGGAAAACACCACCGTCGTCGTCCGCCCGTTTTCCGTGATGGTCAGCTCCAGGCTCGATGAACCGAGAATGTGTCCGGCGTCGTACCCGCGCACGGAAAATTCCGGGCTGACACGGAAGGTGTCGTTTCGAGGAGCTTCCTGCAGCTGCTCCAGCGTGACCTGTGCTTCCTCCACGGTGTAAAGCGGCAGCGGGGGCGTGTGCCTGCTGTAGCCTTTGCGTTGCGCGTGTTCCGCATCCTCTTCCTGGATGTGCGCGGAATCGGGCAGCAGGATGCGCGCGAGTTCGCAGGTGGCTGGATTCGCGTATATGGGGCCGCGGTAACCGTCGCGAACCAGCCGCGGCAGATACCCGGTGTGGTCGATGTGCGCGTGCGTCAGCACCACCCAGTCGATTGTGTTCGGTGGAAACGGCAGCGGCGACCAGTTCCGTTCGCGCAGCTCCCTCTCGCCTTGGAACAGACCGCAATCCACCAGTAGCCGTTTGCCGCAGGCCTCCACCAGATACTTCGATCCGGTTACCGTTCCCGCCGCGCCCAAGAATGTGAGTTTCGCCATTCCGCGCCTAGTTTCCGCCGGGAGATGTCCGGCTTTTCGTGCGCGTAAATTCCATGCCCAGCGTGCGCCCGGCATCCAGGCGGAATCCGTTGACCCGGTGCGAAGCGTCGCGCGTAAAGTGGCAGGTCCAGCGCGGGTGGCTCATCTGGAACTCGTCGCTTCCCGCCGGGCGCAGCTCGCGATGCTCGAATCCTGCCGCATGGGAAATCAGGTCCGCGCCGATCAGGTATGTCAGCACCAGGCCGCCGTCCTTCGCGGCGAGGCGATAGGTCACGCGCAATTCCTCGCTCCAGTAGTCGCCCGCGTAGGCGGCCAGTTCCTCCTCGGTCAACTTTTGCGATTCCGTTCCCGGCCGCACGCCCGGCTCGGCGCCGGACTGGGGCGCAGCCTTCGCGGGCTCCTGCGGCTTCATCTGCGCGGAGAGATACACGTCTGCCACTCCGCGGGACAGCGCGGACGTGTCCGCCGTACCCACGTTGCACAGGCACGCCACGGAAAAGTGCTGATCGGGGAAGCGCAGCAATTGCGCGCGGTAGCCTCCCCAGGATCCTTCATGGCTCACGGTGCGCAGTCCGCGATACTCGCGCACCACCAGCCCCTTGGCATAATCCAGTGTCTTTCCGGCGGCGAGTTTCCCCCGCTCCTGGAGTTCCGCCAGGAAATCCTTTCCGCCGATCTGCGCAGAATAGAAATTCTCGTCCCATTTCTGCAGGTCTTCCACCGTGGTATGCACGGCGCCGTCGCCCGTCTGCTCGAAATACGACACGTCCAGCGAATAGCCCCCGCCTTCTTTCGGGTCGTAGGCGAGGGCACGATTGGGGATGAGCAGCGCGTGGTCATCGCGGTACTGCGTGTGCCTCATCCCCAGCGGCGCGAAAATATTCTCCTGCGCATATTCCCGCAGCGTTTTCCCGCTCACGCGCTTCACGATCACGGAGAGCAGAAAAAAACCGGTGTTGCTGTAGAGATAGTCCGTGCCGGGTTCGAAGTTCAGCCGTTTCTGCCGCACGATCAGTCCCAGCGCGTCTCCGTCCGTCGTCACACTGTCGGTGTTGATCCCGGCCAGCGACATGAGCACCAGGTAATCGCGCAGGCCGCTCGTATGGTTCAGCAGGTTCAGGATGGTGATGGGCCGGCCGTAATCGGGCAGCTCGGGAATGTATTTCCGGATGTCGTCGTGGACCGAGAGTTTTCCCTGCTTTTCGAGCAGCAGAATGCTCGACGCCGTGAACTGCTTGGAGGTCGAGCCGATGTCGAAGACGGTCTGCGGAGTGATTGCAACGTTTTCTTCCACGCTGGCCAGGCCGTACCCCTTCTCGTAAATGATTTTCCCGTCGCGGAAGACTCCCAGCGCGCATCCCGGCGAACCTGGCTTGCTGTATTCCGCAAACACCTGGTCCACAGCCGCGTTCTGTGTGGTCTGGGCCAGCGCAGCTGGCCCTCCCGCCAGCAGAGCCACGGTGATCGCCGCCAGCCGAACCATCTGTGCTCTGTTCATCGGGTCGCACCCTCGAACGTTCCGCGCGCGCCGCAGCATAGCACGGCGCGTGCGGGGCGCTTCCGCCGCCTTCCGGTGTCTTCGCTCGGTCATGACGAGATGGTATCGGGAGAGGTTTGACGCCTTCTCCGTGGGAGTGCTATAAACGAATTACTCGCTCGGTGGGGCTGTGGCGCAGTTGGGAGCGCGCCTCGATGGCATCGAGGAGGTCGTGGGTTCGAATCCCATCAGCTCCACCATTCCTTCAAAATCACCGCGGCGCCGCCGAATCAACCAGCGTCTGGCTGTGCACCGATGCAGGATCGTTCAGAAATAGCGCGACGAGCGGGCCTGCCGAGATGCACGCCAGGCTGATGTGCCCGCAGGGCGAGTCGAGCTTGACGAGCGGCGCGCCACGCGCCTCCGCGAACTCGATCGCAGGCGCCGGATTGACCATATGGTCCTCCGGCGAGACGACGATCAGCATCTTCGCGCGCACACGTGCGGCGGCTTGCCGCAGAGTGAAGCCGTACTCGCCCGGAATATCAAGAGCCATGATCGCTTCCCGCTGGCGGATCAAGTCGCTCGCCGCTCCTCCATCGCCTCCCCATTCCTTTCGGGTGTCCGCCAGGAAGACCTCAAACGCGGCGGGCGGTGTGTGCGACGCGCGGTACGCGGGCGAGGTCAGATTCATTTCGTGGATTTCACCGGCGAGCTTCGGCCCGCTGGTCAACGTGCCTGTAGGATTTCCGTTGTGCCAGGCGGGGTCGAGTTCGATCGCGTGAATTTCCGCGGCCCACAGCAGTTTGTCCGCAGAGGTGGATTGTGGAGAGCCCAGCAGCGGAATCGCCAGGTCCATGAACTCCGGATATGCCACGGCCCATTCGAACGTCTGCATTCCTCCCATCGAAACGCCCAGCACCGCATGAAGATGTTGCAGATGCAGAACGCCGGTCACCAGACGGTGTTCCGCCTCCACCATGTCGCGGATCGTAAACGGGGGAAATTCCAAGAGAGGCTGAGCCTTCGAATTCGACGGCGAGGAGGAAACTCCATTCCCGATGGCATCCACGAGAATGATGAAGTAGCGGTCCGGGTCCAGAACATTTTGATGTCCCACATAATTCAGAAGGCCTTCCGAGCGTCCGCCCAGGGCGGTGCACCACAGCACGGCATTGGATTTCTCG
>DATKNR010000012.1:0-8590 GCA_035541255.1 Patescibacteria group bacterium | reverse complement strand
GCCGGCGGCGCTCCCGCTGTCGACTCCTCCAACAACATTTACGTTCTCGCCGCCAACGGCGTCTTCGAAACCTCGCTCGATGCCAATGGATTTCCCAACAAAGGCGACTACGGCAACGCTTTCGTCAAACTCTCCACCGCCGGCAATTCCCTCTCCGTCGCCGATTATTTTCAGGAAGTCGGCGAGATGAACGAAAATACCGCCGACATCGACCTGGGCTCCGGCAGCGCCATGGTCCTTCCCGACCTCCAGGACAGCGGCGGCGTAACGCGCCGCCTGGCCGTCGGCGCCGGCAAGGACGGTCATCTTTACGTCGTCAATCGCGACAACATGGGCAAATACAATTCGGGCAGCAACAGCATCTGGCAGGACTTGGTCAACGTGCTTCCGGGCGGCGTCTGGTCCACTCCCGCGTATTTCAATAAGACCGTGTATTACGGCGACGTCGGAGGCGGCTTGAAGGCGTTTTCCCTGAACGGCAGTCTCAAACTCACCCTTCCGCCCGCCCAGACCACCACATCTTTCGGATACCCGGGAACGTCGCCCGCGATTTCAGCCAACGGCAGCTCGAACGCTATCGTCTGGGCTGCGGAAAACAGCTCGCCCGCCGTGCTCCATGCCTACAACGCATCCACACTCGTGGAGTTGTACAACAGCTCGCAGGCCGGCTCCCGCGACCACTGCGGCAACGGCAACAAATTCATCACTCCCACCATCGCCGACGGCAAGGTGTTTCTCGGCACGCAAAGCAGCGTCTGCGTGTTCGGCCTGCTTCCCTGAGCCGGCCTCCGCCGCCCTGCTTCCTCCCGCTCCGGCTCGCGCCTTTATATCGCATTACGATATTTGCTCCGCGCGCCAGGGCATCCGTTGCCGCTCGCCGCGCCTCTCCCGGGTTCGGGTTGTTGGATTATCCCGGCTGCCCCCGCCGCAAAGTCCACAGTCCCCGCACCGTGAGCATAAGGGAGAGCATCCCCGTCACGCCCAGCACGTGCAGCGTCCAGACAAACAGGAAGGCTGGGTTGGATTTGGCGATCCAGCCGCGAAAAACACCTCCCGCTCCCGCCACATGGATCACAGGCATGCCCATCGCAAAGAGCGACCCGGCCAGCATGATGATCTGCCCCCACCGGCCTTCGGCGAGCAACAGCGTTCCGTACAGCCAGAGCGCCAGAAAGGGCACCAGAATCAGGGTTGAGCCCCCGGCCTCGGGCGTCCCAACCCTCGCGTGCACCGTATCGCTGGTCAGGTGAAACGTCACGAACAAGATCGAGAGCAGAGAGGCCATGCGTAGCATGAGGTTGTGCTACATTCGCGATGCTCCTTCTTCAATGCGCGTGCGCTCCTCGGTGGGAACAGCACATGCTGCATCGCGCCGGCGCGCCCCATCGGCCCGGGCGGGCTCTAAAATCTATGCCCAGGACTCACCGTGCCGGGCGCCACCGTTCCCCCCGCTTCTTCAGGTAATTCCGGAAGACGTATCCCCACGGGATAATCGGGATCAAAATCATTCCCATCGCGATCGCTTGGAAATCCTCTGTGAATTGCGCCGTATGCACCCCCGCCCTCCATTGCGGCAGCCCGTAATCGATGAGCCAGATGGTCTTCCACACCAGCTCGTACAGAAGGATCGGAAGCATCTGCACCGGGTAGCGAAGCCCGAAACACGCAAGTACCCATAGCGCGCCGAGCATGCTCGGGATTACCCCGCGCGCCGTCGGCTCATGGCCGATCAACTGCGGCAAGAACACCACCGCCCCGCCGATAACCAGCAGCAGGTACATCGCGCGCAGTATGTAGAGGCGAGCGAGCGAGACTTCCCTCTCCAGGGGGGCCGCGGCGGACCCCGAATCTGTGGCGCCATTCGATGTCATTTCAAATCTCCCATCTCCTCAAGTCCCACGCTGGCGTTCTCCGTCCCCGAGTCCTGTCGGAATTCCAGCAGGTCGCCCGGTTGGCAGGCCAGCACTTCGCAGATCGCCCCAAGCGTCGAGAACCGCATCGCCCGCGCCTTGCCGGTCTTCAGGATCGACAGGTTCGCAAGTGTGATGCCGATCCGCTCGGCCAGCTCGGTCAGCGTCATGCGCCGCTCGTGCAACAGGTCGTCGAGCTTCACGAGAATGGCCATCAGACCGTGCCCTCCAGATCCTCCCGCATGCGCGTCCCTTCCAGGAACACCTGCGCGAGCACGAACAGCAGCAGGATGGCCAGCCAGCCCGTGAGATCGAAATTTCCGTTGATGTGCAGCGGCACTCCGCTCCTCGAGACCGCGGAGGCAATCGCCACCACGCCGATGTGCAGCAGCTCAAGGCCCAGCAACCCCCAGGCGATGGTCCGCAGCCGCCCGGCATTGTCTATGGTGAATGGCTCGCCCGTGCGCACCGATTCCACGATCCTGAGCAGCCGGCTGAACACTACGTATGCCACGGGAGTGCCCACGATGCCGATCGCCATGATTCCGCGCATCCCGGCAACCACTCCCTCGTGACCCGCCACTGCGCCCACCCCCAGCCCCCGCCAGGTCCATTCCTCAGCCTGGAAGCTGATCGCCAGCAGCGCAAAGATCAGGACTCCGAGAATCCAGTTCAGGACGATCAGGATCCGCAACGTCACCCAGGTCGCCAGTAGCACCGTCGAATGTTTCATCGTGACCTCCGTCTTAGAACTTATCGATAAACGATAAACTATTTATCGTTTCTCGGCAAGTCGTAATTTCTGAGGGAACTATCTACTCTTAAACCGCGCCTTCGGCGGTCCCCCTACCAGCGGCGAAAATTGAGCCGCCGCGCCTCCGGTTTTCGTCCCCGGCGGGCCGCGCCCGCCCCGCGCCTCGGCACGTGGTCACCCGCCGCGCGGAGCCGCGGCCCGCTCCCGCCAACGAGGCGTAAAATCAGGGTCCGGTGGTCTCCTGATAATGGAGAGGAGGAGTCAGCCATGCGGCTCTCGTCCAAAGCCATGGGACTCGCAGCGGGAATTTTGTGGGCCGGAGGAATCCTGTTCGTCGGTCTGTTGAATCTGGCCATGCCCAGCTACGGCGCGGAATTCCTGCAAGTCTTCAGTTCCGTATATCCGTGGTTCCACAACACGCACACGATTGGCAGCGTCATCATCGCCACTGCTGACGGATTCGTGGATGGCGCCCTGGCCGGCCTGCTTCTCGCCTGGATTTACAACGCCCTCAGCGGCGCCGCCAGGCCCGCTCCGGGCGCGCCGCATGGCGACTGAGCCCGCGCCTCTGGCCCTTCCGCCCCTCACCTGCAACTCTTCGCCCTGGTGCAGGGCATCCGTCACGCCTCCATGAGGCATGCGCGGTTCTCCCGGAGTATGCTAGTGGCAGCAGTGCGTGAGGACCGCATCCTCGTGAAGAGGTTTCCAGCCGTCGTGTTGCGCGGCGTGTCCGCTCTGGCTTTGGCGGCCATTCTCGCCGTGTGCCTCCGCGCCCAGGGCGCGGATAGCGCCCCGTCCCCCGCAAAGCCTCAGGACCGCGGCCCCGTTCTCGTCGAGCTGTTCACCTCGGAGGGCTGCCCGCACTGTCCGGAAGCGGACGCGATGCTCGAGAAGATGTACACCGAGCAGTCCGTGGACGGCGCGCAGATCATCGCCCTCGAAGAGCACGTGGATTACTGGAACCGTCCCGCCTGGGTGGATCATTTCTCCTCGCCCGCGTACACCGCGCGCCAGCAGGGTTACGCCGACGCGATGGACCTCGACTCGCTCTATACCCCCGAAATGGTGGTGGACGGTCTGGTCGAATTCGTGGGGAACAATGCGGGCCGCGCTCGTTCCACCATTTTCGCGCTCGGCCGCGCGCCGCTGCCGGCCATCTCCATCCGTCCCGCTCCCGCCACGGGCAAAAAGGCGCCTTCCGCCGCGTTGGTGCAAATCGAAGCCGCCGGTGTGACGCGGCAGTCTGCGGCCGACGTCTTTCTCGTCGTGGCGGAAGACAAGCTCATCTCCCGCGTCGGCGGAGGCAGCAACTCCGGCGAGAGCTGGCCGCATTCCTCCGTCGCGCGTTTGTTCCAGTCGGCGGGAAAACTGCCGGCCGGCCACGGCGATCTCTCCATGACCGTGGAGCTCGCTCCGCCCCAGTCCGGCTGGCGCGTGGAAAATCTTCGGCTCATCGCTTTCGTCCAGGAGGAAGAGACTCAGCGCGTCGTTGCTTTGGGCACGGCGCCGCTCTCCGCCATCCTGCCGAACGCCAACGGCCAGGCGCGCCCGGCCGCGCAGAATTCTGCGCCGTCATCTTCCGGCGCCGTATCGAAATCCGGGCCACTTTCATCCAATGACGCATGGAGGTTCTCTTCACTGAGAGCTACGGAGTGCCAATGGGGGGTTGCGAAGGCGGGGGGGTAGGGTTGAAAGTCGAAAAGCCCGACTGGCTCGAGCAGATGGAGGGCATCCTCGAAACTCTCAATGAGGGTGTGCTCATCGCGGACGACTGCCAGCACATCCTCTTCATCAACGAATGCCTGGAAAGGATGCTGGGCTCGCCGCGATCCTCGATTCTCGGCAAGACTCCCGCGGTCATTTACAGCGGCAACGAGTATCAGTTCCTCGAAACGCAGATCGACACCGCGCGCCGCCGCGGCCATCATCGCTTCGAATTTTTCATTCCTCGCCAGGACGGCAGTCGCGTCCCGGTCATCGTCAGTTCGCGCGGCGTGGAAGATCCTGATGGACGCATGTTCGGCGTCGTCACCTTCACGGACATCACCGAGCAGAAAAAGGCCGAGCTGAGCTTGCGCGAGGCCAATCTCCAGCTCGAGAAACGCGCCGAGGAAATCCAGCGCGACCTCGTGCTGGCCGCCCGCGTCCAGCAAAGCCTGGCGCCCCGCACCCTCGAATGGGGTTCCGCCATCGTCGAGACCTACTACAAGCCGGTGCTTTCCATCGGCGGCGATTTCGGCCTCGTCTCCCCGCACGGCAATCATCTGGACCTGCTCATCTGCGACGTCTCCGGCCACGGCATCAGCTCCGCCCTCCTCGCCAATCGCATCTACACGGAAACGCTTTCGCTCCTTCGCGGCGGCTCGCACACGGGCAAGCTTCTCCGCCGCCTCAACGAATTCGTTGTCAGGCAGATCGGCATCAGCGGCTTCATGTTCACCATGGCCGCGGCTCGCCTCGACGACGACGCGCGTCGCCTCACCTTCTCCGCCGGCGGCCATCCCCCCGCGTTCTGGATTTCCCCCTCCGGTGAAGTCCGCTATCTCGAGGCGCGATCCACCATCCTCGGCGCCATCGAAGACGCGGTTTCCGAGGACGCCGTCGACGTCTACGACCTTTCCCCCGGCGATCGCGTGATGATTTATTCCGATGGGCTCACCGAAGTCTGGGACGCGCAGGGCGAAATGCTCGGCATCGAAGGCCTCGCCAATCTGGCGAAACAGTCCGCGCGGCTTTCTCTCTCCGCCATGCGCGAGGCCATCATCCACGGCGTGGTCGGCTTCAGCGCCACCCCGGTCCACGACGACATGTCCCTCGTCCTCCTTGAGGTCCGGTAGCCGCGATCCTGGCGTCTCACGCGCGGGGCGGCTCAGCCCCCGGATTTTCCGCTTGCTGTCTCGGCCCGAGAAAAGTTCAAGCCGCAGAGCTTCGCTCTGCGCTACAGTTCTCTCTCCATGGGCTCGCTTCATCTCAGCGTGGACGTCGCCGCGCCGCTCGACCGCGTCTTCGTCTTTTTCGTCCCGCAGCGCATGCCGTTGTGGTACGCACCCGAGATGGAAACGTGTTTTGAGATTTCCGGCGGCGAATCCGACTTCCGCGTCGGCCAGAAGGTAAGAATCACCGGCCATCTCGGTAAACGCGAAGTGTCGCTCGTCGCCGTCGTGCAGCGTTACGACTGGCTGCGCGCGCTCGAATGGGAATTTCACGACGCCTACGGCGTCCGCGGCCGCCAGATCTGGGAAGTGGAGCAAGCGCAAACTTTCGTGCGCGTCGTAATGCACGAGTGGTACACATTTCCTGGTAAGTTAGGACGCTGGCTCGATCCCATCCTCATGCGTCCCAGCATCCGCGCCCGCGATCGCCGCATGCTCAACAATCTGAAACGCCTCGCCGAGGCCCGCGGCGCCTCTTCCTAGCGATTTTCGACGGTTCAATTCGATTTTCCTGTCGATTTCACATTATGTTAACTGGATTCGTCTCTTCCAAACCCTCACATTTCGACCATTTTCGCCCCATTCCCGAAATCGGGATTTTTGACTTTTCGAACGCGCGTGTGCACCTTTTCAATGGGCTTCGATCCCGTTACTTGGCATCCCGCCCAGGGGAGCGAATGACGCGCAGGGGCTTCATCGTTTTCATCTCCATCTTTCAGTTTGTTCTTTGCCTGGCCCATCTTTTTCTCTACGAGACTTGGACGTTTGCCGCCGTGGGAAGCGAACGCTCCGGCGCGCTGGGGATCAAACTCGCGCTTGGCTTTTTGTCCGTCAGTTTTGTCGCCGCTTCACTGCTCGCTTTTCGCTATACAAACGCCGCGGTGCGCGTGTTGTACACCGCTGCTGCGGTGTGGGCCGGACTGCTCAATTTTCTTCTTCTCGGCGCGGTCACTTCCTGGATTGTTTTTGGTGTGGCCCGGCTCATCGGCGCGGACGTCAACTTCCATCGCGCCGTGCAATGGCTGCTCGGCGCCGCAGCGGCCGCGGGAATCTGCGCCCTGTTCAACGCCGGCCGGACGCGCGTCACTCGAATCACTGTACGGCTCGCGAACCTGCCCGCCAGCTGGCACGGGCGGCGCGCGGCGCTCATCAGCGATCTGCATCTCGGCCATGTGCGCAACAGCGGTTTTCTGCGCCGCATGGTCGCGAAGATTTTGAACGAGAAGCCGGACACGATTTTCATTGCCGGCGATTTCTACGACGGAACCGCGATTGACACGCGCCGCGCCGCGGAGCCGCTCGCCGCGCTCCGGGCGCCGCTCGGCGTTTATTTCGTGGCCGGAAATCACGAGCAGTTTCGCAACGACAGCGCGTATCTCGACGCCATCGCCGCCGCCGGAGTCCGCGTGCTTCGCGATGAAATGGTGGACGTGGAGGGCTTGCAAATCGTGGGCGTTCCGTTCCGCAGCGCGGCGCGCGCCGAGCGCTTCGCGCAGGTGCTGCGCGATCTGCGGTTGGATCCCACTCGCGCGAGCATTCTCTTAACGCACGCGCCCGATCATGCGGAAGTGGCCGAGGCCGCCGGTATTTCTCTCCAGCTTGCGGGGCACACGCATCTGGGGCAATTCATTCCCTGGACGTGGATGGTGCGGCGGATTTACGGCCAATTTGCGTATGGCCTGAGCCGCTTCGGCGGCATGCAAGCGTTCACATCGAGCGGTGCGGGCACCTGGGGCCCTCCTCTCCGCCTCGGCTCCCGCTCCGAAATCGTCGTGCTCCAGTTCCTGCCCGTGTAAGCGATACTCGTTGGGTACAGCGATCTGCTCGAACCCCAGAGAGCAGCCCACTTGAAGTCGAGGCCTCGGGCAGGTGCGGCACGGCCCACCGGACGGCGAGGTCGCAACTTCCCACAACGCGGCTTCGAGGGAGTCAGCGGACATTTGTCCGCGTTTATCAGGCACCAAGGGTTATTAGGATGCGGGGAGTTTTACTTATAAAAGTATTCTATCAATGGGCACTTGAACTGCACCGTCGTATAATCCGCTCAAATGGAGCAGTCAGAACTCAACCATCGACTCATTCGCACCAAGTACGGGGCGGTATTTGCACTATGCTCGACCGGCTACATCGCGGCCTTAATTTTTCGGGATGTGCTCTCTCATTCACAACACAAATCTCATTGGCTTGTTGACTTACACTTCATTCTGCCGACCTGGGCCGAAGTGGGAGTCAATCTGGTGTTTTACGCTTACCTTGTCTGGGGTTCCGCAGTGTTTTACCGGGTCGCTCAGGGCAAGGAGCGCGTCTTAGTCGGCGGTTGGATTACAAGTTTCTGGCTTGGCACAATCCAAAATTTCGTTTCAGGTTCTGCGGCTACCGCCATTGATTACGTAAAGGCTCTCGCTATGCTAGTGGCACTCCTCGCTGCTGTGGATATCCTCCTGAGGATGCCAGCGAGCGGCTACGCTCGCCTCGATGATCAAACTTCTCGGAGTGCCTGAGAATTCATCGCCCTGTCACCAATCCGCCGCAGCGAACGCCCACTTGCGCCGGTTCTCGAATCGCGTAACTCCCGGTAAGTCGGATTACTGGACTAGTGGGTCAGGCGCCAGAAACGGCGTTACGGGAAGTTGTGAAGTCGGCCGTGGCTGTCCCGCGCCCGACCACCGTGGTAGGGCGAGCCCCGGTGCGGTTTTTCGGGCACCACAAGCCTCTACCCCTGAGCATTCGACCACGACGTAGGACGCACGCATTTTGTGCCCTGATTCCTTTTCGGGGCTGGTCTTGAGCGGAGCCGAAGGGCCCCGGCAGCCTCTACCCACGGGGGCACGCCCCGCGTCGAAATTAGACCCTGTGCCTGTCTGCGGCAGGCAGGCGCCGGGCGCACAACCCAACCTGGCGCGACGGGTTGGAGGGCACCACCTGGTCAGCCTCTACCCACGACCACCGAAATTGCGGCGCTTAAAACCCTGTTGCCCCGGGGGCACAACCCA
>DATKNR010000011.1:0-18251 GCA_035541255.1 Patescibacteria group bacterium | reverse complement strand
GGGAGTGACCTGGAGGCCGGACATCTTCATGGCGAAGTCCGCGCCGGCGATGGCGAACTGGATGAAGCGGCCCATTTTCTTGATTTCTTTTTTCTCGACCCAGTTGAGGGGATCGAAGCCGCGAACTTCTCCGGCAATGCGGGCGTCATGGCCGGTGGTGTCGAAGAGAGTGATGGGGCCGATGCCGCTCTGGCCGGCGAGGAGGCTCTTCCACACTTCGTCGGTGCCGATGCCGCATCCGCACAGCAGGCCTACACCGGTGACAACGACTCTGCGGTTCAATTCCGGAATGCTCCCTTTTGAGTTTGACGCCCGGAGGGCCCGGGAGGCTACTTTTTGGCGCCGTGTTTTTCGATGTAGTCGATGGCGTCCTTGACGGTGGTGATTTTTTCGGCGTCCTCGTCGGGGATTTCGATCCCGAAGGCTTCCTCGAGCGCCATCACCAGCTCCACCTGGTCAAGCGAGTCCGCGCCCAGGTCGTCCACAAAATGGGCCGTGGGCGTCACTTCCTCTTCAGAGACGCCGAGCTGCTCGACGATAATCTGCTTAACGCGCTCTTCCGTGCTGGCCATTCGCCTCTCCTCCCCTGTGCGCCTCCGGCGTGCGCCGGATATCCCTGCTGGATGACGCTATGAATGCGTCACGGCATTGTATGCACAGCGTTCCAGCAGGTCAACCAAACGTCTGCTGGAGCGGCGGCTACCCCATATGCATGCCGCCGTTGACGTCCAGAACGTGGCCGGTGATGTAGCCCGCCTCTTCGCTGGCGAGAAAGACGATGGCGGCAGCGATTTCGTGGTCCTGCCCCATGCGGCCGAGCGGGATACGAGCGAGAAGCGCATCTTTGACCTGCTGTGGCAGCGGGTCCGTCATGGGGGAAACAACGAATCCGGGGGCCACGGCGTTCACGGTGATGTTGCGCGAGGCGACCTCCACGGCGATCGCCTTGGTGAGGCCGATGAGGCCGGCCTTCGCGGCAACGTAATTGGCCTGGCCGGCGTTGCCCGTCTCGGCGACGACGGAGGAGACGTTGATGATGCGTCCCCACTTCTGCCGCAGCATCATGCCGAGCGCCTGCTGCGTGGCGATGTGAGCCGCGGTCAAATTGACCTGGATGACCGCGTCCCAGTCTTCCTGCTTCATGCGCAGCGCCAAGGTGTCGCGGGTGATGGCGGCATTATTCACCAGGATGTGCAGGCCGCCGAACTTCGCTTTGACGGCGTCGAAACCGGCTTTGATCTGATCGGGGCGGGCGACGTCCATGGGGACGGGGAGCGCTTCTCCGCCTGAGGCGGAAATCTCCGCGGCGAGTTCGGCCAGCTTTGCCTCATTCCGGGCTGCCACAGCGACGCGCGCGCCGGACTGGGCCAGCGCCAGGGAGGTGGCGCGGCCAATGCCCTGAGACGCGCCCGTGACGAGGGCGATTTTGTCTTTGAGGCTAAACATGGCACGGAGAAGAAAAAGCAGGTTCCCGCCACGGCAGGCAGGCCTCAGCCCGGCCGAAGACGGCCGGCTTTCGGAATGACAGTTGGTTGTGCGGTGAAGAGGGCGTCATGGATCAGTCGGTATCCGTAGCGGGGGTGCGGGCCTGGGCCAGCTTTTCCACCGCGGCGTTGAGACTCTTCTCGTCTTCCACGTTGACGCACAGGACGGAGCGGTCGATCTGCCGCAGCAGGCCGCTGAGCACCTTGCCGGGCCCGACTTCCACGAACATATCCACGCCGGACTCGATGAGAGTGCGGATGGACTGCTCCCAGCGGACCGGAAGCGAGACCTGGCGGATGAGAGCTTCGCGTGCATCGTCGCCCTTCTCGATGGCCTCGGCCGCAACGTTGGTGACGAGCGGCACGCGCAGGGGGCCGAACGAGGTGGTCCGCAGCAGTGCCTCCAGCCGCTGCTGTGCCGGCTGCATCAGTTCGCAATGGAACGGCGCGGAAACGGGAAGGATGACCGCGCGTTTTGCGCCGGATTGAGAGGCGAATTCCACGGCGCGCTTCACCGCCCCGGCGTGGCCGGAGATCACGGTCTGCTCGGGAGAATTCAAGTTGGCCGGGGAGACGACTTCGTCCTGGGCAGCGCGGCGGCAGGCCTCGTCCACCTGCGCGGGAGAAAGACCGAGAATCGCGGCCATGGCGCCGACGCCTTGCGGAACCGACTCCTGCATGAACTGGCCGCGCTGACGGACCACGCGAACGGCGTCGGCAAACTCGAGGCTGCCGGCAGCCACGAGGGCGGAATACTCGCCGAGACTGTGGCCGGCGACGTAGGCGGGAGTGACGCCACTCGCAGCCAGTGCGCGAAGCGCGGCGACCGACACGGTGACGACGGCGGGCTGGGTATTCGCGGTGAGCTTCAGCTCGTCTTCGGTGCCTTCAAAGCAAATTCGCGAGATGGGGAAGCCGAGGGCGCGGTCCGCTTCGTCGAACACGGCGCGAGCGGCCGGGTATTTGTCAAAGAGTTCGCGCCCCATTCCGGGGTACTGCGAGGCTTGACCGGGAAAGAGAAATGCGCAGAGGCCCATGTCGTCTCTCCCGCCTTAGTGCGCCGCGGTCTGGCGCATGGCCACCGCGCCGCCCGTCAGCTCCGCTTCGATTTTTTCGTTCACGCGGGCGCGAGCCAGCTCCGCGGCCACCCGGATCGCGTTCTTCACGGCGTTGGCGTTGGAGCGGCCGTGGCCGATTACGGTGACTCCCCGGACGCCGAGCAGCGGCGCTCCGCCGTATTCGGAGTAGTCCAGATTCTCCTTGAAGCCCTTGAAGGCCGGCTTGGAGAGAAGGGCGCCCATCTTGGCGCGCAGATCCTTGTTCAGCGCGTCGCGGAGGGCGTGCGTGAAATACTCAACCAGCCCTTCGCTGATTTTCAGCGCCACGTTGCCGATGAAGCCGTCGCAGACAATCACGTCGACGTCGCCGGCAAACACGTCGCGGCCTTCCACGTTGCCGACGAAGTTGAGCGGCATCTTCTTCAGGCGGTTGTGGGCCTCGCGCGTGAGCTCGTTGCCCTTCATTTCCTCCTCACCGATGGAGAGGAGCGCCACGCGGGGCCGGCGAGTGCCGAAAATCACGCGATAGTAGATTTCGCCCATGACGGCGAACTGTTCGAGGTGCAGGGGTTTGGAGTCCACGTTCGCGCCGACGTCCAACATGACCGAGACTTTGCCCTTGGAAGTGGGAAAGGGCGCGGCGAGAGCGGGCCGGTCCACGGCCCCCAGAGTGCCGAGCGTCAGATGGGAAACGGCCATCACCGCGCCGGTATTGCCCGCACTGACCAGGGCGTCCGCATGGCCCTCGCGCACGAGCTTCGCGGCGGAATGGACGGAGCTGCCCTTCTTTTTCTTGTAGGCCTGGAGCGGGGAATCGCGCATGGTGATCACTTCCGGAGCATGGACCACCTCGATGGGCAGGCCGTCCGCGCCGTGGCGCGATAGCTCTTCCTTTACGGCCTGTTGCTGGCCGATGAGGAGGACGCGCACGCCGAGTTCGCGCGCGGCGGCCACCGCGCCCGCCACTTCGGCGTGAGGCGCGTGGTCCCCTCCCATGGCGTCCAGTGCGATGGTGGTCATCTGGCGGCTCGAAGAACGGAAAACCCAGCTGGAAAGTACGGCGGCTCAGGCCGTTGTGTCAACGACTTCGCGGCCCTTGTAATAGCCGCAGCGGGGACAAATCTGGTGGGGCAGCTTCCGCTCGTGACAATTGGGGCACTCGGAATGCGAGAGGGGCACCAGGTGGTCATGGGCCCGGCGCTGATTCTTGCGCATTTTCGAGTGCCGACGCTTTGGATTGGGCATACGAACTCCTAGCTCGTCAAATCTGGAAACCACAAGTTTACACGTTTCAGGCGGTGATTTCTATTGCTTCTTGCACCACGTCTGTTTGACGCGGGCAAGCTGCGCCAGACGGGGGTCGGCGGCATGCGTCTGGCAGTGGCATTCCTCGTGATTCAGATTGGCGCCGCACTGCGGGCACAAACCGCGGCAATCGCTGCGGCAAATGGCTTTCAAGGGGATGGCGAGGTTCACCTGTTCGGCGAGCGCGTCGGCCAGAAAGAATCCCGCGCCTTCAAAGAAGGCCACCTCGGCCTCTTCCTCGTCCAATCGCACGTCCTCCTCGGTCCGGATGGTGTCCATGGGACGGTAGAACAGGTCAAACTCGCGGCTGATTTCTTCGGTCACGGGGTCCAGGCAGCGCGCGCAGACGAGTTCGATGCGCGTGTGCAGGTCGCCCTTCAAGCGGATCTGGCCGTCCACCAGTTCGGCGGTGGCCCGCACCTCGAGCGGCTCCGTCTGCTGAAACTCCTCCGAGTGATAGTCGATTGTGCCGGGAGGATATAGCTTGTGGATGCGAAGCTTGCGGACTGCCAATTCCTTGACGTCTAGGAACATGGCCCTGAGCCGTCCTTCTTTCGCTTGCCGCCTGAGCGAAGGCTCATTATAGGCGCATGAGGGAATGAGTCAAATCAAACCCCGGGCACGGTGCGCGAAATGGATACGCGCGGGATGAAAGAATTCTCATCCGGCGGGGAGCGATCGGGGGGGGCGGGAAAGAGAACCGCGCCGCGAGACCGACGCCGTGACTCCCGCCAGGCACAGGATGAAGCGTCCCTATGCGGGAACCAAGCGGCGGTGCTCCTGCATGAGGAAGCGGTCGGTCATCCCCGCGATGTAGTCGCAGACCACACGATGGCGGGGCAGCTCGGCGGCCAGTGCGGCGTGGTAGGGCGGCAGTTCCGCTGGATGGCCGCAATAGAAATGGAATAGCTGCTCCAGGGCAGCCACGCTGCGGTCGCGCTCTTCCACCAGGTCGGGATGATTGTAGAGGCAGCGATGAAGAAAATTCTTCAGGCCGGCGCACCACGACGCGCCATCCGGGCTGAAGCCCGCAAGGCCCACGGGAAACCGGCGAACGTCGTCCGGACTCGCGGGGTGATGCGAGTCGATCTCCTTTCTCGTTGCAGTGATGAGATCCGTCACCAAGTGGTCCAGCCCGCGCTTGATCGTTTCGAGCAGCTTCAGTTTCACGCGGGCCGCGGGGTAGCGCCGGTCGATTTCCCTGTAGATGATGCCCATGCGCGGAGTTTCTTCCAGGATGAGTTCGAGAGGCAGCAGTTCGGATTCCCAGCCATCGTCAATGTCGGAGGTGTTGTAGGCAATCTCGTCCACGAAGTCGATGAGCTGGGCTTCGAGCGGAGGGCGCAAGGCGGGCTCGTAGTCCGCGGCCTCGGGGAACTCGGCGGGGGTCCAGGCGCGCGAATGTTTCAGAATGCCTTCGCGCAGCTCGAAGGTGAGATTGAGGCCTGGAAAATCCAGGTAGCGCTGCTCGAACCGCTCGACGATGCGCAGGGCATGGAGATTGTGGTCGAAGCGCTCACCCTGCGCGCGCATCAGCTGGTCCAGTTTATTCTCTCCGGCGTGGCCGAAGGGCGGATGGCCGATGTCGTGAGCGAGGGCAAGTGCCTCGGCGAGGTCCTGATTCAGTCCGAGAGCGCCGGCGACGGTGCGGGCAATCTGCGCCACTTCCAGCGTGTGGGTGAGGCGGCTGCGGAAATGATCGGAGAAGCGCACAGTAAAGACCTGCGTTTTTTCCTGGAGGCGGCGGAAGGCGCGCGCGTGGATGATTCGGTCGCGGTCGCGGGCGAATTCGTTGCGGTAGGGATGCGCAGGCTCAGGATAGCGCCGGCCGCGCGAGTGGCGGGCGTCCATGGCATAGCCCGCGAGGACCATCTATGGAGCTCCAGCGCCCGCCTTGGCGGGCAGGCCCGCGCCTGGCGGGCGGTCGTTCGGCAAATGGATCAGGAGGACGGGCCAAGCTCGGAGAGCTTGCGGTCCGCCTCTTCTGCCAGCGGCGATTCGGGATATTCCTTCTTGATCTGCTCGTACAACTTGGCGGCCTCGACCGGTTTGGTCTTGTGATACAGGGCGGCCAGGGCCATTTCCGCCCGCGCCTTGGGCACGAGCGCCGAGGGGTGGTCGATCAAATCGGTCAGGTACTTGGCCGCTTCGTCGGTTTTTCCGGCCTGTGAATCCAGTTCGGAAAGGGAAAGTTTGGCCAGCGAGGCCACCTCAGTGTCACTGCCGGAAGCGAGGCCGCGAAGCTGGGCACCGGCCTTGTCCGTCTCGCCCAAATGGATGGCACACAGTGCGGCGTAGTAACGCGCGTAGGTTCCCTGCTTGGTCAGGGAATACTGGCTGGCCACCGCGTCGAACTTTTTCTCCGCTTCCTGATACTTGATCTTCTCCACGACGAAGCTGACCTCGCCCGGCTCCTCGGGCTCGCCCGGCGCGCGAATGCGGGCCTGGAACGTCTTCATCGCGTCGTCGAGCGCCACGCTGGCCTTCTGGGACTGCTGCGTGCTCCAGAAGCGCCAGCCGAAGATGGCGGCGAGCAGGAGCGCGACCGCGATCGTGGTGAACCAGACGTTGCGCGCGTGGGAGAAGGCGTACTCCGCGCCGTGCTCCACGGTCTCGACGAACCGATCGCGTTTCAATTCCTTTGGGCTGATATGTCCAGGCACTTCGTGCTCCTCAACCGACTTCCGCAGCCACGTTCGAACAGGAGATGTTATCACAGCCGCGCGGGAGGCGCGCGGAGGCTACTTGTGCTTCATCACGTGGACGCCGTCCCACTGCGGCTCAGGCTCCTCCAGCAGGTACTCCTCGCAGCGTCCGGCCAGGATGCGGCCGGGACCGTCGTCGGGCCAGCGCTGGAGGAGCTGGGAAAAGAGCCCGCTGGCCTGGCGCCAGTCGCGGCGTTTGTAGAAGGCGCGGGCGCGTCCGTAGAGCTCCACCTTTTCCTGCAGGTCTTTGCTCTCGCGCAGGCCGGCCAGTTCGTGGATGATGACGGGCTGCTCCTTGCCCTTGACGCGGATGATGTCCACCTCGCGGTAGAGATATTCGGGGACGCGAGCGTCTTTGAAGGCAAAATCGCTGAGCAAGACGCGAGTGCCGTATTCTTTGTTCAATCCTTCGAGGCGCGAAGCCAGGTTCACGGAGTCGCCCAGGGCCGTATAACCATAGCGCAGGTTCGAACCCATGTTTCCGACGGAGGCGACTCCCTTGTTGATGCCGACCCCGATATCGAGCCGGGGCAGACCCTTTGGCGCCCAGATGCGCTGCAACTCCTCGAGCTTTTGGAGCATTTCGAAAGCAGCGCGAGCGGCGTGGCTGGCCTGGGCCGTGTCCTCAAACGGCGCGCCCCAGAAGGCCATCACCGCGTCGCCGATATATTTGTCGAGCGTGCCCTGGTTGCGGAAGATGATGCGCGTCATTTCCGTGAGGTACTGGTTCAGCAGGTCGGCCAGGGCCTGCGCGTCCAGCTTCTCCGAAATACTGGTGAAGCCGCGGATATCGCTGAACAAAATGGTGATTTCCTGTTTGCGAGGGGCCACGCTCTCGGGCCGCGTGAGGACGCGGCGGATGACTTCCGGACTTACGTACTGCTGGAACGCTCCGCGCACCCTGCGCTTTTCCTTTTCTTCGATGAGTACGCGGTAGAGCGCCACGGCCAGCGTGTTGGTGAGCAGAGTGAGCGCGGGCAGAGTTGCGTTGAGCAGCCAGCCGCGGTCAAAGGACCACTGGACAAAGGCGCCGAAGGGAAACCACAGCAGGAGAGTGGCGGGCAGAAAGCCGGGCTGCGCGGTGGCCAGCCACAGCCCCAGCGGCAGGCCGAAAAGAAATATGAAAAGGAGATCGAGCAGGAATTCGCGCGTATCGCGCTCCAGGAAGCGCTGGTTCAGGATGTTGTCCACGATGTTCGCGTGGATTTCGACCCCGGGATAGTTGAAGGCGCTGAACGGAGTGGTGCGGAGGTCGGCGATGCCCACGGCGCTCGCGCCCACCAGCACGATCTTGTCCTTGAACGTGCCGGGCGCGAATTTCTTATTCACCACGTCGGCGATGGAAACATAGGGGAAGGTGCGCGCCGGGCCGCGGAAGTTGATGTTCACGCGGCCGACGTCGTCCGGCTGAATCACGTCGGAGCTGCCGAATTCGATGCTCTCGATGCCGTTGGCGCCGAAATTCAGGATGATGCGATCGTTCGAAAGGTCGAGATATGAGCGGACGATTTGCACGTCCAGGGAGGCGAAGAGGTCCCAGTCGGACTTCTTGGTGGCGAGGCCAAAGGGCATGGCCAAAATGCCCTTGCGGACCACGCCGTCCGGATCGGCGAACACATTGAAGAAGCCGGTGCCGCCATGCGCAGTGGCCAGCGCATCGCTCAAAATCTTCAAGTTCGCCTCGGCGGCGACGGGGGCCAGGCCCAGCTCGTCATAATTGTCCATCATGCGCACGTAGCTCTGCTGGCCCTGTGCGGACTTCGCGGAGCGCGCCTGGGGAAACGGGAAATCGCCGATGATCTGGGCGTAGCGTTCAATGGTGGCCTTGTCCAGCGTGGCGGCTTCCTGCGGGGACATGAAAAAGAAGTTGCCGAGCACCACGCGGCCGAAGCGCCGGATGGAATCGGCAAACTGCTGGTCCACGTTGTACTGTCCCTCGATACGAGTCAGTTCCGCGATCACCCGGGGATCCACGCTCTCGCCGGCCTTCTGTTGAGCCTCGAGCTGTTCGCGCAGATCGCGGATGGGTTTGGCGGACTCGTCCGGCTTCGAGAAGGTAACGTCGAAACCGACGGTCCGGGCGCCGTCCTCGCGCAGGACGTCCAGCATCTGCGCGAAATATTTCCGGGAGAACGGCCAGCGGCCGAGAGTTTCCTGTGCCTTCTGGTCGATTTCCACGATGACGATGCGCGGGTCCGGCGAGGGTTTTGCGAATTTCTCACGGAGCAAGAAGCGCGTGTCCACCGTGGAGAGCTCCAGGCGGCGAAGGACGTTGGCGGCAGCGCTGGAACGCTCACTGAGCAGAGCGGAGTAGTAGAGCAGAAGAAAAATGACGGAAATGCCCAGACTGATGGCGAGAGACACACGAAGCCCCCACCATTTCTGGAAAAAGCCGGCCGGTTGTCCTGTGGTGGCGGGCTGAGCCATCTTGGAAACCGAGTGGAGAAGCGGAGCTTCAGTCGCGGTAGGCGAAGCTCAGCTTCACGCTGCCCAGCTCGATTACATCTCCTTCGTTCAGCTTGGTGGGCCCGGTAATGGGCTGGCCATTCACCTTGGGCACCTTGTCGCCGGTGCCGATGTAGTAGCCGTCGTCGCGCTTGCTGATCTGCGCGGCCACCTTGGGCGCGAACCAGCCCTTGAGTTTCACGGTGGCCATAGGGGACTTTCCGATGACGATCAGTTTATTGGAAAGCGCGTATTCGTTCTGGTCGGTCTTGCCTTCCAGTACGACCAGCCAGGGCACACGGACCCGCGAGGGCGCGGCGGGAGTCTCCGGGGCCGTGCCGCCCGTAGCCATGGCCTGGGCCAGCAATTCGCGGCGCTTTTTTGTATCGAGCACCATGGTTTCCTGGAGCTTGGGCGGAGCCGGCTTGGCCGGAGCCTCGGGCGGGGCAGAAGCCGTAGTGGCCTCGGCCTCGCCGCGGATTTCGATGGTGTGCTTGCCGACGGTGACCACGTCGCCAGGCTTCAGCGTGGCGCGCGTCACGCGCTGCGAGTTGACAAAGGTGCCGTTGAGGCTGTTCATGTCCTCGACGACGAGCTTGCCGCCGTCGTTGAATATCCGGGCATGGTGGCTCGAGACGGCGAGGTTGTCCACGTGCAGCGCATTGTCGGGAGCACGGCCGATGCCGACAGGCTGCGCGCCGACGTCCACCTCTTTCAGGACCGCCGCTTCGTATTTCAGGATCAGCTTTGCCATTTCTTGGCTCCTCCTGCTATTCCCCGCACAGCCAGCGCCACAGGCGCGCCAGCCACCCGTTTGCTCCCTCCATCACCCGAATGACAATTACCGTGACGTTGTCTTCCCCCCCGTTTTCGTTCGCCAGCGCGATCAGACGATCCGTTGCTTCCTTGGCGCTGAGTGAAGTGTTCAGGATGCTCCCGATGTCAAGATCTGTAACCATCCGGTTCAGGCCATCGGAGCAGAGCACCAGCGTATCGCCGGGGAGCACGGGATGCTCCTCCGCGTCCACCTCCACCGAGGGATCGATGCCCAGCGCCCGGATGAGCACGCTCTGCATCTGGCTGGTATCGGCCTGCTGCTGAGTGAGGATGCCGCGACGCACCTGTTCTGCCACCAGGGAATGGTCCTGGGTAATCTGTTCGAGCTGGCCCTGACGCATGCGGTAGAGGCGGCTGTCGCCCACGTGGGCCACACTCATCTGCTCTTCGTCCATCCAGATGGCGACGACGGTCGCTCCCATGCCTTTCTGTGAGGGATGGCGTTGCGCGGATTCGTAAATGGCGCGATTGGCCAGGCGGACGGCACTGGCCAGCCGGTTGGCGCGCGGCGGCAGATTCGGGATGGGGTCGCCGAACACTTCGAGCCCCGGGTTCTTGGTCCACTCGAGGCAATGATGACGGATGGCGTCGATGGCCAAGCCGCTGGCCACCTCGCCGTGTGCCTCGCCGCCCATGCCGTCGGAGAGGACAAAGAGCCCTGCCTCAGGCACCACGGTAAAGTTATCCTCGTTGTTTTTGCGGACGCGCCCGAGGTCGGTGCGCGCCTCCATGTCAAGGTGCACGCTGGGACCTCACGGCCGCACTCCGGCGATTTCGGTTAGTGCCTTGCGCAGATCCGCGGCCATATCCTTGGCCCGCTGATAGCGGTTTTCCGGATCCTTCTGGAGAGCGCGATCCACCACGCGCGCCACCGCTTCGGGAATCTTCGCGTCCAATTGCTGGATGGGACGGTGCGGGTTGTTCACGATGGAGGTGACCAGCGTGGCCACCGAATCGCCCGTGAACGGCTTTTCGCCAGCCAGCAGCTCATAGAGACAGACGCCCAGGGAGAAAATGTCGGAGCGGCCGTCGACTTTCTTGCCGGCCAGTTGCTCGGGCGACATGTAGCTCGGAGTTCCCAGGACCGTGCCGGTGGCGGTCTTCGACTGGTCGGTGATGCGCGCGATGCCAAAATCGGTCACCTTGATTTTGCCGTTCTTCAACATCATCAGGTTGGCGGGCTTGATGTCGCGGTGCACCACGTTGTTGCTGTGGGCGTAGTCCAGCGCGTCTGCCACGTCCGCGATCACATTGACGACTTCGGCCAGCGGGTGCAGGGCGCCTTTTGTGCCCCAGGGTTTCAGGTCCGCGCCATCCAGCAGCTCCATGGCGATGTAATGGATGTCCTGGTCCTCACCGGCGTCGTAGATGTTCACGATGTGAGGATGGTTCAGGCGGCCCGCGGATTCGGCCTCGCGGAAAAACCGTTCGCGCAGCGCGGTCTTGTCCTCATCGGTGAGGTCGGGATCGTCGAAGCGCAGAGTCTTGATAGCCACCTGCCGATTGATCTTGGGGTCGCGGCCCAGGAATACGGTGCCCATGGCGCCCTTGCCGAGTTCCTTCATCACTTCGTAGCGGCCGAGCGTGGGCTTCACGTCCGTGCCGGTCATCATCACGGTGGAATCGGCGCCCCGGCGCAGCCCCGCGGTACCCAGGATTTGGGTCTCGCCCATGGCCTTGAGTTTTACCGCGCGTTCGGCGATGTCCTTGAATTTCTTGTCGACGGCGCCGATGTGTTCGAGCACGGCCACGGCCTTGTTGAACTGCCGCTTGCGCTCGAAGTCGAGCGCCAGGCTGTAAAGCGTGTCCTTCATTCCCGCGTCAATGGGGACGCGCCGGAACTTCTCCCAGGCCATGTCCAGCATGCCCTGCCCCTGGAAGGAGAGGCCCAGCATCTTGAGGGTCTCGGCGGACTCGGTCTCCAGGGTGCCTTTTTCACGCTCCGTGCCGAAGTAGCGCTTCGAGACCATAACCACGTAGCCCAGCACGAGCAAGAGCGACGGGTACAGCATGGTGATCCAATAGCCTTTGGAGCTGAAGAGCCAAATCGCCATGCCGTCGTAGGCGATCAGCAGCACTCCGGCGATGCCCGCGCTGAGCCCTGCCGGCAGCAGGGGCACGCCAAAGGTGATGAAAAGCGCGAACAGAATGAGCGCGCCCAGCTCCGCCGTGCGCGCCCACGGCGGCCGCACGATCACGTTGCCCTGGAGGATGTTCTGGATGACGGTGGCGAAATATTCCACCGCGGGCAGGGTGGCGGAGACGGGAGTGGCGCGCTGTTCGCCCAGGCCGGTGGCGGTGAAGCCCACCAGCACAATCTTGCCTTTGAAGTTTTCCTTGGTGACCTTCTTGGTCACCACATCGACGAAGCTGAACTGGGGAAACGTCTTCGCTTCGCCATAGAAATTCACGAGTGTCTGAAACCGGGGGTCGGTGGCAACCGTCCGGTTGCCCACCTGAACGGCGCGGTCGCGCGGCACCACCTCACCCGGCTCCAGGTTGAGGTACAGCCGCGCGAGTTGGAGGGAAAAGGAGGGATACACCTTGTCCATGTATTCCACGAGCAGCGGCTGCCTGCGTACCGCGCCGTCGCGGTCCGGAATCCAGTTGATTTCCCCAATGGACTTGGCTTCCTTCGCGAAGCGCTCGATGGGCGGGACGAGGTTCAGCGCATCGAGTTCCGTGCCTTTCAGCAGGCCCTGCGCCGCACCGGGCAGCGCGTTCTTCAGAACATCGGCGGGAGGCGCCTGGTCGGGACGGCCCAGGGGCGGTCCCGGCAGGCCGAAATAGTCCGCCAGAACCACGTTGCCGGCCAGGGCGATCGAATCGGCGAGGCGACCGTCGTTGTCCAATTGCTTTTCCGAGTCCACGAAAATCTTGTCGAACTGGGCGAAAAGCTGGTCGGCAACGGCGCGTTCCTTGCGGGTATCCACACCCTGGCCCTGCTGGAAGACCAGTTTTTCGCGTGCTTCCACGATCTGCTTGTGCAGTTTGCGGACTTCCTCGAGGCCCTGGTTCACCTCGGCGTCGGAATAAAGGAGGTCGAGCCCGATGACCTTGGCTTCATATTCGGAAAGCTGGTCGACGAGGTCTGCCATGTAGCCGCGTGGCCAAGGCCAGCGGCCGATCTGCTGGATGGAGGGATCATCCACAGCGACGATTACAATGTCGTCGCCGACCTTGTGGGTGGCGCGCATCTTTGCGCGCACGTCGTAGAGCTTTAATTCCAGGGAATCGAGAGGACCGAAGCCGACAAAAAAGCCGAGGAATAACACCACCGAGAGGACGGCGCCGACGATGACGTCGGTCAGAGGGAATTTGCGTTCAGCCATTTTCCGGTATCCCGGTTAGCGCTCCACCGCCTCCCCTGGACGCCTCCTGAGCGGTCCAGCGTCCACCGTCAAAAATCACACGGCGCGGACTGCGCTTTGCACGGTAGGCTAGCAGAGCAGTGGGGGCAATTCAATAAGAGTCAAGCAGATGCGTGCAGGATGGCAACGCCGGGGAGGCCTCCGGATGGCGCAAGGATGCCCCCTATAGACGCAGGCGGAATTCCGCTATACTCTCGCCAGCGTTCTTCCCCGGTAATCGATGAAACTCGCGAAAGAAGTCTGGTACCTGGGCAAGTCTCCGGTGGCGCGGCTAGCCGGAGGTGTGAAGGGGGACTGGTCCCTGCGGGCCATCTCGCCGAGGGATCTGGGGCGTTCGCGGTCAAGTTCGGTGCCGCCGCGCGGCGAGACGGCCGTGGTGTGCCTGGTGGACCTCCGGCGGGACCATTACGCCGAACTGCTGCGTTTCGCCTCGCAGTATCCGGCGATGAAGGCCATCGGTTTGGCCGGAGCCGGCGCCGAGGTGGAACGAGCGCCCGACGGCGAATTCTTTACCGTCCTGCCCCGAACGGCCACGCGCGCGTTCGTGGCCCGTGCGATCACCGCGGCCTTCCAGAACATTGAACTGACCCTGAGGGACCTGGAATCCCGGGGAGACCTGGCGCGGGCCGAGCGGGAGATGGAGGAACTGAACCAAATCGGCGTGGCGCTCTCGGCCGAGCGCGACATCACCCGGTTGCTCAACCTTATCCTCCGGAAAACCCGGGAAGTGACCTCCGCCGATGCCGGATCGCTCTACCTGGTGGAGACAGCGGGGGAAAAAGAGCAACGGCTGCGCTTCAAGCTGACGCAGAACGACAGCCGCCAGTTTCCGTTCACGGAATTCACCATGCCGATCACGGAAACTTCCATGGCTGGACACGTGGCGCTGCACGGCGAGGCGCTGTCCATCGACGATGCCTACGACATCCCGCCCGACAGGCCCTACCGCTTCAATGCCAAGTGGGACCAGGATTCCGGCTATCTGACGCGCTCCATGCTGACGCTGCCGATGAAGAATGCAAAGGGCGACGTGATCGGGGTCCTCCAGCTGATCAACTGCAAGAGAGATCGCAACGAGCGATTGAACGACCGCGCGGACGTGAGCCGGCATGTAGTTCCGTTCTCAGACCGGGCCCGGCGCCTGGCGCTCTCGCTGGCTTCGCAAGCCGCGGTGGCGTATGAAAACAGCAAGCTGTATCAGGACATCGAGACGCTGTTCGAAGGGTTCGTGCGCGCGGCGGTGAAGGCAATCGAACAGCGCGACCCCACCACAAGCGGCCACAGCTCGCGCGTCTCCACGCTCACCTGCGGGCTGGCCGAAGCGGTGGACCGCAACGCGACCGGAACTTACGGCGGCCTGCGCTTCACTTCCGAACAGATGAAGGAAATCCGCTACGCCGCGCTGCTGCACGACTTCGGAAAGGTCGGCGTGCGGGAAGATGTGCTCGTGAAGGCCAAGAAACTCTATCCCTGGCAGCTCGAGCTGCTGAGTCAGCGCTTCGACTATATCCGCAAGGAACTGGAAGCGAGCGCCAGCAGGCAAAAAGTGCAGTATCTGCTGGAAAAAACGCGCGAGGAGGCTCAGGCCCTGATCGGCACGGTGGACCAGGAATTCCAGCGCCGGCTCGAAGAAATCGACGACTACTATCAGGTGATTCTGCAGTCGAATGAGCCCACCGTCCTGCCCGCGGGGAAGTTCGACCGGTTGATTGAGATCGCACGGCAAACCTTCCGCGATCCGCGAGGAGTCGAACACAACCTGCTCTCCCCGGACGAGGTGCGGTTCCTCTCCATTCCGAAAGGCAGCCTGGACCCGGCCGAGCGCCTGCAGATCGAGTCGCACGTCATCCATACCTTCAACTTCCTGACGCAAATTCCGTGGACCAAGGAAATCGGGGAAATCCCCATGATCGCGCGCGGACACCATGAAAAGCTGGACGGGACAGGCTACCCCTACCAGCTTCGCGCCGAGGATATTCCCGTGCAGACGCGAATGATGACGATCTGCGACATTTTCGACGCCCTCTCCGCCAGCGACCGCCCCTACAAGAAGGCGGTACCGGCGGAAAAGGCGCTGGACATTCTGAAGGCGTCGTCCGAGCATCAGGAGCTGGACAGAGAACTCTTCAATTTATTCGTGGAAGCGAAGATCTACGAACTCACAGTCCGTCGCAGCTGATGGTGTTACGCAGCGCCGGGAATTGCCGGAACTCATGACCCGCGGATCTCACCCCTTGTGCAACGCTCGAAGGATCGCGGCCCACTTGGCGGCGATTACCCTGTTCCTGATGGCTGGGTATGCCGGCTCGATGGCCGCCCGGGAGGCGCAGGATGCTTCGGTGCCGGCCGGGGCACTCCCGATCATCGTGCTTCCGCCCGTGCTGGTGGCGGGGCAGCCGGCGACGCTTGCGGTGCTCAACGTTCAGGGCCGTCCCGCAGCGGACATGACCATTACGCTGAGCGGGGACGTTACGCTAACCACCGACGCCACCGGCCGCGCCGCCTTCACTGCTCCAGAGACGCAGGGCGTGCTTCGCGCCGCCCTCCCTGACGGAACCGCGGCCGCTTCCGCTACCATCATCGCCGCACCGGCACAGCCGCCCACAGGCCTCCACATTGACACGGTGGGAGGATTGCTGCTCCTGCGCGACCGGTTCGTTATCCGCGGCACGGGCTTTCACGGAATTGCGGACGAGAACCGCGTACTGCTCGCGGGACAGCCGGCGGCGCTGCTGGCGGCGTCGCCCGTGGCACTCGTGGCGCTGCCGAATCCGGCCACTGCACTGGGAGAAACGAAACTCGTGATGGAGGCCGGCAAACTTTCCGCCACGTTAGAACCCGTCAGCGTCATCACCATCGCGCTGGCCGCCGATCGATCGAGCGGACAGCCCGGAGAGAAGGGCGAAATCCTCGTCAGCGTTCAGGGCACGGCCCAGCCAGTGAGCTTCGAAGTGCGTGCCGACCCGGCCGACCGGATTGAGCTGGCGCACGGGAATCCCTCGCGCGGGCACACCACGGGCGGCGCGGACAACCGCGCGGCGGTCTCCTTTACCTTTCGGCGTCCGGGCCCGTTTTTCCTGGAAGTGAGGCGCGTTGCGGAGCCGCTCGGCTTGCCAGACACCGAAGCGGCGAAACACGAACTGGAGCAAGCGCTGCAGGTGGCCCCCTCAGGCTGGAAGAAGCGGGTGGAACATGTGCTCAAGCTGGTGAATCAGCATCCACAGGACGTGGCCGAAGCGCGCGACGCGATCGAGAAGCTGCTGGCCAAGAAGCCGGCGGGGGAATTCGGCCTGCACCTGGAGGCTGCATGGAAAATTCTGCTGAACCGGGAGTAGGAAGTTGCCCGACGGGCGAAGCCGAGGCGTGCTACAATCCCGAGATGAGTTTCGCTCTATATTCGCCTGAGAGAAAGAGCCCATGATCGGCATTGCGCTGTTTGCTACGGGCATAGGCGCCCTCCTGGGGGCGGCGTTCGGCTGGCTGGTGGCTGGTGCACGCGCGCGGTCGAGCTTCGAAGGCCGAATCCAGGAACTGATCGCCGGCCGCGCCGCGGCGGAAAGCGCGGCCGCCGAATTGCGAAAACAGGCCGACGGCCTTCGCGGCGAGCTTGCCGCCTCCCAACAGCAACTCCAGCGAGAGCAGGCCTCACGCGCTTCGGCGGAAACGGCGCTGGCCAAAGCCCAGGAAAATTTGACCGAGCAACGGCAGCAGTTCGAGGAGGCGCGGGCAAAGCTGGTGGAAACGTTTCAAGCCGCGGCCTCGCAAGTGCTGGCGGAAAATAACACGCGCTTCCTGGAGCTGGCGCGGACCCGGCTGGAGACCCTGCAAAAAGAAGCCACGGGCGATCTGACGCAAAGACAGACGGCAATCGCCGGTCTCGTCGAACCCATGAAGCAGGCGCTCGAATCCTTGAGGCAGTACGTGGGGCAGGAAGAAGCCTCGCGGCGGCAGGATTACGGCGCGCTCACCGCCCAGGTACAGCTGCTGAATGAGACCAGCCGGGCGCTGCGGGAAGAGACGGGAAGCCTGGTGACCAGCCTGCGACAACCGCAGATCAAAGGGAAGTGGGGCGAGCTGACGCTCCGCCGCGCCGCCGAGCTCACCGGCATGTCTCCCCACTGCGACTTCGAAGAGCAGGTGAGCACGGCGACGGAAGAAGGACGGCTGCGACCGGACATGGTGGTGCACCTTCCCGGCGGGGGAAGCATCATCGTGGACGCAAAGGTGCCGCTCCACGCTTTTCTTGCCGCGGTGCAGTCGAAAACGGCAGACGACTACCGCGCGGCCATGAACGAACACTCGCGGCTGGTGCGGAAGCACATCCAGGATCTGGCGGCAAAGAAATATCCCGAGCAGTTCGAGGAGACGGTGCGCTTCGTGGTGCTGTTCCTCCCAGGCGAATCGTTTTTCAGCGCGGCCGTCGAGCAGGACCGCGAACTGCTGGAATATGCCAACGACCGTAAGGTAATCCTCGCGAGCCCCACAACGTTCCTAGCGCTGCTCCACGCGGTGGCCCAGGGCTGGCAGCAGGAGAAGCTGGCGGAAAACGCGCGCGAAATCGCCGAGCGCGGAAAAGACTTGCACGACCGGCTGCTGAAATTCCTCGAATATCTGGATGACGTTCGAGTGGGGCTGGATCGCGCGAACAATTCCTACAACAAAGCCGTCGCCTCGATGGAAAGCAGGTTGCTCCCCGCGGCGCGTCGCTTCCAGGCCCTGGCTGCCCCGGGCGGCGAGGAAGTGGCGCCGCTGGCGCCGGTGGACACGCTGCCCCGACAGATTTCAGTGTCTACCGAAGGCGAAGATTAATCCGCAGGCCGCGATTCTAGCGAAGTCCGCGGCTCCGGCCGGATAGCCGACCGGAGCCCGAAAATCTACCAGGACAATTTCAGCCCGAACTGGAAAGTGCGCGGATCGAGCGCCGCGGTCGGCTGCCCGGCGTTGCAGGTGGGCGTGCCGCTGGCGGTCACTCCCGTCGGCGTCCCCGGGTCGCACAGCGGGCTCACGTCGCCCACGTTGAAGCGGTTGAGCAGGTTGAACATGTCC
>DATKNR010000010.1:0-3422 GCA_035541255.1 Patescibacteria group bacterium | reverse complement strand
ATGCCGCGGAGGATGACCTGGGCGTTGCGGCGGCGGACGTAGTCGACGAGGAGGCCGTCGAAGAGGTCGATTTCCACGTTGGGCCATTCGCGGGTGACTTCGCGAAGCATTTCCGCGCGCTCCTGGGCGGAGAAGAGCGGGGATTTCTCGAGATTCTGGAGGACGGCGACGACGAGGCGTTCGAAGATGCGCGCGCCGCGGGCGATGAGGTCCAGATGCCCGTTGGTGACCGGGTCAAAGGAGCCCGGGTAGATGGCGACGATGTTTTTCATGCACGAAGCAAGGCTACGGGGCATTCTAGCGCAGAAAGAGAAACAGGAAGTAGAGGAAGTGCATGAGGGACGAGAGGGCGTACGCGAAGCAGATCCCTCGTCGAGGACTCCTCGGGATGACACTCGGGGCGAGTTGCGGCTGGACTCGGCCGTGCAGAGTTGAGCGGTGGGATAGAATGGAACGGATGAGGCGCAGAGAAGCGATTGCGGTGACGGCGATCGTCGCGCTGGCGGCGATGGCGGCGTTGCCGGTGTGTGCGGCGCAGGGAGGGGCCGCGAGGAAGACGCCGAAGGATGAGGCGAGCGCGTTTGCCCCGCTCGACCGGTGGAAAGCGGCGGTGGTGGCAGGGGACCGAAGCGCCCTGGCGGCGATGTACGCATCGCTGCAGGGGGGATTTGCACAGACGCCGCAGGGACGGACGACGGATCCGAACGAGGAACCGCAGTGGTGGGCGGCGCTGCGGGGAATGGGCCTCGAAAATTTCAATCCGAAGATTCTGCAGACGAGCACACCACAGCCGGGCGTGACGGTGCTGACGCTGCGAGTGGAGTTCACGCTCAAGGGGCCCAGGGGGCCGGAGAACGTGCTGGTGTCGGGAGCGCAGATGTGGGTGGTGCAGGGAGGGGAATGGCGGATCTACCGCTCGCAGCGAACGGATTTGCTGCTGAGGCCGGCCATGCGGTTGCCGGAGCCGGCGAAGCCGAACCCGCAGCTCTATCCCGACCCGGGCGAGGCGCAGCACGACCTGGATGCGGCGCTGGCGGCGGCGCGGAAGGATCATAAACGGGTTCTGGTGGTGTTCGGCGGGAACTGGTGCTACGACTGCCATGTGCTGGACGCGGCGTTCCATTCGAAAACGATCCAGCCGATCCTGACGGCGAATTACCATCTGGTGCACGTAAACGTGGAAGACGGCACGGCGAATACGGACCTGGCGCAGAGGTGCGAAGTGCACCCCGACAGATTGCCGAGCCTGGCGGTGATGGATGCGGACGGACGCCTGGTGACGAGCCAGAGGAACGGGGAGTTCGATAACGCGGTAAAGATCGGGATGGGGGATGTGGAGGGATTCCTGAAGAAGTGGGCGCCAGGCGCGAAGTAGGGAAATCGGACCCAGTGGGTCGGATAGTAGGGGCTTCCATTCCAACAGGTTGCAGGAAAATCCAGGGTTGACAGCAGGGCGGCGGCGGGAGTAAATTGGATATGCGACCGGAATGGTCGTATAGGCATCTAACCCCCATGCTCAAGCTGTCGAAAAAAGCGGATTACGGGCTGATTGCGCTGAAGCACCTGGCCATGCACGACGGCGAGGGGATTTCGAGCGCGTCGGACATTGCGGAGGTTTACGGGATTTCGGCGCCGCTGATGGCCAAGGTGCTGCAACGCCTGGCGCGGAAGGGCCTGCTGCGGGCGCGACACGGCTCGACGGGCGGATACGAACTGGCGCGGAAGGCTTCCGAGATTACGGCGCTGGAGGTGATCAGCGCGATTGACGGGCCGGTGGTGATTACGTCATGCGAGACGCAGCACGGTGCGTGCGACCACCAGGACCTGTGCACGGTACGGGAACCGTTGCGGCGGGTGAACGACGGGATTTTGCAGGTGCTGGGAGCGGTGACCATCAACAGCCTGGCCGAAGGAACGGACCCGGCGGGACTGGTGGAGCTGCGGGGGTAGGAGCTCGAGAGAAAGGCGCACAAGCTGAAAGCTTGTGCTACCGGGAGAGGGACATGGCAGTGAAGCTACCGATTTACATGGACAATCACGCGACGACGCCGGTGGACCCGCGCGTTGTGGAGACGATGCTGCCGTTTTTCAACGAGACATTCGGAAACGCGGCGAGCCGGAACCACGAGTACGGGTGGAAGGCGGAAGAGGGCGTGGAGCACGGGCGCGAGCAGGTGGCGAAACTGATTGGCGCGACGCCGAAGGAAATCATCTGGACGAGCGGCGCGACGGAGTCGGACAACCTGGCGATCAAGGGCGTGGCGGAGATGTACCGCGAGAAGGGGAACCACATCATCACGCAGGTGACGGAACACAAAGCGGTGCTGGACACCTGCAAGCGGCTGGAGAAATACGGATTCGAGGTGACCTATTTGCCCGTGCAGAAGGACGGGCGGGTGAACCTGGACGAGCTGCGGCGAGCCATTACGGCGAAGACGATTCTGATCACCATCATGTACGCGAACAACGAGATCGGCGTGGTGCAGCCGGTGGCGGAGATCGGGGCGATTGCGAAGGAGAAAGGCGTCTTTTTCCACGTGGACGGCGTGCAGGCGGTGGGGAAGATTCCGGTGGACGTGAACAAGGACAACATCGACCTGCTGTCCATGTCGGCACATAAGCTGTACGGGCCGAAGGGAGTTGGAGCGCTGTACGTGCGGCGGCGAAACCCGCGTGTGCAACTGGCGGCGATCATCGACGGAGGCGGGCACGAGCGCGGGATGCGGTCGGGCACGCTGAACGTGACGGGAATCGTGGGATTCGGGAAGGCGTGTGAACTGTGCCAGCAGGAAATGCCGGCGGAATCGGCGCGGATGCGCGGGCTGCGGGACCGGCTGAAGGACGCGATCTTCAAGGAGCTGGACGAGGTGTTCATCAACGGCTCGATGACCTACCGGCTGCCGAACAACCTGAACATCAGCTTCGCATACGTGGAAGGCGAATCGATGCTGATGGGGATTAACGACATCGCGGTGTCGAGCGGGTCGGCGTGCACGTCGGCCACGCTGGAGCCGAGCTACGTGCTGAAGGCGCTGGGAGTGGGCGAGGACCTGGCGCACACGTCGATCCGGTTCGGGCTGGGGCGGTTCAACACGGAGGAAGAAGTGGACTACGTGGCCGCCCGGGTGATCGAAACCGTGAAGAGATTGCGCGAGCTTTCGCCGCTGTACGAGATGGCGAAAGAGGGCGTGGACATGAGCAAGATGCAGTGGAATACGCACTAATCAGGAAACAAGAGAAGCAGGGGATGTGGAGGAAGTACAGGAAGTACAGGAAGTAAAGGAAGTAAAGGAAAAGAGGGAATCGGAGGAATCATGGCGTACTCAGACAAGGTAGTGGACCACTACAATCATCCGCGGAACGTGGGGTCGCTCGACAAGAACGATCCGGCGGTGGGGACGGGGCTCGTCGGCGCTCCGGAA
>DATKNR010000009.1:0-11012 GCA_035541255.1 Patescibacteria group bacterium | reverse complement strand
TGGGCCGCAGCGGTCTGCTCCGCGACGTCCTCAGCATCGGCCCCATTCCCATCTCCGGCAGCATTTATTCCGTCAAGCAAATCACCCCCGCCTTTGGCCCCTCCATGCGTTTCGTCGCCGATCTCTCCAATTACGACGATTCGCTCATGAACATCACCATGGGCCAGTCCGGCCAGTTCCTCAGCCCCAATTACGAGGACCAATTCGACGCCTGGTATCGCGGCTACGGCATCCCCAGCTTTTTCACTGACGTCGCCGAGCGTCCTCACGTCGCCCACCACCTCGACCTCACCCCCGCGTACCAGCACAAGCGCTGATGCCGGAGCTCCCCGAAGTCGAAGCCGTCCGCCGCGCTCTTGCTCCGCTCATCACCGGCAAGCGAATCTCCAGGATCCGCGTTCTCCATCCCATCGCCGTCCGCCCGCAGCTCCCCGCCGCTTTCGCCCGTTCCGTCACCGGCCGCACCATCCGTGCTGTGCGCCGTCGCGCCAAGTACCTTCTTCTCCAGCTGGACCGCGGCTGGCTCGTCATCCACTTTATGCTCGACGGCCAGCTCACCCTTCTTCCCAACTCTGAAAAGGCGCCCCACTCCTGCGTCCTTCTCGATCTCGGTTACCGGCGCCTCGGGTTCGTCGATCCCCGCCATTTCGGCCGCATCCGGTTCGTCCTCGACCTCGCCCGTTTTCCCGGACTCCGCGATCTCGGCGTAGAGCCGCTTACTCCCGCGTTCACGCCCGCCGCGCTCGCCACAATGCTCCGCTCCTCCCGCCGTCCGCTCAAACTCTTCCTAATGGACCAGTCCCGCATCGCCGGGCTGGGAAACATTTACTCGAATGAAGCACTGTGGCGCGCCCGCCTGTCGCCACGCCGCCGCGCAGACCGCACGTCGCCAGCCGAAGTCCGCGCGCTTCACAAAGCGATTGTTGGCGTTCTCCGGGCTGCGCTAAAATGTTGCCTCGCGCCACCGCCGGATTTCCGCGATCCGCATTGGTGGTTCCAGGGGCTGGACAGGATTCTGCGCGTGTACGGTCTTGAGGGGCGTCCGTGTCGCCGTTGCGGCCTGGGGTGGCGGAACGGCATCCGGCGCATCGCGCAATCCGGGCGTTCAAGCTTTTATTGTCCCCGTTGCCAGGAGTAGCGGCACGCAGCCGCGAGGTGAGTTCCCGTGAATGTTCCGCCAGCCAAGAAGGCGCGTACGCCTGACCCGCCCGACTCGGGCGAAAAGCCCGGCTCCGCCACCGGCATGGATTTCGAAAAATCCCTCGCCCGCCTCGAAGACGTGGTCAAGCGCCTCGAGCAGCCCAATCTTCCCCTCTCCGACGCCATGAAACTCTTCGAAGAAGGTCTACACCTCGCCCAGCAGTGCCAAAAGCAGCTTCAGGAAGCGGAGGGGCGCGTCGAAATCCTGCTCAAGTCCGCTGATGGTAAGCTCTCCGCCCAGCCCTTTCGTCCCAAGGGCGCCGAGGAGGACGAATCGTCGTGACCCAGCCTTCCGCGGCGCGCCCCTCGGCATCCTCTGTTCCGCTCCCTGCGTTCTTCGAATCCGACCGCGCTGAAATTGACGCCGCCCTCGAGATTCTCCTGCCCCCCGAGACGGAACCGCCTCCCGTCATCCACCGCGCCATGCGCTATAGCGTCTTCGCCGGCGGCAAGCGCCTTCGTCCCATTCTCTGTCTCGAATCCGCGCGCATCTTCTCCGATTCGCCCCGCGGCGTCCATTCGGTTGCCTGCGCCCTTGAATTCATCCACACCTACTCCCTGATTCATGACGACCTCCCCGCTCTCGACAACGATGATCTCCGTCGCGGCCGTCCCACTTGTCACAAACAATTCGGCGAAGCCATGGCCATCCTTGCCGGCGATGGCCTGCTCACTCGCGCCTTTGAAGTTCTCTCCCTCGCCGAGCTCCCGGCCGACCGCCGTGCCGCCGTCGTCCGCGAAATCGCGACTGCCGCGGGCACCGTCAACGGCATGGTCGGCGGACAGGTGGCCGATCTCGAGGCCGAAGGACGCCCCATTGATCCGCAGATGCTTGAGTACATTCACCGCTCTAAAACAGCCGCGCTCATTCGAGCCTCCGTCGTCTCCGGAGCTATCGCCGGCGGCGCTGCGGGGGAAGACGTTGAGCGCCTCCGCCGCTTCGGCGAAAGCATCGGCCTCGCCTTTCAGGTTGTGGACGACATTCTCGATGTCGAGGAATCCTCCGCCACGCTCGGCAAGACTGCCGGCAAGGATCAATCCCAAAAAAAAGCCACCTATCCCGCACTCTACGGTCTGGAACAATCCCGGGCCACTGCGCAAACTCTCCTGGAGCGCGCCAACGCCGAACTCATCCCGTTTGCCGCGCGCGCCAGGCGCCTTCGCGAGCTGGCCGATTTTCTCGTCGCCCGCCGCGCATGACTTGCTCGTCAGGGCACGGCTTTAGCCGCGCTATTTCCTCGGCGCTATTTCACGCGGCTTTAGCCGTTGAGGTTCCCCCGCTCTGTCCGCGCAGCCCCACCTGGCCTGCCATCTGTCCTCTCGCGCCCGCGTAGCCTACAATCTGTCATCCCGAACCCCGCGTAGCGGGATGAGGGACTTGCTGTGACCTTTTCGTTGTTCTCCTCTGCCGATGCCCCCAACCCGCAAACCCAAATCCCTCAAGCGCCGCCTCGACCTCCTCCTCGTCGAACGCGGCCTCGCCGAATCCCGCCAGCGCGCCCAGGCCCTGATCCTCGCCGCTCGCGTACGCGTCTCGGGCCAGCCCGCTACCAAATCCGGCGCCCTCATCCCCGTTGACGCCCCCATCGATCTCATCGCCGACGCGTTCCCCTTTGCCAGCCGCGCTGGCGAAAAACTCTCCGGCGCTCTCGACGATTTTTCCGTCAATCCCGCAGGGCTCGTTTGCCTCGACGTCGGCTGTTCCACCGGCGGATTCACGGATTGCCTGCTCCGGCGCGGCGCCGCACGCGTCTATGCCGTCGACGTCACCTCGAGCCAACTCGCCTGGAAGCTCCGCCAAGACCCGCGCGTCGTCCCCATCGAAAAAAACGCACGCCATCTCGTCCCCGCCGATTTGCCGGAACCTGTCCAGCTCGTCACCGCCGATCTCTCCTTCATCAGCCTCGCAAAAGTGATACCCGCTCTCGTCCCCCTCGCTTATCCGGGCGCCGAGTTTGTCCTGCTCGTCAAGCCGCAGTTCGAACTCGATCGCTCCGCCGTCGGCCGCGGCGGCATTGTCCGCGATCCCGCTCTCCATCGCCTCGCCGTCGACCGCGTCCGCGCCGCCGCCGAATCCGCCGGCCTCTGCGTACTCGCAGACGCTCCCAGCCGCCTCCCCGGCGCTGAAGGCAATCTCGAATTCTTCGTGCATGCACGTAATCGGCTATAATTCGCCAAGTGGCAACTCTGAAGAAAGCGATAGTTGCGCTCTGCGTTGTTCTCTTGCTGAGCCCGGCGTCCTCAGCCGACGCTGCCCTTGGTTCCGTCTGTATCGCCCCTCTCCCTGAAAAGCCGATGCCAACGTTCGCCCCGGTGGGCGGAGTCGTATGTGACTCGGGTCAGATTTCACTCAAGTTCGATTCGCGGCCAGTAATCGTATGGCCACGCAAGGAACCCCTTTGGATTAAGGGTTTGGACCTCGCGCCAGCGCATCGCGTCTTTGTCTATTGCGACAAAAAGCCTCAGCAATCTTTTCGATTCCGCTTCGCCGACTACAAAGGACGGGAACTCTGCCTCTTTCTCAACGACCTTTACAAAACGGTCCAGCTCTGGGAAAAAAGAGATTCTCCCTGGTGTAGGTGCAAATAACCTGTCCGCCCCCAACGCAAGCGCCTTTCCTGGCCCTTTCCCTTACTTCCTTTACTTCCTCTACTTCCCGTTCTCTCCCTGAAGTAGAATCCCCTGCACCTCATGTCCTCCATCCGCACTGTCGGCATCATCTCCAAGCCGCGCAAGGAGGACCTCTGCGCCATTGTCCCTGCACTCACCGACTGGCTCAAACGCCGCAACCTCGAAGTCCTTTACGATGAAGAGACCGCGGGCTGCCTCGGTCCCTCGTTCGCCTCCGTCTCTCGCACCGAACTTGGTCGTCGCGCCGATCTCGCCGTCGTCCTCGGCGGCGACGGCACTCTCCTCGCCGCTGCCCGTGCTCTGGGCGATCACGATATTCCCATCCTGGCCATCAACCTCGGCGGCCTCGGTTTCCTGACCAGCTTCCCGCGCGAAGAACTCTACCCGGCGCTCGAACTGGCCCTGGCCGGTAACTTCCGGATCAGCGAGCGTGTCTTACTCGAAGCCGCGCTCGAGCGCGCAGGCGCCGTCTTCGCCCGCCATCGCGCCCTCAACGACGTCGTGGTCAATAAAGCCGCCATGGCCCGCATTCTCGATCTCGATCTCTACTTCGACGGCGGCTATGCCTGCAGCTATAAGGCCGACGGAATCATCTTCGCCACGCCCACCGGTTCCACCGCCTACTCTCTTTCCGCTGGCGGCCCCATCGTTCATCCCCAGGTCGGCGCGTTTCTGGTCACGCCCATCTGCCCGCACGCGCTCTCCAACCGGCCCCTGGTCGTGCCCGATCACATGCGGGTTGAGCTCGTCGTCGCCAGCGCGCAGGAAGACGCGTTTCTCACCATCGACGGCCAGGTCGGTGTCCAGCTTCGCGATGGCGACCGCGTCGCCGTCACCAAGGCGCAACACAAACTCAAGCTCGTGCGTCCGCCGGACAAGGTTTACTTTGAAATTCTCCGCGCCAAGCTGAAGTGGGGCACCCGGTGAGCCCTCACGTTTATGGCCGCTGCCACCGCTCGCGCACGCGAGGAAGCATTTCACCCTGGGGGTCAAGGAAATGAATCCTGTGCGTCGCGTCGCCGGCCTGCTGGCCGTGCTCGCTTCACTCTCGCTGGTATCCTTCAATGGAGCCGCTCAGATGCCGCCATCCCGCCCCACCGCCGATCTCGTCATCCAGCACGGCCACGTTCATACCGTCGATCCCGCCAGGCCCGTTGCCGAAGCCGTTGCTATCGTCGGCGATCACATCGCCGCCGTCGGTCCCGATCAGGAAATCGCCGCGTGGATCGGCCCGGAAACCAAAGTCATCGACGCCCATCGCGGCTGCGTGCTTCCGGGCTTCAACGATTCGCACGTGCATTTTGTTGACGGCAGTTCCGATCTGAGCCAGGTTCAGCTTGGCGATGTCACCACGCGCGAGGAATTCTCCCGCCGCGTGGCCGAATATGCGCGCGGCCTCAAGAAGGGCGAATGGGTGCTCGGCGACGGCTGGGACCACGAGAAATTCCCCGGCGCCACCATGCCCACCCGCGAATGGATTGACTCCGTCACTCCGGACAATCCCGCATGGCTCAGCCGCTACGACGGCCACATGGGCCTCGCCAATTCCGCCGCCCTTCATCTCGCCGGAGTCGATCGCAATACTCCCGATCCTCCAGGCGGCACCATCGTGCGCGACGCGGATGGCAATCCTACCGGAGCGCTCAAAGATGCCGCCGCCGGCCTTGTCGAGCGCCACATCCCCGATCCCAGCCGGGAGCAGCTCACCCGTTACATCCGTGCCGGCCTCGCCGAGGCCCGCCGATACGGCCTCACCTCCGTGCAGGACATCTCCCACGCCGCCGAACTCCGCGTTTATCAGGATCTGCTGCGTGCCGGCGAGCTCACCGTTCGCATCTACGCGATTACTCCCATACAGCAGTACGAAGCTCAAGTGCGCGCCGGCATCACCGCTGGCTTCGGCAATGATTGGATTCGCACGGGCGCGCTCAAGGGTTTCGCCGATGGTTCTCTCGGCTCCACCACCGCCCTTTTCTTTGAGCCATACAACGATGCTCCCAACACGCGTGGCCTCTTTAACGCCATGATGTTGCCTGAGGGCCACATGCTGTCGATGGCCCAACCCGCCGACGCTGCCGGCCTCCAGATCGCCATCCACGCCATCGGCGACCGCGCCAATCACGAAATCCTCGAAATGTACGACGAGATTGTCCGCCGGAACGGCCCCGGCCCCGCTCGCGGCCGCCGCTGGCGCATCGAGCATGCCCAACACCTGCGGCCCTCCGATTACGACCTCTTTGCGCGCCTCGGCGTTATTGCCTCCATGCAGCCGTATCACGCCATCGACGACGGGCGTTGGGCCGAAAAGCGCATCGGCCATCAGCGCGCCGAAAGTTCCTACGCCTGGCGCAGTCTGCTCGACCACCACGTCCGCCTGGCCTTCGGCACCGACTGGCCTGTTGCCCCGCTCAATCCCATCCTCGGCCTCTACGCCGCCGTCACCCGCGCCACTCTCGACGGCAAGCATCCCGAAGGCTGGATCCCCGGGCAAAAAATCAAGCTCAGCGAAGCCATCGAAGCCTACACGCTCGGCTCCGCCTACGCCGAATTTACCGACGACCGCAAAGGCTCTCTCACTCCCGGCAAGCTGGCAGACGTCGTCATCCTCGATACGGATCTCTTCACAATTCCGCCGGAAAAAATTCGCGACGCGAAGGTCGTCACCACCATCGTCGGCGGCAAAGTCGTCTACGCAGCCCCGTAGTCCGTGGCTCCGCCGGGCGCGCTCAGCCGCCCGCGCGCTCATTCCCAGTTGCTCAAAATGGCCTTCCAGTCCAGAATGGTCGGTTAGCCGTCGGTTGCGCTGGAAATGCTCGTGAGGACTGTGTCTTCAGTCGGTTAAAAATTTCACTCTAGGTTCGGAGATCTGCCGGTCGCCATGTTTCGGATAAGCAATTACGTCCCCTTCGCCCTTGCAGCTGCCCTTTTGCTTTTTGCGGCCTCATGCCGCAAGTCCTCCTCTGACGAGGAAGCCATTCGTGCCGCTATCCTCCAGCATCTTCAGAAGGCGAGCACCATCAATCTATCCGCCATGGACACCAGCTTCGGGCAGATCACCGTCGACCGCGATCGAGCCCAGGCACAGGTGATGTTCAAGGCCAAGGGAGAAGGCGCCACCATGCAGATGACCTACGCTCTCGAGCGCCGCGACGGTCAGTGGACCGTCCTCGGCAGCCACCCCACAGGCGGACAGATGGCCCATCCGCCTATCGACGCCACTCATGGCAATGGTCCTGCCCCTGGCGGCGCGCCCGGTCCTGGCTCGGATTTGCCCCATCTCCAGGTCCCCACCGCGCCCGCACAAAATCCCTCCAAGCCCTGATCTCTTCGTTTGGCGTGCTTTCGGTTTCTATCTCGCTTTCATCGCCACGATCGTCACATCATCTCCCGCCGCCGTCCCCTCCGAAAACCGCTCCACATCCTCCAGGATTTTCGTCACGATTTCCCCCGCGCTGGCCGCGTGAGTCTCCGCCACCAGCAGCCGTAGCCGTTCTCCTCCGTAGAATTCTCCGGCCGCGTTTGTCCGTTCCGTGATCCCGTCGGAGTAGCACACCAGCACATCCCCTGCGGAGAGCGAGTATGCACGCTCGTCGTATGTCGCCTCCACTTCAATTCCCAGCGGCAGCCCCACTACGGGAATTTTTTCGCATCGTCCATCCTTCCATAGCATCGGCTGCCAGTGTCCGGCGTTCGCGATGCGCAGCCTCTGCCGCCCCTTCTGCCAGGTCAGGAAGCACAGTGTCGCGAACCTGCCCTCCACCCGCCGCTCGCTCAGGATTCCGTTCAGTTGACGCAGCATATCTGCCGGCCCCGGCTTCTGCGGCGCCAGACTCCGCAGCATTCCCACCACGGTCGCGCCAAACAGCGCCGCCGCGCTCCCCTTCCCCGTTACATCCCCGATTGCCACTGCAAGCTGCTGCGGCCCGTAGCGCAGAAAGTCGTACATGTCTCCGCCCAGTTCCCGCGCCGGCACATACCGCGCCGCTAGGTCCAGCCCGAAATCTTCCGTTGGCGGCTGCGGCAGGAGCGCCCCCTGCATGATCCGCGCCGCCTGCAACTCCTCCGCCTGCTCCGTCTCCTCGCGCACCACCTGCTGGTAAAGACGTGCATTCTCGATCGCTACCGCCAGGCTCCCTGCCAGGATCGAGAGCGCCTGTACGTGTTCCTCGGTAAAATAGTTTTTCACCGGGCTTTCCAGGTCAATGACGCCCACCACCTGCCCCTTGTGGATCATCGGCACCGCAAGTTCCGACTGAGCTTCCGGGTTGCAGCAGATGTAACGCGGGTCCTGGCTCACGTCCGGCACGCGCACCGGCTCTCCCTGCGCAACGGCCGCCCCCACGATTCCCACCGTCGGCCCAATTTCCAATTTGCTTTGCTCGCTCCTTCCGTATCTGACGTCCACCGCGTGCGTGAACCGCTGTTTCGTCGCGTCGTACACCAGGATGCTCGCCATCTGGTAGTCGATCACCCGCTTGATCAGGTCCGCGGCCTTTCGCAGCAGCTCGTCCACATCCAGGATCGAGCTCGCCTCACGTCCCACGTCGTTAAGCACCCGCAGCGTTTCCGCCTGCCGCCGCGCGCTTTCGTAGAGCTGCGCGTTCTCCATCGCGCCCGCCAGGCGGCTCGCCACCAGGGCCAGCACCTGCTGCTGCTCTCGCGTGAACGCTTCCGCCTGACGGCTCTGGATGTCCAGCACGCCGATGACCCGCCCCTTCAGCACCAGCGGCACCGCGATCTCCGAACGCACCGATTCCACTGCGCTCAGATACCGTGGATCGTTTCTCACATCGCCCACCAGCACAGGCTGCCCCGTCTGCGCCGCAGTCCCCGTGATCCCCTTTCCTACGGGAATACGCCACGTCTCCACCACTTCGCGCGTGTATCCGATTGCAAACTCGAACACCAGATCCTGCGCCGCCTCGTCCAGCCGCAGCACCGCAAAGATTTCGTACGGCACCAGACGCCGCACCAGTTCTGCCGCCTTCTTCAGCACCTGGTCCAGATCCAGCGACGAGTTCACCTCCTCGCCGATCTCCACCAGCGTCGCCAGGACCTCCGGTGACAGCTCTGCAGCTGCTTCAGGCAGGCGGTTTTCCGTGAATGCTTCGCTCTCGCTCATTCGTATCTGCGCTATGGTTCTGCCCAGGTTCTCAGGCTTCGGCTAGATCTCTCCGCTCCAGTTTAGCAAAGGAAACATCCCTTCCCGATGGCGAATCGCGCCATCATTTGCATCCGCGCGCTGCTCTCCACCACACCTGTCTGAGGGGGGGTAACGCAACGAAGGTTACTTCCCGTGCTTCGACGCCCGCCCGCGCAGCTCGTCCAATATGGACGTGCTCGCGCTCATCCCCAGCCGCGATGCTCCCGCCGCCAGCATGCTCGCCGCCGCGCTCAGTGTCCGAATTCCGCCCGCAGCCTTCACGCCCGCCTCGTCTCCCACTGCTGCCCGCAGCAGCGCCACGTCCGCAGCCGTCGCTCCTCCGGGCCCGAATCCGGTTGAAGTCTTCACGAAATCCGCGCCCGCCCTCACCGCGAGTTTCGCTCCGCGTCGTTTTTCTTTGTCCGTCAAAAGCGCGCATTCCAGGATCACCTTCAATATCCCATCCCGCGTATGGCACAACTCGGCCAGTTCCCGGATTTCTGTTTCAATTAGATCGTCCTCGCCTGCCTTCAGAGCCCCAACGCGGATCACCATGTCGATTTCGCTCGCCCCGTCCTCAAGTCCGCGTTCCGCCTCCGCCCGTTTCGTCTCCCGCACCGACGCTCCCAGCGGAAATCCCGCCACTGTCGCCACCCGCACCTGCGTCCCGCGCAATCGCTCCACCGCTAGCGCCACGTAGCATGGATTCACCACCATCGCAGCGAACTCGCATCGCGCCGCGTCCTCACATGCCCGCCGGATGTCATCCGACTGCGCTTCCGGTCTCAGCAGCGTATGATCCACCAGCCCCGCGAACGCCCGGCACAACTCATCCACTCCGCCGAATTTCTTTGCTCCCTTCGGCAGCCGCTCGAGCGCTTCCACCAGCGCCCTCACGTCCTTCGGTACCGGATTTTTCCACCACATGGCCGCGCGTTTCCTTTCTACTTCCTCGCTTCCTTGTTTCCCTGCTTCCTTCCTTTCCTCTTATCTCTTCCCAGATGCACCACGCACACATCCCTCAGATTTCTATACTTCTCCGCGTAATCCAGCCCATACCCCACCACAAACCGGTTCGGTATTCGGAATCCCACATAGTCCGCCTCGAACGGCTGCACCCTCCGATCCGCTTTATCCAGCAGTGTGGCCACGCGCAGCGTTTTCGGATTCCGTTCCCGCAGCAGGCGCGCCAGGTAATTTAGCGTCACCCCCGTGTCCAGAATGTCTTCCACCAGAATCACGTTGCGTCCTTCCACGCTCGTATCCAGGTCTTTCAGCAGGCGCACTTGCCCGGAGGTGTCCGCCGAATTCCCGTAGCTCCCCGCCGCCAGAAAATCAAACGTGGCATCCAGCCCGATCTCCCGGCTCAGGTCCGCCAGAAAAATGCACGCACCTTTTAGCACCCCTACCAGCAGCAGCGGCTCTCCGCGAAATTCCCGCGTGATCTGCCGCCCCAGTTCGCGCACCCGCCGCGCGATCCGGCCGCGCGAAATCAGCACCGTCAGCCGCTCGCCCTTCGGCCTTCTCATGGCTCGCTAGTCTACCGTAGGTGGGGGCAGTGGCGAGGGGCCAGCGAGCGAAACGGTATCTCAGAAATAGCACAGCTAGAGGAACGGCCGAGCGCAGGGGCTGAAGCCCCCGAAAGTTCAGCGCCTTTGCGGCGCGGCTAAAGCCGTGCCCTGACACAACCCAATTACGAGATAGCTTCGAGCCGCGAACCAGGCGTATTGTCCAGAGCTTGGGTAGCCACGGTCAGTGCCTTCCTGAGCCTAGGCGGTTCGCCTGGGCAAGGGAAGGGGCCCTTCGGCTCCGCTGCCGCCTACTCCGAGGTTCGCCTCGGCGACCAGGCTTGGGCGGGCAGGGTCAGCATCCTGGCCGGATTCTGAGACGCATTAGCTTGGGTTGTGCCCCTAGCGCACAGGGTCTAATTTCGACGAGCGTTTCGGGCACGTGGGTAGAGGCTGGCGACCCTTCGACTCGCTGCGCTCGCTCAGGACCACCATCCTGGTCGGATGGTGGCAGGGTCTAATTTCGACGA
>DATKNR010000008.1:0-9799 GCA_035541255.1 Patescibacteria group bacterium | reverse complement strand
GCCGGGCTTACGTGTGGGTCCAGGCCTCTCTCTCCACCCGTCCCCAATCTCCGGTCTCCAATTGCGGTAATATGGCTTGTTCAACTCCCATGGCTTCGCCGCAAGCTCCCGTCCGGCACGACCACCTTCCCCGCTGGCTTCGCGAAACCGCGTACGGCATCCTTCTCCTGCTCGCCGTCGCTCTGGGTGCGGGCGTGGGCGTTCTATTCGTCTATACCAGCGAGTTGCCCGAGGTTCGCGCGCTGGAAGACTACAAGCCGGACACGGTCACGGAGCTCTACGCCGACGATGGTCAGCTCATCGGCAGCTTCGCCCTCCAGCGCCGCATCCTCGTCAGCTACGAGCAGATCCCCGCCGTGCTCCGTAATGCGCTCATCGCCACCGAAGACCAGCACTTCGAAACCCACTGGGGCGTCGACGTTCCCCGCGTCGTCAAAGCCGCCTGGACCAACGCCATCCACGGCCACATCACTTCCGGCGCCAGCACACTCACCATGCAGCTCGCCGGCACTCTGTTCCTGAATCGCGCCGACCGCAGCTACCGCCGCAAAATCCAGGAAGCCCTGCTTGCCGTGCAGATCGAGCGCTACTACACCAAGCGGCAGATTCTCACCATGTATTGCAACCAGATTTACCTCGGCCACGGCAACTACGGTTTCGAAGCGGCCTCTGAATTTTACTTTGGCAAGCAGTTGAAGGACCTGACGCTGCCGGAAGCGGCGCTGCTCGTCGGTATCGTCCCGGGCCCCAGCTATTCGCCCCTGCTCCATCCCTCGCGCGCGCTCGCCCGCCGCGATCTGGTGCTCGGCCGCCTCGAAGCGGAGGGCAAACTCTCGCCGCAGGATACGAAGGCGGCCCAGGCCACCCCCTTGGGTTTGCACGTGCAGTATCCGCGAAATGATTTCGCGCCCTACTTCATCGAAGAGATCCGCAAATATCTGGAGCACAACTACGGCACCGAGGCGGTCCACGAGCACGGCCTGCGCGTCTACACCACGCTCAATATCGCCATGCAGCGCGGCGCCAATCGCGCGATCAAAGACGGCCTGCACGCCTATACACGCCGTCACGGATGGAAGGGCGGCCTCACCAACATTCTTTCCGAGCACCTCGGCACGCTCGAGAAATATCAATCCGACGACTGGCGTCGCCCCATGCATCAGGGCGACTACGTCACCGCGCTGGTCACCGAAGCGGGTGATTCCAGTGCCGCTCTCCGCATCGGGCCGTATCACGCCACGCTCTTGCCCTCCGACATGGCCTGGACCGGACAGAAGCATCCCGACAAACTGCTGAAGCCCGGCGACCTGGCCATGGTGCGTCTGCGCGAGATCACCGGCTCCACGGCGCGCGTGGATCTGGAGGAAAAACCCACAGCCCAGGCCGCTTTTGTCGCGCTTGAGAATTCCACCGGCGAAATCAAAGCCATGGTGGGCGGCTACAGCTTCGACGACTCGAAGTTCAACCGCGCCACGCAGGCCACCCGCCAGGTCGGCAGCTCCTTCAAGCCCTATCTCTACACGGCCGCCATCGAGGAGGGCCACGACCCCTTTGAGACCATCGTGGACCAGCCCATCACCTTCCAGAGCGGCGGCCAGGAATATTCCCCGCACAATTACGACGGAAAATTCGAGGGACGCATCACCTTGCGGCGCGCTCTGGCGGATTCCCGCAACGTTCCTGCCGTCGAGCTGGCGAACAAGATTGGCATCCAGAACGTCATTGACATGACCCGCCGCTTCGGCGTCACCTCGCCGTTGCAGCCCTATCTTCCCCTTGTACTCGGCGCCGCGGAGATCACCCTGCTCGAGCACACCTCTTCCTTCACCGTCTTCCCCAACGACGGTATTCGCATCGAACCCCACTACATCCGCCGCGTGACGGCGTACGACGGCGCCGTGCTGGAGGATGCCCGGCCAAAGGTTTACGACGTTCTGAAACCGGAAGTGGCCCGCACCATGACCGCCATGCTCGAGGACGTCGTTCTCCTCGGGACCGGCCAGAGAGCCAAGGAATTGAAGCGGCCCACCGCGGGCAAAACCGGCACGACCAGCGATTTCACCGACGCCTGGTACATGGGCTTCACCCCCTCACTCACGGCGGGTGTTTGGGTGGGCAACGACGACCCGAGCGTGCCCCTTGGCAACAAGGAAACCGGCGCGAAAGCCGCGCTGCCCATCTGGATCGAGTTCATGAAGGACGTCTACGACGACAAGCCCGCCGAGCAGTTCGTAAACGTGGTGCCGCTCGAAAAGCTCGCGCCCTCGCACCTCGTGCTCGTCGACACGCCCGACTCCGCTCCCGCCGAGGACGGCGAGGAACACGGCATCCGCGAGAGGAAGCCGTCCGCCACTCCGCCCACTGCTCCCAAGACGTCCTCTCCCACCGCGCGCACTACTTCCCCGCCGGCCGCTTCGCCCGCGCCCGGCCACCCGCCCGGCCGCTGATCTCCCCGCGGTTTCGGGTCGGAACCGCAGAGCCTGAAGTCCTCATCGTTTAGTTTGAACAGTAAGTATATCGAGATCCTGAAAGTACTTGACACGAGAACGGGGGGGGGTATTTTCCTTTCATCGAAAGGAGAAATCCATGAGATACGCAGCCTCTCTCTTAATACTTTTTCTTGCTTGGGTCGTCCTTCCCGCCCCCACACATGCAGACAACTGCGCAGATCCCGTCCAAAGGGATGTGCGCTGCATGAGTCCGGGTTGTTCAGATGAAGTGACCGTGGACGCGTGCACGGCAGTCGGCACCACGGGACGCTGCACGGAGCTGTGCTGGTCCACGCCCTGCTGCAACAAGCAGGCATGGAACGCGTGCATTAACTCAGACTGTATTTACTCACCCATTTCATTGGGCGATCGTCCGGACTCCGCCCCGATTTCCGTGTACGTACCGACTTGCGCCGGTGGCTTTGCCACAGTAACGGTCGGGGAGCTGGCGCCGCGATAACAGACATGCAGTTCGCAATCCTCCACACACGGCGCATCTGGGGTGGGTGGCCTCTGTTTCTGCTCGTGTTTCTTTTCGGCCCCGCCTCCCGGGCGCAGGACGTCACGAAATTTGGACTGCACCTCAAGGACGAAGTTCCCGTCTCAACGGAGTCAGTCTCGGCATTTGTGGATCCCATTCGGTGCGACCCGAAGGGTGACCTCTATTTGCGTGCCTACCAGCCTTCCAATCTCTTCGATGCTCCGATAGCCAAGATTTCCCGTGAGGGCAAGCGGACCGCTGTTTTCTCCGTCGCCTCCGTCTCCGGATTCGAGCACGCCCAGCTCTACAACTTCGCAGTTGGCCTGGGGGGTGAACTTTACGCGCTGGTCGTAACTGCTAAGGACGGGAAGCGCGAGTTAGACATACTGAAATTTGAGAACGATGGCACGTTTCTGTTCGCCACAAAGTTGGGGCCTGTTTTCACTCCCGCGCAGCTCGCCGTCTTCCCCAACGGGGATTTTTTGGTTGCAGGATGGAAAACTCTCGATCATCCCCGGAAAGCAGCAACTCCCACTGCCTCCCAGAAGGATGAGCATCCTTCCCCGCCTCCCGTCCAGCCCTTCGCCGCGATCATTGACGGGAGCGGAAGACTTCTCACGGAACTCGCCATCGGTCATGGGGGGAGCTCCAAGAATCCCGGCGGTTCTGCGAGTTCGGAGGGTATGCCGTCCTCTGAGATTTCCCTTGGCGACGCGGTCGCTGGTGCAGATGGCAACATTTACCTAATGCTACGCACTATTCCGAAGCCCACTGTCTCGGTCATCTCGGCCGGCGGAATTGTTCTCAGGCGATTCGAGGTGGCCCCGCCTTCGGAGACTGCCCAGGCAATGGCCATGAAATACGTCAGCGGCCACAAACTGATCTTTGAGTTCGGGCAGCGAGTTGACTCCAGAAGAACTGACCTCAAGAATGAAATTTTTTCGGTTGTCGACCCGGAGACGGGTGCACGGGAAATCGATTACCAGTCCTCGCCCGCGATTGGGGGAGCGTTTTGTTGCTACTCGCCGAACGACGGATTCACATTCCTTGGCACCACAAAAGATGGGCAGCTGGTGCTTCGTCGCGTCTCGCCTAGGTAGCATCTCGGTCGGCAGCCGCGGTTACAACAAGAGGTGGAGCGTGGCTGCCAAATTCGCCCTTTTCTGTGCACGCATTGTTCCCGCGCTCGGGTACATGCGGCCCTGTTCTCCAACTGTCCCTCAGGCCAGTTGTTCCGCCTTCCGCGGACTGCGTATCCTGAAGTTGCGTCCGCAGGCGATGGACCGCCGTGGAACTGATTGCTCGTTCGGGCCTTCCTGCCGTTTCCAGTGAGAAGCGAGCCCTCGGTTGTGTCTTTCCGGCCTCCTGTTGAGGCCTGGCCGGGGACGGACTGTTCGGCTTGATGGAGTCGCGGAGGTCAGGAGGTCGTTGACGATTCTTTCCAGCGCGCAATCGCTCTACCTGCCCAGCGGCTATTGCTATCTCTGGGACGGTTCGCTGGTGTCCCTGCATGTCGTGTCCGACTTCATCGTCGGAGTCGCCTTCATTTCCATTCCCGCCGCGCTGCTCTGGCTGGTCCGCAAGCGTCGCGACGTTCCCTTTCAGGGTCTCATCCTCTGGTTCAGCTCGTTTCTGCTGGCCTGCGCCGCTGCGTGTTTTCTGGATGCCTGGAATTTCTGGCACGACGACTATTGGCTCGCGGCTGCCGTGAAGGCTGTTGCGGCCATCACCTCTGCGGCCACCGCCGGCTCCCTGGTTTTGCTTCTCCCGAAGGCCGTCAAACTCCCCAGCGCTCATCAGATGGAGCTGGCCAACGAGCGCCTGGCGCAGGAAATCGCGGGCCGCGAACGCGTGATGAACCAGTTGCAAACGCTCAATCAGGAGCTCGAAAGCCGCGTCCGCAGCCGCACTGAAGAACTGGAAGCCGCGCTCAGCGAAATGCAGAAAGAGATCGGCGAGCGCCGTTCGATTGAAGCCGCTCTCCGCCGCTGGGAGACCATTTTCGCCCACGCCGGCTGGGGCGTTGCCCTGGCCAACCCCGATAACTACCGGCTGGAAGCCGTCAATCCCGCTTTCGCCGCCATGCACGGGTGGACCGTCGAGGAACTGACCGGCCAGTCACTCGCCGAGACCCTGGCGCCCGAATCGCGGCAGAAACTCCAAGAAACGGCGCGTGCCAGCGACGAGATGGGCCACTGCGTTTACGAAGCCGAACACGTTCGCAAGGACGGCACGCGCTTCCCCGTCCTCGCCGACGTCGTTGCCTGCAAGGACTCCACTGGCCGCGTTCTCTATCGCGCCGCGAACTTCCAGGACATCACCGAACGCAAACGCGCCGAGAGCGAACGCCAGCAGACCAACGAACGGCTCACCACCCTGCTTCGCGAGACCGAAGAGAGAAGCCGCCAGAGCGCCCTGATCAAACAGATGAGCACCCTGCTCCAGACCTGCGCCAACACCCAGGAAGCCTACGAGGTGGTCCATGAATTCGCCGCCAGGCTCTTTCCCGCCGATTCCGGCGCGCTCTGCCTCCTCAATCCTTCCGTCGCGCTCATGGAAGCCGTCGCCGCCTGGGGCTCCGAGCCGCAGCGCGAAGTCATGTTCGCGCCCGAGGACTGCTGGGCACTTCGCACCGGCCGGGTGCATGTGTCGAGCCCTGATGGCGTCGCGCTGAACTGCGCCCATGTCGGCGCGCCCTCCGCCGGGGGCTATGTCTGCGTTCCCATGATGGCCCACAACGAAGCCATCGGTGTGCTCAGCGTCCGCTGCGCCGATTCCGTCGCCGCGTTGCCGCGCGATGCACGGCTCCACTCGCTCGAGGATCGCCAGGAACTCGCCCTGAATTTCGCCGCCGATATTGCCCTCGCTCTCGCCAACCTCCGTCTCCGCGAAACCCTTCGCACGCAGTCCACGCGCGACCCGCTCACCGGACTATTCAACCGCCGCTACCTTACCGAATCGCTCGATCGCGAAGTCCGCCGCGCCGACCGCAATGCTCGCCCGCTCGGTGTCGTCATGCTCGATCTCGATCAGTTCAAGCCTTTCAACGATGCGCATGGCCACGAGGCCGGCGACGCCCTTCTCCGTTCCTTCGGCCGCTTCATACAGAAAAATACGCGCGGTGAGGACATCGCCTGCCGTTACGGTGGCGACGAGTTCGTGATTCTGCTGGTCGATGCGGACCTGGAGGTGGCCCGCCGTCGCGCCGAGGAATTGCGCGAAGGCTTCAGCCGCATGGTTGTGCGCCACTTGAATCACAAACTCGACTCCGTCTCGTTTTCCATGGGCGTGGCCGCGTTTCCCGCGCACGGAACCACCTCGGAAGACTTGCTCGCTGCCGCGGATGAGGCGCTCTACGACGCCAAGGCTCAGGGCCGCAATCGCGTCAGTACTTACAAGGTGCGGGAGTGAGTTCGAAACTCGCAGTGCGAATCTCGGAACCCGGGCTCAGCCCCGCTCGGGCAGGCCGCCTATCTTTTGAATTTCTAGCGGCCCGCGAAGTGTTCCCACCCGCCAGGTCGCAGTGGGCGTGTTCGTCCGTTTTCCTCGAGCATTACCGTGCCGCCCGCCGTCAGTTCACCAATGCGCGTGATGGGCACGCCGCGGAATCCGCTTGGGATGCGCGATGCGAGTCGCGGGCGCACGCAGAACAGCAGTTCGTAGTCTTCGCCGCCGTGGAGCGCGCGGCGCAGCTCCGCCCCTTCTGCGTTTGCTGCGTTGCGCCGACGAGTTCCAGGTCCGTCGTCGCGCGCCACGGGAAGCGCCGCCGCGTGCACCACGGCGCCCACACCGCTCGCCGCGCACAGCCGGGCCAGATCCGTCGAGAGCCCGTCCGAGAGATCCATTGCCGCCGTGGCCAACCCGCGCCCCGCCAGCCAGCCGCCCAGTTCGACCCGCGGCACGGGATACATGTGCCGGGCCAGGGCGTACGACCTGCGGAGAGTCGATCCGTCCGCACGGCCGCTCCTCAGCATCATCTCCAGCCCCGCCTGTGCCGCTCCCAGTCGTCCGCTCGCATAAATCGCATCGCCTGGCCGGCCGCCCCTGCGTGTGAGCATCTTGCCGCGGCGCACCTCGCCCATCACGGTCAGCGCCGCCACCACCCGCTCGTGGCTCGATATGTCGCCGCCGATCAGACGCATCTGGAGCCGCCGCGCGGCAACCGCCATTCCGCGCGCAAATTGTTCCAGCCATGTTCCTGCTTTCCCTCGTGGCAGCGAGAGCGTCAAAAGAAAATAGCGCGGCGTGGCGCCCATTGCGGCCAGGTCGCTTGCCGCGCGTGCCAGCGCCTTGAATCCCACGGCGTCCGGCGAATGGATTCGCGCAAGGAAATGCCGGCCTTCGATGAACCCGTCCGTGCTCACCACGCAGTCGCGCGCGCGCGCCCAGCGCAGGACCGCGGCATCGTCGCCGATGCCCAGGGCGATGCCCTTCGCGCCGTGCCCGGCGGTCGCGCTCGGAATGATTCGCGCGAGACGGGCAATCAAGTTGGCTTCGGTATGCATTCCGGTTCACGCGCCATTCACGATCACGCTCTCCCCACTACTACACGTGCGGGATGTTTGCCCGCCCCGAAGCATAACGCCGGAATCCGCGAAGTTTTCCACCGAAAGAATGGCACGCACCTGTCCGTTTGGCCAGGTACGTGCCCGTCTCAGTGGAGGCATTTCTGCTTGACTTCATCGATTTCGGGTCATTACACTTTCGCATTCGGTTTGCGTTTCCGGTGTGTGCATTCGGTGGCGGCAGTTGCGGGGGCAACTGTCCGTGATCCAAAGAAGAAAATCCCAGGTGCTTTGACGACGGCATGAAGCCAAGGTCGTTTACATTTCTGCTCGTTTCCGGAGATCGCGGAACCCTTCGCAAGGTTCGCGTTCCTTTCTACGTTTTCCATTTGCTCGTGGTCTTCGCCGTTGTCGGCGGCATCACGGTGTTCGCGGCTGTCGGCTCCTATGGACGAATGCTCTGGAAAGCTGCCAGCTACAACGCTCTGCGACGCGATCAGGAAAAATTGAAGCGTCAGTTCCAGGACCTGCAGGCGCGTGTGAAGGACTCCGACCAGAAAATTTCCTCGCTGCAGTCGCTCGCCACGGATGTGGCCATGAGCTACGGCATTATCGGAGCCAGCCGCACTCCCTTCTTCGGCACCAGCAATCCGACCGACAGTGACGCGGCGTTCAACCAGTCCGTTGAGCAGTTCCATTTTCTGATGAGGAACGCCACGGCGGTTGCCCTTACAGCGGAGGGCATGACGCTCGGTCCCGGCCGCAATTGGGAGGATATGCAGTTCACCCCCTCGCTCTGGCCCGTGGTCGGCACCTTGACCGGAACATTTGGCGAGCGGTTGGATCCGTTTTCCGGTGAAGGCGCGTTCCATGCGGGGCTGGATATTTCCGCCACCTATGGTACGGAAGTGCGCGTGGCTGCCGACGGCATCGTCGAAGATGTGGGGACGCACACCGGACTCGGCCGCGCGATTACCGTCGATCATGGTTTCGGCATCGAAACGGTCTACGGCCATCTCTCCCGCTATGGAACGGAACCCGGCAAGCGCGTGAAGCGGGGAGAAGTGATCGGTTACGTGGGAGATAGCGGACGCGCCTCGGGGCCGCATCTTCATTTTGAGGTGCATGTGTACGGTACTCCCGTGAATCCGCTCAAGTTCCTGAAGAGCGGAACCACCGGAAGCGGCACCAGTACAGGCAACGGAGACTAGCCGTCCCAGCGGGATTTTCAGGCCTCTGCACGGCCGATAAATAGCTTCCGGCAAGGGCAATTGGGGGGTATCCACAGGCGTTCCGGTTTTCCACAACCCTTATGTTGTCAACGGAGAGCCTGCCGCTTGCAATTGGCGTGCCGCGCTGCTATTTTATATAGGTTTGCTAGGCTGGCGTAGCTCAGCTGGTAGAGCATCTGATTTGTAATCAGAGGGTCGGGGGTTCGATTCCCTCCGCCAGCTCGTCCAGTCGAGCGAGACGAATTCGCTACCACTGCGGAGCAGATTCGAGAACACGACGAGGACAGGGTTTGTGTCTCCGGACGCAAGCCCTTTTTGCGTCCATGCGCCTCGGTGTGTGGACGGGTGGGTGAGTGGTTAAAACCAGCAGACTGTAAATCTGCCGCTCCTTGCGAGCTACGGAGGTTCGAATCCTCCCCCGTCCACCAGTTTTGCGGACGGCGCGAAGCAAGTGGGACGAGATTCAACCGGCGCGGCGGAATTTGCGCGTTGGGTGCGAGGGGGACTTCGAAGGAAAGCCGGAGGGCCTGGGTAGCTCAGTTGGTAGAGCGCGTCCTTGGTAAGGACGAGGTCACCGGTTCAATCCCGGTCCCAGGCTCCAGAATTTGCTCAAGGGACGCGGGGGTAACTCAGCGGTAGAGTCTCGGCCCTCCAAGCCGGTGGTCGCGGGTTCGAATCCCGTCCCCCGCTCCAGCCTGCCTGCCGCAGGCGGGATTTTCGGGCGCACGGCGGACGGAGGGTTCACAGGAATTGCTGGGGATACCAGGGATCGAGTAGCGGGGAAACTTCTTTCGGGAGTTCTTCCTCCGGCAAACGCGGACGAATCGAGGCAAGTCATTTCTAGATACTGAGGACAGAAGCGCAATGGCGAAGGAAAAATTTGAACGGAGCAAGCCGCACGTCAACGTAGGGACGATCGGCCACATCGACCACGGGAAGACGACGCTGACGGCGGCGATCACCAAGGTGCTGTCGAAGCACAACCCGAAGGTGACCTTCCGGGCGTTCGATTCGATCGACAACGCGCCGGAAGAGCGGGAGCGTGGGATCACCATCGCGGTGGCGCACGTGGAGTACGAGACGGCGAACCGT
>DATKNR010000007.1:0-9924 GCA_035541255.1 Patescibacteria group bacterium | reverse complement strand
CAGGGTCTTCATGTTGATCCAATATGCTGTGCTCCCAGTAGATCGCCACCCACTCCGTCACCGGGAATCCCTCGTCCGCAATTCGCGCTGCCGCCGCTAGATCCTCCGCCAGCGGCCGCCGTCCGAATCTTTCGTGCAGCTGCACCCATCCTTCCACCGCACCCGGCACCGTCACGGACTGGATTCCGTGATCCGGCATTTTCGTGATTCCCTTCGCGCGCAGGTATTCCGGCGTCAGCCCCCGCGGCGCCCATCCGCTCGCGTTCATCCCGTATCGTTTGCCCGACTTCGCGTCGTACACAATCGCAAACAGGTCGCCGCCGATTCCGTTCATCATCGGCGAGACGACACCCATCACCGCGTTCGCCGCAATCGCCGCGTCCACCGCCGATCCCCCGCGTGCCATCGCCTGCGCGCCCGCCTGCGCCGCCAGTGGAGATTCCGCGGCCACAATTCCTCCGCGCGTGATCGTCATCGACCGCCCCTGCGCGGAGCGCTGCGGCATCGCATTCGGCGCCAGCATCATCGCTGCCGCCGCCGCGGCCAGTAAAATGGAATAGGAATTGCGCCGCACGCATCACCTCCGTGGAGAGTCATGCGGCGAACTCTAGCCCGAATAGTTCGAGGGGGCAACTACGAACGCGGAGGTTGCATGGCGCCGCGGAAATTGGCCGGCGCGTCCCCGCGGGACGCGCCTCCGCACTCCGGAATCTCGAGCTTCGTTGCTACTTCTTCTTCGGCCGCGATGCCGGCGGCACAATTCCGTTCAGCCGGTAGTACACCACCAGCTGGCCGTAGTGCTCCCCGGCGTGCTCGCAGAAATCGCTCCAGAAGGCGTAGGGATTCACCATCCGCCGCGGGCCCTGGAACGGCTTTGAGAAATCAGCCTTCTCCAGCATCGCCGTGCCCTCCGCCACTGCCTTCTTCGCGTAGGCCACGATTTCCGCTTTGCTCTTGAAGTCGGAGCGCTTTGGCTCCTCGTCTTCTTTCATCGCCCGGCCCGCCAGAGCAGCCTTCCAGTAGTAGATCGACCCGGTCACGTGCAGCATCGCTTCGGAAAACGAGCGCACTTCCGGCGTCGGCTTGAAGTCGTATTTGTCCTCGGGAAAATCTTCGGCCATCTCTACCAGCCTGCCCGAGATGTCCTTCCATGTTCTGAGAAAGCCTTCGTTCGGATTCGCAGTCACTGCTGGCGCGGACTGTTCCGCTGCGGCAGCGCGTTTTGCGGGCGCTGCCGGGGCGCCCGGCACGCAAAGCAAGGAAACTGCCGCAAGCGTGACAACTCCCGCCCACACCCCGTACTGTTTGATTTTCATGGTATCTCCCCCCTGGGTTGCTGCGACTTGGACGCGGAAACCGGTTTCCGGGTTTCCTCAGCGCTCCTGCCTTTCCGCGCGGCGGAGCCGCCACGGTTCTCTCGCCCGCCCCTACTGGCGGATTTGCCGCTTCCTCCCGGCCGCCGCCACTCCCAGCAGGACGATGGTAGCCAGCAGATAGCCTGTGGGAATATGCGGGCTCAGGCTTGCCGATGCTCCCATGAAGTCGAGCGCAGGCGTAGGCTGTACCGGCCCCGCGTACCACACCGCCGTGTACATTCCCTCAAAGAGTTTGCTTGACCCGCTCCAAACTCCGAATGCCAGCGCCAGTGCGGGAATGAACATCGCTCCCACCGCCCATCCGAACAGATGAATCCAGTCCGCCGACACCAGTGAGCGCACTCCCACTCCCGCGCCTGTCACAAGCGCCACCAGTACCCCGGCCAGCCACACGGCGGGCAATTGGCGTTCGAGCGCACGCGCGGAGGAAAATATCAGTGGCCCGGTGGCGTTCTGGCCCTCTCGTGTCCCCATGGCAGACCAGATCAGCACCGGCCACAGCCATGCGAATGCCAGCACTTTCCCCCGCGCCTCTCCCGCCGGAGCCCCAAACGATCCAATGCACAATCCCAGCGCCACCAGCAGCCACCACTTCGATCGGCCTTTCAGCATCAGCCGCAACTCGGCCTGCAGCACGGCGCCAAATCTTCCGCCCACGGCCCTTGAAGCCAGCGGCGTCAGATGCCCTGGCGCGGCGGAAGTTTCGCGCACCGCCTCGCCATTCGACGCCTGCGCCTCCGCCACCTTCGCGGGCCGCGCCCGCCGCGAACCCCACCCCACGGCCACCCCCACCCGGTGGAAAATTCCGCGCGACGGATCGAACCGGTCAAAGAACGCCGCCGCCAGCAGAATCAGCAGGAACGCAGCCAGCAGCCAGAACGCTCGCTGCGCCACCACCGCTGCGGTCCAGTGAAATCCATTCCAGACGAATGTTTCGAACGTCTGCCCGGAGTGCGGTCCGATCTGGAACGAGAAGCCGCCGTCATATCCCGGCAATCCCTCCGCCGTCCGTTTCACGCTGCCCTCGATGAATCCGGCGCCCAATAGATCCAGATAGCCCGAGTGCGTCTGAATCCCTGCCGCGAGAAACGCGATCCACAGGAAAAAGAACATCACGTTGCCGAAACCGCCCCGCAATCCCGGCACGCATTCGAACACCACCGCCAGCGCGGAGAGAAACGCCAGTGCGGGCAGCGAAAGCAGAAGAAACGGCGCCACCAGTTGCCACACGTCGATTCCCGTCGCTTCCCGCCGCCATAGCTGCATCGCAAACGCCGCGCACAGCAGGATCCCCGCGATCACCCCCACCACGGCCAGGTTGCTCAGCGCTTTTCCCAGCAGGTAGCTCGTCCGTCCGATCGGCGTCGCCGCCAGGATCTGTCCCACCCCCGTATGCCGGTCGCGCTCCACCGTGTTCTTGATCACGTAGAAGCCCGCCATGGTGATGAGAAACGTCGCGGTCAGCGAAAGCAGCATTCCCAGCCACGCGGAGTTGTACACCCCGCGGTAGTGCCCCAGGTTCACCACAATGTTGCCCCGGTTTACCTCGAACGCCGCGTACAGCGTGAACGCCAGCGTCACCAGAAAGCTGTAGCGCCGCACTCGCTCGAAAAAATCTGCGCGCGCGATGTGATACAGCACTCGCGGGTTCATGCCGCCGCCTCCTTCGGAGCATTCGAAACGGTGTCGAGATACGCGTCCTCCAGTGTCGGCGCCACCCCCTGCGCCTTCGCCCCCGGCGGCGCGTCCGCAACAACGCGCGCATGCACCCCGTCGCCCCGTCGCGTCACCGTGGAGATGAGAAATCGCTGCCGTGCCGCCGGAAGATCCTCGCTCGGCAGGACCCACTCCCAAACCTTCCCTTCCAGCCGCGCCAGCAGCGCCTCGGGCGTTGCATGCGCCAGTAGCCGCCCCTGCGAAACGATCGCGATCCCCGTCGCCGTCGCCTCCACGTCGCTCACAATGTGCGTGGAGAGGATAACGATGCGTTCCCCGGACAGCTCCGAAAGCAGATTGCGGAATCGCACCCGCTCCTCGGGGTCCAGCCCCGCCGTTGGCTCGTCCACGATCAGCAGTTGTGGATCATTCAGCAGCGCCTGCGCGATTCCCACCCGCTGCCTCATTCCGCCCGAGTAACCTCCCAGCGGACGTTTCCGCGAGTCCGTCAGGTTTACCAGCGCTAGCAACTCGTCAATCCTCCTCCGCGCCGCTGCTGCCTCGATCCCTTTCACCGCCGCCAGGTACTCGAGAAACTCCACCGCGTTCAGGTTTGCATACACACCGAAATCCTGCGGCAGATATCCCAGCACGTTTCGCAGCGCGTCCGGACGCCCCGCGATGTCTTCGCCGTTCCACCTCACCGTTCCCTCCGTCGGTTTGGCGATCGTCGCGAGGATCCTCATCAGTGTCGACTTTCCCGCTCCGTTCGGCCCAAGCAGGCCCAGCACTCCGGGCGCGAGCTTCAGCGTGAAGTTCCTCAGCGCCCACACCCTTCCGTCGTATTGTTTGCTTACACTTTGGATTTCCAGCTTCAAGCGCGCCTCCCCACCCCTAGGAAACGCAGAACTCTAGCAGGAAGTTCTCTCCATTTGGCGCGGTTCTACCGAAGGAATGGCTTGGACGAGTTGCACGGCTAAGGCCGCCGCAATGCCTGCGCCCGGCAGGAATACTGATTTTGCGCTACGGCTCAGTTCCAATAAAGGTTCAGCGACGTCGGCCCGAAGTAGGAATAGGGCCAGCCCCACCACGGATCGTAGTAGCCGTATCCCCAATACGGGTAGTACGGATAATACGGGTAGCCCGGATAGCCCCAGTAAGAGCCATACCAGTAAGGGCTCCAATAATATGGCCAACCCAGGCCATACCCGTATCCGAACCCGAAACCGAACCACCATCCTCCGTACCCATACCCGTACCCATATCCGCAGCCCCAGCAACCATGGCCATGTCCGTACCACCCATATCCGTGGCCATGATAGTTCCAGTGTCCGCCGCCAGAATATGGAATCCCCGCGTGATACGCGCTGTTTCCCGCAAATCGCGAACTGCCCGCCAGCGTCGTGCCCCGGGCGTACCGCGACGTGATGCCGGTGTTCGCGTGTCCGTTGCTGAAGCCGGTCACCGATGGCGACCATGCCCCGCTGCGCAATCTGCTGATTCCGTTCGAGCGCGTCATACTGGCGGCCTCGCCGTTCAATCCGGCCGCTCCTCGATTCACTCTAGCCGCGCCGCCGGCAAAGTAATGCCATCCCCCATCTCGGTTTGCCGTGAAGTGCGATCCCGTATTTCCGCCCGCCGCTCCGCGGGAAAATCCGTTCGTGCTCGGCCGGCCCGCGCGCGCCGTTCCGCCGAATCTGGCCCACCCCATCGTGCGGTTGAAGCTGCGGCCGGAATTGTTTGCCGCGAACCCGCGATTTGACGGCGATGAAAAATTCTGCGGCCGGTTGAAAGTTGCGCCCGGTCGGTAGGCCGTTCCTCCGCGAACATTCCCGGCCGGAGGCGCGACACGGTATCCACCTGCGTAGGCCCCGCCGCGGTTCGCGTAGCCTCCCCCGCCCCGATACGCTCCCGGAGCCCCTCCGTGGAAGCCGCCATAGGCTCCGCCTCCATGGTAGCCGCCGCCGAATCCTCCGCCGCCGTGGAATCCGCCACCTCCACCATGCCCGCCTCCGCCTCGCTGCGCGAAGGCGTACTGCGGCGCACATCCAATTGCCGTTGCGGCGCAAATTGTAAAGATGATTTTCGAAATGGTCGATGCTCTCATGGCGGCACCCCCACCAGTTGGCATCTTCTGACTCGAACTTCCGGCTTCCAATCTCCCTTCACCGGCCCAGGCGTCACTCGGCGGAAGGAGACCGTAAGCTCCTACTACTTAAGAGTACTCCACTGAACTCGAAGTTGCATCGGAGAAAAGCCTGCTTCCGCAGGGCGCGTAGTGCCAATCGAAGCGCGCCTAGGCTGCGTGCCGTCTCGGCGCGTCGCCGTTCCGGTGCTCTTCGGGCGTGTACTCTCCCATCGGCCCGCTTTTCTTCCATGGCCGCGGTGTCACCAACTCGGGATGCTCCCTCACAAATGTCTCCGCGATGTGGCAGTTCCAGCACACCGGTTTGCACACCTCAAGCGCGTCCGGCAAGTCCTCCACCGGAAGCTGGTTCCACTCAAACGTCTTCTTCTCCAGATTCAGCAAAGCCGGCATCCGGTCCAGGTGTTTGACCCCGGGGATTGCTACTCCGCAGTACGTGCACCGTTTCCCTTCAAACCATTTCGCTGCGATCGTCCAGGCCTGGTGTGCTTCGGGATTCGATTCAATCTCGCAGACGCAGTCCTGATCGCAATCGGCCCGTTCCGGCCATCGCGAGCACGACGCCAGTTCAATCCGCCGCCGTCCCCGGAGCGACGCCCACACCGCGCGCCAGAAATTCACCTTCACCGCTGCAGGTTTGCCCGTCTCCGGACACGTCACCAGCATTTTCCCTTCGTATTTCCGGAATCTCAAAATCTGCCCTGCGAGATACGACGCAACGATCGCCGCAGCTATCAGAATCCAGATCAGCGTCGTCATGGCGCCCTCCTTGCTGGTCGGGCGGCCAGTCACCTGCCCGGGCCGCGAGTCCATGCCCATAACCATACTCGTCCCCGCCGGCCGCCCTCGCCGTGACACACCTCACCGGGTGTCGTGATTCCCGACGGCAGATATCGCCCCGTCGGCTTCGCTGTTCTTCGAGGCCCTCAGATATCAGTTACTTGCGGCCGGGAGTAGCTCCGTGAACTCAGAATCGTGGTCGCCACAAGACTCCCGATCCCGAATGCTGCCCATGTATTCCAGGTAAAAAACGCCGGCTGGAAGAGCGTCTTGGTTTCGCCTCGTAGTGCCGGCGAGTAGACTCCCGGCACCAGCAGGTAGAGATAAAACGGCAGGCAAAGCAGCGCTCCGGCCATCCCCATCGCCGCCGCGGCTCGCCGGTGGAAAAATGTCACGGGTATGGCGGCTAGGAAAAACAGGCCGCCCGTGTTCGCCCAGCGAAGCAGCGCCCCGGTAAGCCATCCTCCGCCAAACTCCGACGCGCCGTAATCATCCAGGCGGATCCACAGCACGGCCAGGCACGCCAGGTTGCCGAGCACTTGCCAGGTCTTTCTCATGCGGAGCGCCTCCATGCGCACGGCGCTGTCTCCGGACGCGCATCGAGGCCGAAGCCCGGCGCTACTTCCCGATCTGCACTCCAATCACTTCGCCGGACACTACAATCTCGACTCTGCGATTTTTCTGTCGGCCCGCCGCCGTGCTGTTATCCGCTACCGGCGCTGCCTTGCCGAATCCTTCTGAGGTTACGCTGCTCGCGTCCAGTCCCTGCTTCACCAGATAATCTTTCACTGCCGCAGCCCGGTTGTCGGACAGCTTCTGATTGATTTCATCGCTCCCCGTACTGTCTGTATACCCTTCCACCGCAAGCTTCAGTCCTGGATGCGCCATCACGATTCCGGAAAGTTTCGCCAGTTTTTCCCTGGCCTCCGGCCGCAGATTAAATTTCCCCGTGTCGAACAGCACGTCCGCCATGTTCACCACGAGTCCGCGCGGCGTGTCCCGCGTTTCCAGCACGCGATTCAACTGGTCCAGCAGTTGTGCGCGCAGTTGCGCCGCGGCCTGCTTTGCCCGCTCCGCCTCCTGCTTGGCCGCTTCCTCTTTGGCTCTTAGCGCATCCTGCTCTGCCCGGGCCTTCACTGCGGCGGCTTCCGCCTCCGCCTTCATCTGCGCTTCCCGCGCCGCGGCCAGTTCCGCCTGGCGTTTCGCTTCCTCGTCAGCCTTGCGCTTCGCCTCGGCGGCCTCTGCGGCGGCCTTCGCTTCAGCTTCCGCTCTCGCCTTGTCCGCGGCGGCTTGCCGTTCCGCTTCGATTCGCGCCTCATCCTGGCGATGTGCCGCCAGCGCGCGCGCGTCCTCCGCAAACTGCACCGTCTGCCGTGCCAGCGACACGATTTCTTTCTTGTCCGACTTCTGCGCCAGCGCATTCTCCGTCTTTTGCAGGGCCGTGGTGGCTTTGACGAGGATTTCCGGCGCGTCCTTTTCCGCCCCGCGCGACTTCGCGATGTCCACCGCGTTGCGCGCCTCGTACACCTGCAGCGGCACTTTCTCCAGGTCCGGCGTCATGCCCAGCGGATTGCCCAGCTTTTCGTACTGCGCGCGCCGCATCAGCTTGAAGTCGGTGATGGGAAAGATTTGTCCCTTCGTGTCCTTCCGGATCTCGTTTTCCAGGATCACCATTTCGCTCGGCACTCGCACCGCGAAATACGGCTCCGCCGTCACGACCAGGGAAAACGTCTGCGCTGGCGTCGTCGCCTTCAGTTTTGCCTCGCCGTTCTTGTCCACCAGCAGCTCGCCCGTGTTTCCCGTCCTGCCGTCCGGCGTCACCACCCACAGCACATAGGTCAGAAATTCAGCGCCCAGCTTTGTAGGCGGCGCCAGATTCTTGATCGACGCTTCAATGCTCGTCGCGCCCGCCTTGGCCTCCACTTTCGCTTCCCCCGACGCTTCGGGCATCAGCTTGGTTCCCTGCAGATCTACTTTTGTGCTCCCGCCTCCCACTTTGTAGCCGATCGCCGTTACCGACCGCTTCACCAGGTTCGACTCGGGAATCTCCTGCTGCTCCTGCGCCATGGCAGGCAACGCTGCCAGGCCGGCGATGAGGCTCATGGTCAGAATCATTCGTGTGCTTCGCACGGTGTACTCCCCTGCGGTTCATCGACAACCCGCCAGGAGCAGGTTGACGCACACCCCCGCCATGGCACACTGTCAAAATTTACAGTGAGTCCTTGCACGGACTGCGCGAGGATTGCGGTCCCGAATGCCCGGTCTGCGATTCTGATCCGGCCAGTTTGTCGTGGGTTCGCGCCCCGTAAGGGAGCGGACACACCCGTTCGGTACGAGGTAAGGGATGCGGAGAAACCCTATGAGGTACGCTTACGAAGCTTGCGGAAGGCCGCGCTGCTTCAGCTTCCACACCGCAAACAGCATTCCTACTCCCAGAAGCAGCAACTCTGTTGAACTCGGTTCTGGGGCGTTGGCCGGGAGATTGTCAAAATGTACTGTCCCCCCTCCAAATGGTGCATTCCCCCCGAACGAGAACGACTGCCCAAAGTCCGACAGGCCGTTCGTCAGGTCGGTGATGATCAAATACCAGGCCGTCCCTTTAATGCCGATCGTCCAGGCGTACTGGTCGCCCGCTTTATCGAACAGGTTCAGCGTCATCGAAAACGATTGGCCGAGGAACGAAATCGGAATCGTCGGACCGGGGAAGGTCACATAGGGGTCCGTGGGCACGTCGCTGCAAGCCGAGTCGCATGTGAAGCTGGCGTCAAACCCGTCAGCTCGGGCGGTCGGCACATACAGTACCGCCACTGCCAGCGCCAAAATCCAGATTGCTTTTCGCATCCCAATCCCCCAATCCCTCAAGGAATTCCGAGGGACTCCCGCCTTTCTGCTTGCAAGCAGCGTGCCAATCCACAGCTACTCAAAATAAAGAACTTAGCCCACGCTCCGTTTGCATTCTCTGCAAGTGCTTGCAGCATATCTGACTCTTGCCTCCCCGTATGCGTGTCCCCCGCCTTTTGTAGCGCCGGCCTTTAGGCCGGCATGTCCTTTTCCCCCGCTCCGTTTGCGTTTCCCCCGCCTTTTGTAGCGCCGGCCTTTAGGCCGGCATGTCCTTTTCCCCCCGCCCCGTTTGCGTGTCCCCCGCCTTTTGTAGCGCCGGCCTTTAGGCCGGCATCTCCTTTTCCCCCCGCTCCGTTTGCGTTTCCCCCCTCATCTTGTAGCCCAGCTTCCCGCCGGCCTTCAATCACCGGTGGTCCGCTTTTCGTAGGACCAGCCTTCAGGCTCGAAGGCGCACCCGCAAGCTTGCTTTGCCCCCCGCCTCGGCGTATACACCCTCTCATTTGCTGCCCCGCTGGATGCAACGGCAACCTTCGTCGAGGCGCATATGCAGACCGACACGGCCTTCTGGGCGATTGTACCTCTGTCTATTGGCTTTATAATCTACAAATATTTCACCATCGTTCAGTACAAGAAGGCTCATCCGATCGGCGATTCCATTCAGCCGACCGTCGCCAGTGTCAGCGAAGCCTGTCTCCACTGGCAGCCGTCTCAGGATTTGCTCGCCTCTCCGCCGCGCCCCGTGCGCGTCGTGCCCGCCACACTGGGAATGGCGGTTTTCTTCGGTTTGATTGGCTCCTCGGCGTTCTACGGTATGGTCTATGTCTTTCTGCTTCTCAAGACTCCTATTCGCGGCCCGGCCATGACCGCGATATCCCTGAGTCCCGGTGTCACGCTCGCTGTGCTCATCGTCGTCGCCATCGAGTTTCCTCGCCGTCTGCTCCGGCAGGGAGAGGTCACCGGTGCGGTCATCACTCACGTCTCGCATTCCCTCCTGGAACTGGACGCAGCGGGCCGAAAACGTCAAAACGAACTGATTGCCCCGGTCCGCTACGCATTTCTCGATCGGAACCGGAATCTGGTTCGCGGCCAGGGCAAAATGCCGCCAGGAACACAGCCGGGCCAGCT
>DATKNR010000006.1:0-90658 GCA_035541255.1 Patescibacteria group bacterium | reverse complement strand
TCCGGGCTTTCCCGAACGGAACAGGCGGAGTTCCGCAATCAGCAGATTGGCTTCGTTTGGCAAATTCACTACCTCCTGCCGGAATTCACTGCGCTCGAAAACGTGATGATGCCGCTGCTGATCCGGGGATGGTCTCATGCGCGCGCCGCCGGTCAGTCGCTCGCCAGGCTGGAAGAAGTTGGCCTGGGTCCGCGGGCGACCCATCGCGCCGGGGAGTTGTCGGGTGGTGAGCAGCAGCGCGTCGTACTCGCGCGTGCTCTGGTAGGGGAACCGTCTGTGTTGTTGGCCGATGAACCCACCGGCAATCTCGACTTCCGGACGGGCGAAATGATTTTCCAGCTCCTCGAGGGCCTGCACCGTTCGCACCGGCTCACGTCCGTCTTCGTCACTCACAACCTGTCGTTTGCGCGCCGCTGCGACCGCGTCTTGGCCATGGAAAAAGGGGGGTTGGTACCGGGTCTGCCTTCGGATTCGCAACCGGACAGCTCACGGGAGTATCTTTAGCAATAGGGGGCGTCACAGTCATATGTTTGAGCGATACACGGAGAAGGCGAGAAGAGTCATTTTCTTCGCCCGCTACGAGGCCAGCCAGTTCGGCAGTCCCTACATCGAGAGCGAACACCTGCTCCTCGGGCTGCTGCGGGAGGACAAGGCGCTGGCTAATCGTTTCCTGCGCTCGCACGCTGCGGTGGAGTCTATCCGCAAGCAAATTGAGGGGCATACCACAATCCGGGAAAAGGTGTCCACGTCGGTTGACCTGCCGTTGAGCCACGAGTGCAAGCGCGTGCTGGCCTACGGCGCCGAGGAAGCCGAGCGCTTGAACCACAAGCACATCGGCACCGAACACCTGCTGCTGGGTCTTCTCCGGGAAGAAAAATGCTTCGCCGCCGAAATCCTTCACGAACGGGGACTGCGCCTGTCCACCATTCGCGAGGAGCTGGCCCGTTCGCAAAGTGAAAAAGTAGCTTCGGCAAGGCCCAAGGAAAGCTCGCTGCTGGCCGAGTTCAGCCGCGACCTGACCCAGGCCGCCATGGACAACACGCTCGACCCGCTCATCGGACGCGATTACGAGCTGGAGCGCGTCGTCCAGATCCTCTGCCGCCGCACCAAGAACAACCCGGTGCTGATCGGCGAGCCGGGCGTCGGCAAGACCGCCATCGTGGAAGGTCTGGCGCAGCGGATTGCCGAGGGCGACGTGCCGTCGTTCCTGGCCGACAAGCGCATCCTGGCGCTCGACCTCTCCCTGATCGTCGCCGGAACCAAGTATCGCGGCCAGTTCGAGGAGCGTCTCAAGACCATCATGAAGGAGCTGATGGAGAACCAGAACGCCATCATCTTCATCGACGAGCTCCACACGCTGGTCGGAGCCGGCAGCGCCGAAGGCTCTCTCGACGCGGCCAATATCCTCAAGCCCGCGCTCTCCCGCGGCGAGATCCAGTGCATCGGCGCCACCACGCCCTCCGAGTATCGCAAGTCAGTCGAGCGCGACCGCTCGCTCGAACGCCGCTTCCAGGCCGTCAAGGTCTCTGCGCCCAATGAAGAGGAGGCCATCCGCGTCCTCCAGGGCGTCCGCGAGCGCTACGAAAAATTCCATGCCGTCAGCTACACCGACGAGGCCATTCGCTACGCCGTCTATCTCTCCAGCCGGTACATTCCGGACCGTTTCCTCCCGGACAAGGCCATCGACCTGATCGACGAGGCTGGGGCGCGCGTCAAGCTCCGCCAGTCCATGCTTCCCGAAGAAATTACCGAGGTGCAGAAGCGCATCAAGTTCATCACCCATCGGATGGAAACGGCCATCGCCAACCACGAATTCGAAAAGGCCCGTTTCTACTCCGAGGAAGAGCGCAAGGAGCGCGAACACCTCCAGACCCTCCGCGAAAAACTCAAGATCGACGACTCCGTTTCCGGCGTCGTTTCCCGCGAGGATATTGAGGAGGTCGTGGCACGCTGGACCGGCGTGGAAGTCACCGCCATCAAGGAAGACGAGCAGCAGAAACTCATCCGCATCGAAGAGGAGCTTCACAAGCGCGTCATCAGCCAGGACCGTGCCATCGCCGCGCTGGCCCGCGCCATCCGCCGCAGCCGTGCCGGGCTCAAGGCTCCCGGCCGCCCGGTGGGCTGCTTCCTTTTCCTCGGTCCCACCGGCGTGGGCAAGACGGAAGTCGCCCGCCGCCTTGCGGAATTCCTGATGGGCAGCGAAAAATCGCTCGTCCGCTTCGACATGTCCGAGTACATGGAGAAGCATTCCGTTTCGAAGCTGATCGGCGCGCCCCCGGGCTACGTCGGCTATGAAGAGGGTGGCCAGCTCACCGAGCGCGTCCGGCGTTCGCCCTACTCCATTATCCTGCTCGACGAAATCGAGAAGGCGCACCCGGATGTTTACAACATCCTGCTTCAGGTCTTCGAAGACGGCCAGCTCTCCGATGGTCTCGGAAATACCGTGGACTTCCGTAACGCCATCCTGATCATGACTTCAAACCTGGGAGCGCGACATCTGCAGAAGCGCTCCACCATGGGCTTTCAGTCCGCGGCGGAAGACATCAATGACCAGCGCATGGAAGACGCGGTCATGTCCGAAGTCCGCAGGCTGTTCAATCCGGAGTTCCTGAACCGGCTGGACGAAATCATCATCTTCAATCCGCTTTCCGACGAGGATCTTCTGCGCATCATCGACATCCTGGTCGGGCAAATCAACGACACGCTGGTGCACCGCCAGGTCCAGATTGTGCTCACCCCGGAGGCCCGCCAGTGGATCTTGGAGAAGACCTGCACGGACCGCAACTACGGCGCGCGGCCTCTGCGCCGTGCCCTGCAGCGTTATGTCGAGGATCCTCTCTCTGAAGCCCTTATTCGCGGAGGCATCGCTCGTCCGGCTACTCTGGAAGTTTTTGTGGCGGCCGAGGGCCTCGGATTCCGGCCCGTCGTTGAAGCAACCTCGATGGTACAATAACGAATCTCATCGCGCGTGCCCGTAGCGCTGGGTCCGACGAGGAGCGATTGATCTTGTGGTGGGGGAATGCGGCCCCGCTCGGTGGAAGGGCCGCGCGCGCAAACTTGTTGCTCCAGAACCGCCTAGCGGGCGCGTCCTGCGTCTGTGTCTGCGTACTTTTCTTTCTGCTCCCGGCTCGCGCCGCGCAACCCGCCTCCCAGGAGCAGGCGCCCCCGCCTATGATCGAACGCGTGGACATCGTCGGAAACCGCAGGATTCCCACGGCCACCATCCGCAGCAAGATTTTTGCTCAGGAAGGCCAGCCCTTTAATCCGGAGCGGCTCCGGCGCGACTTCCAGGCCCTGTGGAATACTCAGTATTTCCAGGATATCCGGCTGGAAGTGGAGAACAGCGCCGACAAGCCCAACCAAGTCGTTGTGGTTTTCTATGTCACCGAGCGTCCCATCATCCGCCACATTCATTACAAGGGCATCAGCACCATCAACGAGTCCGACATTCTGGACCGTTTCAAGGATCGCAAGCTCGGGCTCACCGTGGAAAGTTCGTTCGACCCGACCAAGATCAAGCGCGCCCAGGTGCTGATCAAGGAGCTGGAAGCCGAGCATGGCCGCCAGTTTGCCACCGTCACTCCGGAGTATTCCAAGATTGCCGGCACAAACGCCGTCGAACTCACCTTTCTCGTCAACGAGGGGCCGAAGGTCAAGGTCGGGAAAATTGCGTTCGTCGGCAACACGGCCTTCTCCGACCGCAAGATTATCCGCACCATGCGGAACGATCGCCCCTACGGCGTTCCCCTCGGGCCGTTTTTTCTGAAGGTGGCCGACAAGACTTTTGACCGCCGGAAGCTGGATGAGGATCTCGAGCTGGGCATCCGTTCCCTGTACCAGGACAACGGCTACTTCATGGTGGTGGTCAAGGATCCCAAACTCGAGACCGTGGACGTGGACAAGCCCGGCATCGACCACCTGCCGCTGATCGGCGCGAAGCACGGGAAGGCCACCAACATCACCATTCAGATCGACCAGGGCGAGCGCTTCCGTATGGGCCGGCTCATCATTCGCAGCCACGATCCGGAGCACCCCGAGTTGGTTTTCAAGACCGAATTTCTCGAACGGGCCTTCACCCTGCATCAAGGCGACATCTTCTCCACGGACAAAGTCCGCAAAGCCCTCGAGGAGTACAAGGACTTGTTCGGAAATTACGGCTTCATTGACTTCACGGCCACGCCGCAGACCGACGTCGATATCCCGAACAAAGTGGTGAACCTCACCCTCGAATTCGACTTGCAGAAGGCCTACCGAGTCCGTCGCATCGAATTCGTGGGCAATACCACGACTCGCGACAAGGTGATCCGCCGCCAATTGCTCTTGGACGAGGGCGACCTCTACAGCAACCGTCTGTGGGAACTCAGCATCCTGCGCATCAATCAGCTGGACTACTTCGAGCCCATTAAGAAGGACCAGAACGTCGACCTTCGCCGCAACACCAAGGAAGGCACGGTCGACATCACGCTCAAGGTCCATGAGAAGGGCAAGCAGTCCATCGGCCTCAACGGCGGAATCAGCGGCATCGCGGGCAGCTTCATAGGGTTCAACTACCAGACCAATAACTTCCTCGGACTCGGCGAGACTCTCAATTTCTCGGCTCAGTTCGGCACCCTCCAACGCAGCATCGTGTTCGGCTTCACCGAGCCCTATTTCCGCGACAAGCCCCTTACCACCGGCTTCACCATCTTTGACTCGCGCTACAGCTTCGACACGACCACGGAGACGGCGCTCCTGCTGGGCACCCAGGCACCCGTCAGCAACCCGAACGCGACGCAGAACTACAATCAGGACAGCAAAGGTTTCACCGTTTTCGCCAGCTATCCCCTCAAGCAGTTCGCGTTTACCCGGCTCGGCCTCAGCTACGGGTACACTGCGTCTGACATCACCGCGTTCAGCGACGCTTCCCGCCTGCTGTTTGAAGACCTCCAGTTTCGCAGCGTCGCGGGCCCCTCCGCTCTCACCGGCATCAATCAGAGCCAGATCACCGTCAACTCGACCTACAACACCGTGAACAGCCCCATCAGCCCCACAGGTGGAAAAGAGCTGTACCTGGCGCTTTCCTTCGTCGGTGGCCCGCTGGGCGGCAACGTCAACTCGATCACGCCCACGGCCGAATACAAGCGCTTCTTCTCAGTCAACAAGAAGCGGAATGTGGTCGGTTTCCGTCTCCTCGGGGCCTACACCACGGGTTTCGGCGGACAAAATGTGCCGCCCCTCACGCGCTTCTATCTCGGAGGCGAGCAGGACGTCCGCGGATTCAACATACGTACCGTCACCCCCGTTGCGTTTATCCCCACAAAGAATTTGGTTACGTTCACGTATTACGATCCAAGCGCGCTCGGCGGCGGCGGCTTGCCCATTGCCCGTCAGGTTCAGATCCCGCTTCTCCTCTATCAGTTTTCGTTTCCCGGTGGGGATATAGAAGGCGTGGGTAACTTCGAGTACCGTGTCCCTATCTACGGCCAGTATGTCGGGATCAGCTACTTCATGGACGTCGGCGTTACCGGCGTCCTCCAGCGCGACCAGCTGGAGCTGAACGCCGCCGCCTTGGCCGATCTGAACAACACGTTCCCCAAACCCGTTCCCGCGGAGATCCCGCTGGCGGGTAAGTCGAATTTCTACCCCCGCGCCTCCACTGGTCTCGAGTTGACGATCCAGCTCCCCATCATTCAGGTTCCCTTCCGCATCTATTACGCCTATAACGTCTCCCGGTACTCCGAGGTGATCCAGCCTCCGCGCGGGCAGTCCTATATCAGTCCCTCGACCATTGCTTCGCTATGCTCCAGCGGCAATCCGGCATGCAACCTTGCCGTACTCTCTCAGCAGATCATCCCGCAGGTTTCAACCTTTATTGACTCGAACAGCAGACGGTTGCTGTACTCCGAGCCGTTGCACAGCCTGCGCTTTACGGTTGCGCGGACATTCTAGGGGCGGTGAGATGATACGAGCCGGGAGATCCGAGCATGCCGGGCTGGGAATCAAAGCGCGACGGGTGGTTCAACCTGTCCCGCCGCCGGAGCGGATGAATTCAACCATACACGGGAGATGCACCAGTTGAGACACGCATGCGTTCGCGGCGGCCTGGCCGCCCTGATCCTGATTCTGGCCGGGCTGGCTTCTGCCTGTCACAGCACGAGCACCAGCACAAAGGTGATGGTGACCGTCACTCCCTCCTCGACCACCGTCGCGCTTGAGGGCACCAGCCAGTTTTTCGCCACCGTACTGAATGCCACGGACACGACCGTCACCTGGCAGGTGAACGGCGTCACGGGCGGCAACACCACCTGCGGAACCATTTCCACGAATGGCGTCTACACTGCGCCCGCCGCGATTCCAACATCCACCTGCTATGGAAGCAGCACTGGGAGCAGCGCTTGCACCATAACCTCGGGCGGCACGACGACTCCCGTAAGCGGATGTGTCCTGATCACGGCGGTGAGCAATCAGGATACCAAGGCCTTTAGCACGGGCGCAGTCATCCTGGTTTCCGGCGTCTCCATCACCGTGACGCCGTTGGGACCGGTGACTGCCGGAACCGGAGAGTCCCTTAAGTTCATTGCGAAGATTTCCGGCAGCACAAATCTCGGCGTCAATTGGCTGGTGAATGCCACGCAGGGTGGAACCTCCACGGTCGGCACCATTAACTCGACAACCACGGGAGACGGCACTCTGGCCAACGCCGCCGTTTACACGGCGCCTGCCACCGTACCCAACCCCGCCACCGTCAACGTAACGGCCCAGTCCATCGCCGACACGAGCCAGAGCGTCACCATCCTGGTCACCATCTCCACCTCTTCACCCCCCACACTGACCGACATTTCCCCATCCCAGGTTCCCGCCGGCGCCTACTTTGAAGATATCTACCTTACGGGAACGAACTTTTTGACCACCACTTCGGTTCTGTGGTCGGGCACGGATCTCAGCACGGTGTCAGGTGCGAGCGTGATCGCCGTGGACAGCACCGTGCTCCGCGCCCGCATTCCTTCGACTCTGCTCACCACCCCGGGTACGTTCACCGTTACCGTGCAGCAGCAGAATCCACAGCAGGGAACGACTCCGCCATCGCTTTCTGTGCAGGTCGTCCCGGTTCGTCCGGTCCTGTTGAGCGCGGCTCCATCAGCACCCCTGGTCCAGAACTCCAACTCGGCTTCCGTCCAGCTCTCTGGCGGGTACTACACTCCGACCACCTTGGCGGAATGGAATGGCCATTTCGTTCCCGTATCTCCAGGCGGTACGTTTCCCTTCACCCTTCAAGCCACATTAGGTCCAGGAGACCTTTCCACCGCGGGCTTGTACCCCATTGCCGTGCGAACGCCCTCTTCCACGCAACAGCGTTCCGCCATTAATCTTCCGGTTCGCCCCTCGGCTGTCCCCGTTGCGCTCCCTCCCGTCGGCGGGTTCAGCCAGAGCAACGGAATTTCGGGCGGGCCCGTGGCTGTTGGGGTGAATGACGTTACCGGGACCGCCGTGGTTGTGGATCAGGGCACCAGTACGCTGGACGTCTTGAATTCCGCCTATTCCGCAATCGCATCTCAAGTGCCTGTGGGCGCCATGCCGACCTCTGTGGCCGTGGACGGTCTGCGAAATATCGCTCTCGTGACGAGCCCCACCGTCTCGCAAAGCATCAGCTCCATTTCCCGCGCAGGCGGCATTGTGACCGTCACCCTCAGCATGGCTCTCACTGTCCCCGGCGGCAATGGGGTCGGTTCGGTGGCCGTGACCGGCGTCACGGATCCAACTTTCAACGGAACCTTTGTCGCGCTCACGGGCTCCGGCACGACCACGCTCACTTGGGCCCAAGCGAGTCCGGACGCCGCGAGCACCGGCGGCTCCGTGGGCACCGGCGGCCTCTCCGTTGTCGACCTTTCCGCCCCGGCGCTCACCACCATACTTCCGTGCGTGGGCCTGTCTCCCGTGGCGGTTGGCGTGGATGAGATCCACGGGCGTGCTCTTGTTGTAAGTCAGAACGGGAGTGGCGCCACCATCTTGGACACCGCGCATCCCATGGCCTGCCCCGTCACGCAATCCATCAGTTCGATCTCGCGTACTTCGGACACCGTCACCGCTACTTTCGCTACGCCGGTGATCATTCCGGGGGGCAATGGTTCTGGAATCATCACGATTTCCGGAGTGTCGGACTCGAGTTTTAACGGCACCTTCGTGGTGCTCTCGGGTTCCGGCTCGACCACGCTCACCTGGTCACAACCGGGTGCCGATGCCTCCAGTTCCGGCGGCTCGGCGTCCACAGGCTCTGTTCTCAGCACGGTCTTTGCAGCAACGGGAACCAAGCCCCAGGTCGGCATACTGCCGCAGATGGGTTGGGCCATCGTGACGCCGGGCGGTGGCGGTGTTCTGACCGTGGTGGACATGCTCCATTCCTCCATTGTGTTCACCTCCACCATCACCACCACCACGCAGGGCGTCGCCGTAAACACGGAAACGAAGACAATGCTTTTGGCTGAGCCTTCCACCCCGGCCGCATTTCTATTCAGTCTCTTGAATCAGGTCTCCACCGGCGTCACGACGAGCGTGGGCAATGTTGCCACCGCGGTGAATCCGTTGACCAACGTCGGCATCTTTCTTAATCCCGGCCTTCACCAGGCTATTGTGCTGGACATGAGCACCCCTGCCACGGTGGGTTCTCCAATTTCCCTGGGCAGCCATCCGATCGCGACGGCCATCGACGCGGCAACGGATCTTGCTTTGGTGGCGGACGACGCGGATGGGACGGTTACTGTAATCGATCTCGGGGCCACGCGCTCCCGCCTCGCGACTCCGGATGCCCAGATTCTCCAGGTGAACCCCCTGATCACCATGACCTCGGGCACTTCGGTTCCCATCACGGTGATCGGCGCCGGATTCAATTGTCCCGGTTCGCAGATTCGCGTGGAGGAATCGGCAATTCCTCTCACCTCATGCACTAGCCGGGAGTTGACCGGGACCATCCCCACGGGCTTCCTCACCCAGCCGCGCCGATTGGTCGTGGATGTGCAGAATTCTCCCGGTTCTTTTTCCAACGTCGTGAACGTTCTGGTTGGAGAAGTCGTACAGGTGGGGGCATCACCGTTTGGAGTTGGCATCGATCAGGATAATGACCGCGCGGTGGTGGCCAACTCCGCGGACGGCACTGCGTCAGTGATTGACATTTCTCCCACGAGTCTCTCATTCGGATCGGTGATCTCCACGGTTACGGTCGGTACGAATCCCCTGGGGGTTGCTGTCATCAGCCGCCTCGGCACGGCAGTCGTCACCAACAATGGCAGCTCCAGCGCCTCGGTCATCGACATGACCACGAATCCCATCACCGTTCCGAATACGGTTACCGTTGGAGGCAATCCCTCAGGGATCGGGGCCACAGAGTCTCAGGGCCTCGTGATGGTCACAAATACAACGAGCAACTCGATAAATCTGTTTTCCCCCACGCTGGCAACTCCCAGCGCTCTGGGGGTAGATCCTGGCCCTCTGGCCGCGGCGATTTCTCCCGACCTGGAACTGGCCGTCGTCGTGAGCGCGTCCAGCTCGAACGATGCCAGCATCCTGGACATTTCCACTGGGATACCGGTCTTTCGGAGCAGCGTTTCGGGTGTCTTGACACCCACCGGGGCGGAATATGATCCGGTGAGCAAAGCGTTTTTGCTCCTTTCGACCGGCTCCAATTCCGTGATTGGACTCGACCCGGTGACGCTGCTGCGCACCAGTGTCCGCACGGGAGTGGCGCCATCGGCGCTTGGTTACGATTATCAGGCGGGCTTGCTGGTGACACTGAACGGAGGGAGCAAGTCATTTTCCGTCCTGGATCTATTCAATGGCGCTGTCCGGGATGTGCTGCCCATTACCGGCAGCGCTTTGTACTCTGTAAGTATCCATAGACGGCTGGAGTATATGGTGGTCTCGGACTCGGCGAACAACCAGGTTCTAGTGTTCCCCCTGCCGCGTTAAGGGCTCGGAGACGTTGACCCAGCAGAATCGTCGTGTCTATAATGGACGTTTTGCAATTCTATTCGAGATTCCGCAAGGAGAAGCGATGAAGAACTCAGTCAAGGCTTTTGCCGTTTCCGCTCTACTGCTGTTGGCCGCCGCTGGTGTCCGAGGGCAGAGCGCTCCTCCGACCGCGCCGGCCGGGGTGCTTCCCAAGATGGCCATCGTGGACATCCGCGCGGCCATGCTGAGTACCGCCGAGGGCAAACAGATGGCGTCGGAAATCCAGACCCAGTTTGCCGCCAAGCAGGCGGAGCTGGACAATATGCGGAAAAACCTCGAAGACATCCAGACCCGCCTCCGCACCGGGGAACGGACACTGAGCGACGAGGAACGTGTTCGTTTGGAACGCCAGGGACAACGCATGCAGCAGCAATTGCAGCGCAGGCAGGAGGAATACCAGCAGGATTTCAACGATGCCCAGCAGGACGCCATCGACAAGCTCGGGCGGAAGATGGGCGACGTCATTTCCCGCTATGCGCGTGAGAACGGACTCATGATGGTGATGGACGCTCAGATGTGCAACATTTACTGCTCCAATCAGCTCGATGTTACTCAGGACATCATCCGGCTTTACGATCAGGCCAACCCGGTGAAGGGCGGAGCCGCCCCCGCAAAGCCAGCTGCCGCTCGTCCGGGACAGCCGGCCGCGAATCCTCCGGCCAAACCGAACAAGCCCTAGGTCTAATAGAGCGCTGCAACCTTCTTCCGGCGCGCTCGTTTGCGCCGCCCGGCAGCTGCCTTCGTTTTGGCCCGGTCGGCGCCTGGCTTGCATTCACCCGGCCAGCGGGGTATAGTGGCTTTTCCGGGCGAGGGTCGAACACCAGAGTGGGCGAAAGCCCACTTTTTTGTTGGCCGGGATTCCGGCCGCGAGCCGGGTGTCGGTGCTCGTTGCCCCTTCGTACGGTGCGGGGATGAAGATCGAAAAGATACGGGAAGCCGCTGAGCGGGTGGCCGGTTCGGCGGGCCTGGAGGTGGTCGACGTCGAGTGGAAAGTCGGCCGCCAGCGATTTCTCCGGGTAATCCTGGATAAGCCCGGCGGCGTCAACCACGGGGACTGCGAAAAAGTGAGTCACGAGCTGGGGGTCATCCTCGATGTAGAGGAGCTGATTCCCGGACAGGCTGGGTACGTTCTGGAAGTGAGTTCGCCGGGGCTGGACCGCAAGCTCTCCAAGCCGGCCGAATTCGAGCGGTTTCGGGGCCGGCGCGCAAGGATTTCGCTCTCGCAGCCCGTCGAGAACCAGACGTTTTTCGAGGGACGCCTGGTGGGCTACGCGGATGGGCGCGTGCTGCTCGAAGTGAACGGCAGGGAGCTGGCCTTGCCGTTTGAGTGGATTCGGAAGGCGCAACTCGTCGTGGAACTGTAGGCTGTGGGGAGGCAAGGGAGAAGCTGGAATGGCAAGTCCGCTGACACAGACGATCGAGCAGATCAGCCGGGAGAAACACATCGAACCGGAAGTGATTGTTGCCGCCATTGAAGACGCCATGGTGGTGGCCGCTCGCAAGTATTACAAGACTGAAGAAGATCTGCGCTCGCGGTTCAATCCGGACACGGGCCATGTGGATGTGTTCGCGGTACGCACCGTAGTGGAGCAGGTGGAAGATCCGCGGCGGGAAATCACCGTCGCGGAAGCGCAGAAGTTTGATCCCCAGGCCGCTATTGGAACCGAAATCATGTTCGCCAAGCCTACCGATGTGCTGGGCCGGATCGCTGCGCAGACGGCCAAGCAGGTGATTCTTCAAAAGGTGCGGGAAGCGGAACGCGACACCATCTACAACGAGTACAACGGCCGCGTGGGCGAGATGGTGAACTGCATCGTGAAGCGGAGCGAGGGTCCCGATTTGATTGTGGACATCGGCCGGACGGAAGCGAGGCTGCCGAAGCGGGAGCAATCCCGGCTGGAAAGCTACAACCTCGGCGAGCGACTTCGCGTGGTCATCAAGCTCGTGGAGCGCGCGGCTCGCGGGCCGCAGGTGGTGGTCTCGCGCGCGGACGGCACTCTGGTGCAGCGCCTGTTCGAAATGGAAGTGCCCGAGATTTATGACGGCACTGTGCGCATCCGCGCCGTGGCCCGCGAGGCTGGCGAGCGTACCAAGATCGCCGTGGAAAGCCGCGACAAGGAAGTGGATCCGGTGGGTGCGTGCGTGGGCATGAAGGGCATGCGCGTGCAGTCCATCATCCGCGAGCTGCGCGGCGAGAAAATCGACATCATCCCCTACTCGGAAGAAATCGTGGCCTTCGCCCAAAAAGCGCTCTCGCCTGCCAAGGTGACCCGCGTGCAGATTGTGGACACCGAGGAAAAGCGGCTGGAAGTGATCGTGGAAGACACGCAGCTTTCGCTGGCCATCGGCAAGAAGGGCCAGAACGTGCGTCTGGCCAGCAAGCTGATCGGCTGGAACATTGACATCAAGAGCGAGGAAGAAAAGCGGCAGGAAATCGAGGAGCAGATGTCTGCGCTCACGGCTCCGGTCACTCCGCTGTCCGATTTGAAGGGCGTGGGACCCAAGACGCTCGAGAAACTCGAGGCTCACGGCATCACCAATATCGAGCGGCTGGCCGACATGTCCGCCGAGCAATTGCTGGAAATTCCCGGCATCGGCGAGAAGATGGTGGAGAAAATCCGCCAGGCCGTGGTAGCGCATTTCGAAGGTCTGGAGGCCGCGCAGTCCGGTGGCGAGGCCGCTACCGCAGCCGTGGAGACTCCGGCTGCGGAAGAAGAAACCGAAGAGACCGCGGAGACACCCGCCGAGCCCGAAGCTGCCGCAGCGGCGGCAACCGCGGAATCGGGCGAGGGAATGCAGTCTGCTGAGGAAGGCTCCAAGAGCGCCACCGAATCAGGTTCGAGCGAAGGAGAATCCGGCGTAAAGGAATGAGTGAACACCCCCAAATACGAATCAACGAACTGGCCCGCGAGCTCGAGGTCAAGGCGAAAGCCATCATTGAGCTGCTGCCCGGGTTTGGCGTCACTGAAAAAAAGACGCATTCGAGTTCGATTGACGTCGATGTCGCGGAAAAGGTCCGCCGCAAACTGCTGGGCGGAGAGCCGGAAGAAGCTCCCGCAGCTGCCGCGCCCGCCGTCCCCGAGACAGAAGCGGAAAAGCAGGTTCCACAGGAAGCGCCGCCGGTGGTAGAGCCGCCGGTGGCCGCTGTTCCGCCGCCCCCTCCGCCAAAGATTGAAGTGCCGCCGCGGCCCCAGCCGAAGGCTCCCGTGGTGGTGCCGGCAGAGGCGGGCAGTCCACCGCCATCTCCCCCTGTCGCGAGGCCTGCTGCACCGCCTGTGGCGGTGAAACCCGTGGCCCCGCCCCCAATTCCGGCGAAGCCTCCGATAACAGTTGCGCCGCCAAGCGCGGCGCCGGCCCGACCGCCTCGGCCGCAGCAGATGGGTGGTGCCGGCGCTGTTCCGCCGCGCGCCGCCGGTCAACCTCTGGTGCAGCGGCCGCAGGCCGTGAAGCCTCCTCCTCCATCGCTTCCGCCAAAGCCACCTATTTCTGCGTCGCTTTCGGACCGTTCCACCGGTCCCATGCCGCAGTTGCCGCGGAAGCCTCCCATCCCCGGCACGGCCGGATCGGCCGGTGCGCGTCCGGGACGGCCCCCGCGGCTCACGGCATCTCCGGGAGTGGCGATGGGGGTGGTGCCGCCGCAAAAACCGGAAGCGGGCAAGCCGCTCTACCAACGGAAGACCACAAAGTCCGCCGGGGGCGCACGGCCGCTGGCGGAAAAGCGGTTTGAAGAGGGCGAACGCAAATTGCATCCGGTACGCGCGCGTGCCGGGGCCGCCGAACGGCGCGGTCCTGCAGGACGCACCGGCACGGTGGAAGCGCCGGCGCCGGTACAGCGCGAGCCGCGCGAGGTGACCATCACGGAAGGCATCAGCGTCCGCCAACTGGCGGAAAAACTGGACGTGCGCGCCAAGGAGTTGCTGGCCACGCTGCTCGGCCGCGGCGTGTTTGCGAGCATCAACCAGCCGCTGGACGTACAAACGGCGACCTCGCTGGCGGAAGCCTTCAGCGGGATCGTGACCGTGAAATCGTTCGAAGAAGAAGTGGTGGAAGAGGTTTCCAAGGAAGAAAAGACGGCGGGAATGGAACCGCGCGCGCCGGTGGTGACCGTTATGGGCCACGTGGACCACGGAAAAACGAGCCTGTTGGACGCCATCCGCGAGACGAGCGTCGCGGCGGGCGAGGCCGGCGGAATCACGCAGCACATCGGCGCGTACGAAGTGCACACGCACGACCGCAAGATCGTGTTCATCGACACGCCCGGCCACGAAGCGTTCACGCGGATGCGGGCACGCGGCGCGAAGGTGACTGACGTGGTGGTGCTCGTGGTCGGCGCGGACGACGGGGTTATGCCGCAGACGATCGAGGCCATCAGTCACGCGAAGAGCGCGGGCGTTCCCATCGTCGTGGCCATCAACAAGATCGACAAACCGGACGCCCAGCCCGAGCGCGTCAAACGGCAACTGGCCGACCACGGCCTTCTCCCCGAAGAGTGGGGCGGCGATACCGTGATGGTGGAAGTATCCGCGCGCGAAAAAACGAATCTGGACAAGCTGCTGGAGATGATCTTGCTGGTATCCGACTTGCGCGAGTTGAAGGCCAGCTCTTCGGTGCCCGCGAGCGGCACGGTGCTCGAGTCGCGCGTGGACAAAGGCCGCGGCCCGGTGGCCACGGTGCTTGTACAGAACGGCACGCTGCACGTGGGCGACTTCTTTTTCTGCGGCGCGGTGTACGGGAAGGTGCGCGCCATGTTCGACGATCGTGCCCATCCCCTCCGCGAAGCGGGTCCCGCGACCCCGGTGGAAGTGCTCGGCCTTCAAGGCGTGCCTGAGGCCGGCGACAACTTCCAGGTGGCGGACGAGGGCAAGGCGCGGCACATCGTGGATTACAGGCAGTCGAAGATCCGCGAGCAGACGCTGGCGCGCACAGCCACGGGTCGCATCACGCTGGACCAACTGCACGAGCAGCTCAAAGCGGGAGAAGTGAAGGAACTCCCGGTCGTGCTGAAGGCGGACGTGCAAGGCTCGGTGGAAGTGCTGAACGAAGTGCTGCCGAAACTTTCCACCGACGACGTGAAGATCAAGATCATCCATTCGAGCGTGGGCGCGGTGACGGAGACGGATGTGCTGCTCGCCTCGGCATCGAATGCGGTGGTCATCGCGTTTAACGTCCGGCCCGACCGCAAGGCTGCGGACCTGGCACAGCAGGAAAAAGTGGAGATCCGCGCGCATACGGTGATCTACGAACTGACCGAGGAGTTGAAGAAGGCGCTGGCCGGCCTGCTCGAGCCGGTCTACAAGGAAGTGCATCTGGGGCGCGCCGAAGTGCGGAATACGTTCCGCATCAAGGGGGTGGGCACGGTGGCGGGCTGCTACGTGACCGACGGAACCATCAGGCGCGACGCGGAACTGCGGCTGGTGCGCGAAGGCGTGGTGGTGTACACCGGCAAGGTAAGCTCGCTCAAGCGGTTCAAGGAAGACGCCAGCGAAGTGCGTTCCGGGTTTGAATGCGGGCTCGGGATCGCCAACTTCAACGACGTGAAAGTGGGCGACGTCATCGAATTCTTTACGGTGGAAGCGCTGGAAGCCGCCGCGGCCACACGCGCCTGAACGGTCCGCCGCGCCGGAAGGCGCGGCCACTGACCGCAGTGCCCGGGGAGGCGGACGATGCCCGTCGGATTGCTCACGCTGGAAATCTACATTCCCGACGCCAGATCGCTGAAGGATAAGCGCCAGGTGCTGCGCAGCCTGAAGGACCGGCTGCGGCGGCAGTTCAACATTGCGATTGCGGAGCTGGACGGGCAGGAGACGTGGCAGCGGGCGGTGGTAGGCGTGGTCTCCATCTCCGCCGACACACGGCACCTGGAAGACGCGCTGGAGAAAGTGGCCAACGAATCGGAGCGGCTGCTGGGGCGCGATCTGGTGGGAAGCGCAATCGAGGTATTGTAGAAGGCAAATACCGCCGGCGCCGCGGAAGTTTCGCGAAGCGCCGCGGCTGGTGCATATAAAATCGGGCCGGAAGCGGAAAAAAACGTCTTCGAATCGACCGTCTGAGGTTTGACTCCCATGACCACTGTGCGTCACCGTCATGAGCGGGTGGCAGAAGAAATCCGGCATGAAATTGAGGCCATGCTCGCGGGAGAGCTGAAGGATCCGCGGCTGGCGGGGCCCGTGCGCGTCACGGAAGTGACGGTAACGCCGGACCTGAAGCACGCGCGGATTTTCCTGGCCGCTTTCGGGACACCGGAAGAACGGCGCGGAGTTCGCGACGGCCTCGCCGCCGCGATGGGATTCATCCGCAGCGAGCTGGCGCAGCGGCTGGACCTGCGGCGCGCGCCGGAAATTCATTTCGTCGTGGACGCTTCGGGTGTGGAGGGAGGGCGGCTCGAAGAGTTGCTGCATCCTCCTGCGAGCGGCAAGGACGCGAGCTGACGCCGCACCGCGATGCCCCGCCAGCCCCAACCGCCGCCGCTCGACGGCGCCCTGGTAATCCAAAAGCCGCGAGGGAGAACCTCGCACGACGTGGTGGAGATGGCGCGCCGCCTGCTGGGCTTCCGGCAAATCGGCCATCTGGGAACGCTGGATCCGCTGGCCACGGGCGTGCTGGTGCTGCTGCTGGGAAGGGCCACACGGCTGGCGCGATTCTACTCGGGACGGCGGAAGCGGTATTCGTGCACGATCCGGTTTGGATATTCCACCGATACATACGATGCGGACGGAAAGGCGCAGAGCGAGGATCGCGCGCCCACGCTGACGCGCGAGGAAATCGAGCCACTGGTGGCGGAATTCACCGGGCACCTGCTGCAGACGCCGCCGGCGTATTCGGCGAAAAAGATTGCGGGGCGTCCTGCTCACGAGCTCGCGCGGAAGAACCGCCCGGTGGAACTGAAACCTGTCGAAGTGGACGTCTTCGAATTCCGCGTGGAAAGCGTGGAAGGCCCACGCGTTCGCTCCGTGATCGAGTGCGGCGCGGGAACTTACATCCGCTCGCTGGCGCACGATCTGGGCGCGCGGCAGGGCAGCGGTGCGCACCTGGAAGAGATCTCCCGGCTGGCCGTGGGTGAATTCACACTCGATCAGGCCGTATCGCTCGACGAACTGCAATCTGCGGCGCGGCAGGGGCGCGCGGCGGACCTGATCATTCCCCTGGAACGCATGCTGCCGGAGTTGCCGCGCGCGACGGTGCTGCCCGTGGTGGAGCGCCGTGTGCGGCACGGAGCAAAGTTCACGCTCCCGCTGGCGCAGATCCAGCCGGCGCAGTTCACCTCGCCGCCCGGAGCGACTTCGCATCTGGATTCGGGGGCGCCTGCGCCGCCGCGGCTGCGGGTGTTCAGCCAGCAGCAGAAGCTCATCGCGGTTGCGGAAGCGGTGGTGCCGCGGACGTACCAGCCGATCGTTGTATTCGAAGCTGCTCCGTAAGCCAATCGAATCGATCATGTACATCGAGGTGGAGCAGGCCGGGGAATTTCAGGCCGGCACCACCACTCCTTCTTCTGCCGCCAAACTTTGCCGCGCTTGTGCTCATTCAGGGGCGGGGAGTGCCGGGCGGCGTCTCTCCCGGCTCTCTTGGCTGGGGCGGCACTCCGGGCTGGAATGGGCGAGGACCCGGCCTTTCGGGTTCCTCGAATTCGCCCCGAGGGGCCGAACCGGCCTGCCGTTCGTGCCCGGCGTAAAAAACCTGCTGGATGCGGGGGGCACGGCGGATGATGCGCGGGGTTACCACGATGACGAGCTCCGTCTGCTGCACCTGTGGGTTGCGGTTCGAGGTTAAGTAATCGAGGCCCGGCACGTCTGCGGCGCCCGGATAGCCCGTCACCAGAAGAGTTTGCTGGTCGGAGAAAATTCCACTCAGCACGGAAGACTCATCCGGACGGAGGCGAACGGTTTGCTCGATCGTGCGATTCGTGAGGACGGGAATGCCATTGAAGTTCGTGGCGGCCAAGCTGCGGATTTCCAGGCTGAATGCGAGGGTGACATCGCCGGAGGGGTGAATGTGCGGGGTGGCTTTGGCCTTGATTCCCAGGTCTTGGTACTCGAAGCCGGGATAGGGCAATTGCGGGTTGGGGAGGGCGAGCTGTTGCGAGTTGACGATTACAGTGGCGATGTTGTTTGCGGGAGCCGTAATCACAATGTCCGGCAGGCCGTCCGAATTGAAGTCGCCCGATGCGAGGCCCTGGCAGGGAACGGAAGGCGCGGGCAAATTCGAGCAGTTCAAAATGGGGCTGGCCTGGAGAGTGATATTCGCGGGAAACGCGCCCGTGCCGACGCCGAACAGAACGGTTACCGTGCCGTCGCCGCTGTTGGCCACGAGGAGATCCTGGAAGGAATCATTGTTGAAGTCGCCAGCAAGAATCGCGTCCGGCTGGCTGCCCACGGGGAGGTCCAATCGCGAGGTAAAGACTGCGGTGCCGGGATTTCCCGTGCTGGGCGCAGTGCCCGAGTTCGTAAAAATACTTACGTTTCCGCTGTTTTCATTGGCAACAGCGAAGTCCGGCAGCCCATCCGCGTTGAAATCGGCAGCCGCGATGCCGACGGGAAAGGTTCCCGTTGCCACATCGGATTGTGAGCAAAAGCTGCCGTTGTCGTACCGGAACAGGACTGTAGCCGAATTCGATACGGAGTTTGCCACGGCAAGGTCCAGGGTGCCGACCGGGGAACCCGTGCTCGCAGAACCTCCCGCGCTCGTTGCATCGGGGCCGGCTTGCGACCAAATGAGTGTCGTTGTGCCGGAGCCTGAGGAGACCACGAAGGAGCCGTCGAAGGTGGAGTCCGGCACGCCGGAGACGTTCACCATCCCGGTCCCGTTGCCTCCCGGTATGAAGAGGGCCGATGAAAGCGTAGCCGTGACCGTGCTGGTGGCGTTGTCGCGCGTGATGCTGGTGATGGTCTGTACCGAGCCGACATCCACGGAGCCACCTGTGCTACTGGCGTCGGGCGTGGAGGATTGCCCCCAAGTGAGCGTGCGGGTGCCTGAGCCGGATTTGACGACAAACGTGCCATTGAAGCTTCCGTCGGTTACGCCGGACACGGTTACCATGCCGGTCCCATTGCCCCCGGGAACGGTGAGGGCGACGCCCAGGGTGGCGGTCACAGTGCCGCTGGATCTAGCAATGGAGGTAATGGGGACAGCCGAGCCCACCGTTGCGGAACCACCGCCGCTCGTGGCGTCTGCGCCCGGTTGCGCCCACGTGAGCGAAACCGAGCCGGAACCCGAGGCGACCAGAAATGTGCCGTCGAAGCCCGTATCACCCACGCCGGTGATGGTCACCAGGCCGACGCCATCGCCGCCCGGCACAGAGAGGGGAGAGCTGAGCGTGACGGTGACCGTCCCGCCGGTGCGCTGGATGTTCGTGATGGTTTGGAGAGTGGCACAGGAAGAGGAGAGAACTGCTCCCGCCGGCGGGCCGCCAAAGTTCGCGGCAACGATTCCCACGGGGCCTTTCCCATTCACGAGCGGCACCGTCGTGGCGGGTTGAAAGGTTCCGTCGCCGTTGCCGAGAAGAATGGAAATCGTGTCGTCGTTCGTATTCGTAACGGCGATGTCCGGATTTCCATCGGAGTTGAAATCCGCGACAACGATTCCGGAAGGCGCGGCCCCCACCGCGTAGGCGCCAGGAGTGCGGAATGTCCCGTCGCCATTGCCGAGGAGAACCTGGACGCTGTTGGTGCCCTGGTCCACGACCGCCAGATCGAGCGTGCCAGTCGGCCGGTTCGTGCAGGCGGTGGCGGTGGAAGCCGACGAACAGAACGCGCCGACAGCCACGGCGACGGGATTGGTGCCGGCAGGATAGGACTGGGCGGTCTGAAAAGTGCCGTCGCCATTGCCGAGAAAGACGGAGACGGTCCCGTCGTCGTGATTCGCGGTAATGATGTCCAGGAACGCGCCGGAAGTGGTGGTGGATGCGGAGGCGCGGAGACTCGCGACCGCCACGCCACGCGGCGATGTGCCCGTACCATAGGTGTTCCCCGTGATCCCAAGGGCGGCGCCCGGACTTACGAAGGTGTTGGAAAGCGTGGAGAAATTGATGGGGTAGCGCTGGCCGACAAAGAAAGACGCCGGTTCGTCGTCAACGGCGCGGAGCAGGATGCGCTGGGCGCTGAGCACGGCGCTCAACTGGCTGGCAAAATTGGCGGTTGCCCCGGGAAGAGTGGCCAGAAAAACGGTCTTGCCGCCGCCGAACGCGATGAGCGGCGGGATGAGTGAACTGAGCGAAGTGGCGCCCGATCCCAGCAGGGAGGAGATCTGCTGGGGGGAGGAGCCTGCGAGCGCGCCTCCGGTGCCGAACAGCTGCTGAATCACTTCGACGAGGCCCTCGGTGGATTGCTGGGCAAGCTGGATCTGCTGCTGGGAAAGGGAGTACACGGCGGCGCTGGAGGGCGGAACAATGCCGAGGGTTTCGGCGTTGTTGCGGTTCAGGTCCAGGACGTCGATTTCGAGCATGACCTCGCCACGAGGCTGCTCGAGCTGGCGCACGAGCGCAGCGGCGAGCGCCACATCCTGTTCCGAGCCGCGGAGGGTGAGCGTGCGCGTGGCTGTATTGAGCTGGGTGTGGACTACCTCGGCGATATCGCGGATGGCGCGGACCACTTCCGTCATTCGCTCGGGTTTGTCGGATTCGGGGAGCAGGAGCGTGAGTTCGATCTGAGGCATGTATTCGCGGCGCTTCTGTTGCGTGTCGTTGGCCACGAGAAATGAATGCGCGTCGAGGGGGCGGATGAACGTGCCGGTCTGTTCGCTCAGCACGAGCGCCGCGGTGCGGAAATCGACATCCGCCACGCGAAAACGGATCTGGACTTGTGTGGCATCCTCATCGAATGTGGCCAACATGCCGAACTCGCGGGCAACTTCCTGCCAGGCCGCACGGGCGGTGCCCCGGATGTTGAAGTCGCGTGTGCCGGGTTGGGGGGCCAAGACAGGAGCGGCAGCGGCGTATTGCGGAACGGCGGACATTTCGCGGACGGTATGGCTTTCCATTTGGCGGAGGCGTTCACGCGCCGTCTCATTCTGCGGGTCGAAGACGAGCGCGCGGCGGAGAAGGAGAGCGGCCTGAGCGGAATTGTCGGCAAGCAAGGCCCGCTCGGCCTGGTTGTTCAACGAGCCTGCGAGAAAATAGCGGATACGTTCGACGGCAGCGGCGTATTCGGCGTTGGCCGGTTCGTCGCGCAACGCCTCGGAGTAGGCGGCGAGCGCATCGTCGAGTTTTCCCCCACGTTCCGCTTCCCGGCCGCGGGACCACGCGGAAAAGCCGGGACGCACGGGCACGCTGGCGGCCGAGCCGATTCCCTCCTGAGCGCGGAGGGGCAGCGCGAACGGGGCGAGCACGGCGGCAAGGAGAGCGGAGAAAAGGAATCGGCGGGTCATGGTTCTCGGGCAGCGTTCACGAGCGGCACGGGCTCACCCGTTTTGACGCAGAAAGATTGTAACGGGAAGCCTGCTCGCACGGTGCATTTTTGCCATGCATGCATTCATGGGGCCACGGCAGCGGGAGCGAAGGACGCGGCGGTAATGGGGACTCCATGGGCTTCGATTGGGAGGGTGAGCGCCCAATTGCCCGCGCCGGCGAGCTCGAGAAATGTGTCCATGCGATAGACCGCGCGACGGAGAAGAGGATTGGGATGTGTGGCGAGCCAGTCGCGGCGGAGCCGTAGGTACTCGAGAATCCACCCATGTTCGCCGGCGACGGCGGCCGAATCAGACGGCGGGGCGGGAATGCCGACGCGGGCGAGAGTAGCGTCACGCAGGCGGGGCCATGCGCCGTGGATGAAACTGTCGTAGATCACTGCGGAGCCGAGCGGAGTTTCGATAGCGAGCCGCTGGGCCGCGCGGATCGCCGGGTCCCAGTACATACGGTCGAAGAATTGGTCCTGGACGCGATGCATGGCCGGGTCTGCGGCAGCTTTGATGAGCAATGTCCTGAATTGCGGGTCTTCATCGAGGGCGCGATCACGCGCCTCGAGCCGGACGAGGTAGGACCGGAGATCTTCGGCCTGCTGTGCTCCCGTCGTGCTGCAATACGCGCTGACGAGCCGGGCCAATCCGCCGCTCGCAAGAGTGGTTTGCGAGCGGCCGTAAGTCAGGCGGCCGACATCGCCCTGACTGAAGGTGATGGCGCCGTAGTTCCCGGCAGGCTTCCCGGTTTCGAATACGTTGACAATGGCCTGGATGGTGCGCTTCTGGGTTTCGGTGAGCATGACGTTTCTCCTGGGAGGCGAGAAGGAGGCGCAGCGAGGGTCAGGTCCTGTCCCCTTCGGGTTTGGGGTAGCTGAAATGCCGCGAGGGGACAGTGGTGGGCGTGGCTGGAACAGCGAAGTCGAGCGGAGGGAGGTGGCGGAGAAGTTCGGTGACGCGGGCGGAGTCGATGGGGTACTGCTTGGCGTACCAGGTCTCGTAGCGCAATTCCTTGAGGGACTGGAGGAGCAAATTGCAGGTACGGGCAATGACGGAACCCCTGTGTGTGGAAATCGAATTTTCAGCGAGAAGCTGAACGAGACGGCCGAGAACGTGATTGATGGCTGCGGCGGAGCGCATGTCCTGGACCGGGCCGAACAGCTTGTAAGCGACATTGAATTCCGGGCTGGAGCGGGCGGCACGCTCGCGGGCCTCGAGGAGCTTCCGCTCCTCGGATACGGCGTGCCAGTGGCAGAGGTTTGGGTGCGTGGCGGAGCGAATCATACGGCAGCGGCGGCCGGCGAAGTCCGTGTGTTCACAGCGATTTTCGGGTGCAGGGTGCGACATTGGGCCTCCTAGGGCGTGGATGGGAAACTCGGTTGTGGCGAGCACAGCAAGGGGATTGCAGCGAAAGAACGAACGAGCGGGCAGGCCTCAGATCGAAGTCGCAATTCAGATGGCTGCCGGATGCTCCCCCCGAATCTCCTTTCGAAAGAGTTGCAATCAAAGGGACTTACAGCGCGGTGTTTGGGAAGAGTTGCCAGTAAAGGACTTAGCGCGGGGATCGACGGAAGAGTTGCCAACACAAGACTTAGGGGCCGAAACCCTCTGGCGCATACGAACCGGCAACCGAACATTCACCGAGAGCACCTATAGCATAGTAATAACCAGAATGCAAGCAAAAAATGAAGAAAAAGCGAAAAAAAGCGAGGGAGGAAGGGGGTCTGGCCCTCGACGAGTCCGCCCAGCGAGGCAGTGGAGGCGAAATGGTTCCGCGGGGGCAGCCTGCTGAGGCGAAGCTTGACGTAAGGGCGGGATGCTGATAGTGTTGGTTTCCTAGTTGCGAATGGTTTGCAACTGGAGGCGGGGACCGGCCGCAGGGGTTCCTTCCGAGGAGTGGATTTGCTTTCCGCACTTCTAGTCGCCATGCGTGAAGGTGTCGAGGCCGCCCTCGTGGTGGGCATCGTACTGGTGTATCTGGGCCGTACGGGCCGCCGCCACCTGGCAAGATTCGTGTGGATGGGGCTTGGGGCGGCAGTGGTGGCCAGCCTGGCAGGCGCCGCGCTGATGGACCACTGGAAGATCAGCGAAGACGGGTTTGAAGGGCTGCTGATGCTGGTGGCCGGGCTGCTGGTCATCACGATGGTTGTGTGGATGAACCGTGTGGCGCGGAGCCTGCGAAAAGAAATCGAACTGCGCGTGGAGACGTTCGCGCAGAAAAGCACGCTCGCCGCAGGGATGGGCCTGGCAACGTTCGTCTTCGTGATGGTGGTGCGGGAGGGAGTGGAGCTGGTGCTCATCCTTCGCGCCGTGGAGCTGTCGAGCGACGGGCTGGCGACATGGATCGGCACGTCGCTGGGCCTGGCACTGGCCGTGGCGGTGGGCATCTTCTTCTTCCACGGGACGCTGAAAATTCCACTGGGGCGATTCTTTGCGGCGACGAGCACCATACTGTATGTGGTGGCCGCGCAACTGTTCCTCACCGGGCTGCATGAAATGAGCGAGGCGGAATGGCTGCCTTCGAGCCGGACAGAAATGGCGATTGTCGGGCCAATCGTGAGCCACGAGGTGTTTTTCTTCGTGCTCGTATTCGGCGTCGCGGTTCTGCTGATCGTACGCGAATGGTTCACTTCGAAGCCGGTGAAGGCAGTAGATGGCGAGAACCCGGCGGAGCGGCGGCGGCGGGAATGGGAGCGGCGGCGGCAGCGGCGATGGATGCTGCTGGCCGTAACCTCATGCCTGATCGTGGTGCTGGGGCTGACGGCCGATTTCCTCTATTCCGAGGTGGCGGCAGCGCCACCGCCGGCTGTAGCCGTGACGGCGCAGAACGGCGTGATCAGCATTCCGACGGGCTCGGTGGAGGACGGGAGGCTGCACTTCTTTACGGTGGAATCGGAGGGCACGCAGATCCGGTTCCTGGTCATTCGGAAACCGGGCGGCGGATACGCCACGGCGCTGGACGCATGCGCCATCTGCGGGCCGGCAGGCTACCGGCAGGACGGGCAGAACGTGATTTGCCGGAACTGCGGAGCGCCGATTTATATCCCGACGATCGGCCAGTCGGGCGGATGCAATCCCATCGGGTTCGCATCGCGAGTGGAAGGAAATCAGATCGTGTTCACCGTGGCCGCGGTGACGGAAGCGGACAAACCGTTCTTGAAGCACTAGAAATCTCTCCATGTTCTTTCGGATCCTCGGCGAGTCGTTTCTACGAAACCCGGCACGGAAATGGCTGGAGGCTGCGGCGCTGGCGCTGGGGATGGCGATTACCACGGCGGCACTGGTTACGGCGCTGGACGTGGGAGACCGCATGGCGCGGGAGTTCCGGCGGCTGGGCGCGAACCTGGTGGTGACGCCGAAATCGGACACGCTGCCACTGGAGATCGCCGGGACGGATTACCGTCCGGTGGAAGAAGGTTCCTACCTGCATCAGGCCGACCTCGGCAAACTACGTACAATTTTCTGGCGGTTCAACATCGTGGGGTTCAGCCCATTTCTGGACGCCCCCGCGGAATTGGAGCGCGGCGGGAGCCGGCTGGCCACGCGAATCGTGGGGACATGGGCAGCGCATGAGGTTCCCGTTCCCGACGGGAGCACCTTCACGACAGGAGTGCTGAAGACGCATCCGTGGTGGAAGGTGGAGGGGGAGTGGTTTCCGGACCACGAGCAGGTGACGCGCGGAGGGCCGGCGGTGGTGGTGGGCGCGTCGCTGGCCAGCCGGGCGGGTATTCGTCGCGGAGATTCGCTCACAGTGCGCGTCGGGGGTGAGGAGAACTTACTTCGCGTGAGCGGGATCCTGACCACAGGAGGAGCGGAGGACCAGGAAATCGTGGCGCCACTGTGGCTGGTGCAGCAGTTGACTGGGCATGGAGACGAATACCGGCGGCTGCTGGTGAGCGCGCTGACGACACCGGATAACGAACTCGCGCAGCGGGACCCGGACACGATGAATCCGACGGAATACGACCGCTGGTTTTGCACGCCGTATATCTCGTCGATTGCGTTTCAGATCAAACAGGAGCTGCCGGGGTCGGAAGTGCGTGTGGTGCGGCAGGTGGCGGAGACGGAAGGACGCGTGTTGAACCGGCTGAGCGCGCTGCTGTGGCTGGTGAGCGTGACGGCGCTGGTGGCCGCGGCGCTGGTGATCGGTTCCGCATCTGCCACGACTGTTCTCGAGCGGCGGCGGGAAATCGGGTTGATGAAAGCGCTTGGCGCGGGACGCCGGCGGATTGTGGGGCTGTTCGTCGCGGAGCAATTGTTTGTTGCGTTGTTCGGGGGAATCGCCGGTTATCTGGCTGGTGAAGGACTGGGCTACCTTGTGGGCAAGATCGTTTTCGGAGTGCCGGGCACGGGACGTATGGTGTTGTTGCCGGTGGTGATGGCGCTGGCGCTGGCGGTGACGCTGGCGGGGAGCCTGTGGCCGCTGGGCCGGGTAGCGCGGCTGGAAGCAGCGCCCGTGCTGCGGGGGGAATGATGTTCTGGCGCGTGCTGCGACAGATGATCGTGCGCGGCCGCGGCCGGCTGGCGGTTGCGTTGATTGCCATCGTGAGCGGGGCCACGGCGAGCGCGGCGCTATTGAACCTGGAATTCGACGCGGAAAGAAAATTCAGCCACGAGCTGCGCACGCTGGGGCCGAATGTACTGATTCGCAGCGCGGTTCCGCCGGGAGCGAGCGACGAGCCTGGCAGCGTGTTCAGCGAAGACGTGGTGCGGCCGGTTCTCGCTCCGGAATACGGAGCGGGCAGCGGACCGGTGATGGCTCTTGCGCCGAGTTTGTATCTGATTGTGCGGTCGCCGGGAAGAGAGACGAGCCTGGTGCTGGCGGGGACGTGGCTGGACGCCTATCCGCGGCTGGCGCCGTGGTGGAGTCTGAACGGGCAATGGGTGACGGACCGCGAGGACACGGGAGCATGCCTGGTGGGGCAGCAGGCAGCGGCACGGCTGCTGGTGAGGCCGGGGAGTTCGCTGGAATTGCGCTATGCGGACCGCTCGGCAACGCTGCGCGTGGCCGGAGTAGTTTCCACAGGAGGGGCGGAGGACGACCAGGTATTCGCGAATCTCTCCGTGGCGCAAAAGCTGGCCGGCCTGGCCGGAAAACTCAGCATGGTTCAGATGAGCGTGGCGGGAACACCGGAGCAAGTGGAGCATTACGCAGCACAACTGGGCGCGAAGCTGCCGGGGATGGAAGTGAGGCCGCTGCGTCAGATTTCGCAGGCCGAGGGTCAGTTGCTGGCGCGCGTGCATGCGCTGCTTTTCTGGTCGGTGGCATTGATACTGACGCTCACGTCGCTATGCGTGCTGGCCACGACGCTGGCGCTGGCCATCGAGCGGCGAGCCGACGTGGGATTGATGAAAGCGCTGGGCGGAGAAATGACGCGGATCATCCGGCTGTTCCTCGCGGAAGCGGGATTGTTGGGCGCGGCGGGAGGAATCACCGGGGCGGTGCTGGGCACGCTGCTTTCCGCATGGATTGGGAGGCGGGTGTTCGGAACGGCGACGACGCTGCGGTTAGAGGTGATCCCCTTGATCCTGGCGGTGATGGTGGCCGTGGCGCTGGTCGGGGCGCTGCCGCTGCGTCTGCTGAGCCATGTGCGGCCCGGGATCGTGCTGAGGGAGAGCGAATGAGCGCGCTGGTGGTTGCGGAACACGTGACGAAGGAATACGGCGGTGTGCGCGCGCTGGACGACCTGAGCTTCGCGGTGGAATCCGGGGAGTGGATCGCCATCATGGGGCCGTCCGGCTCGGGCAAGACCACGCTGGTGAACATCCTGGGCGGGCTGGATACGCCGACCAGTGGACGCGTGTTCGTAGCCGGGGCGGACATCGGGAAAATGGACGAGGCCGGGCTGACGCGGTACCGGGCGGAAAAGGTGGGCTTCATCTTCCAGCAATTCCACCTGGTTCCGTACCTCACGGCGCTGGAAAACGTGATGCTGGCGCAGTATTTCCACAGCATGACGGACGAACAGGAGGCGCAGGAATCCCTGGAGCGCGTGGGATTGGGGGAACGCGCGACGCATCTGCCATCGCAGCTCTCGGGCGGAGAGCAGCAGCGCGTGGCCATCGCACGGGCGCTGATCAACCAGCCGAAAATCATTCTGGCGGACGAGCCCACGGGAAACCTGGACGAAGCGAACGAACGAATCGTGGTGAACCTGCTGCGGGAACTGCACACCCAGGGTCACACAATCCTGCTGGTGACGCACGACCCATCGATCGGACGGCTGGCTGACCGGCGGATCGAACTGGCGCACGGCCGGCTGTCGCAGGTGACGGTGTATTCGGCGGACGACCAGGAGCGGTTCGATCACATGCTGCAGCAAATCTGGATCTGCGGCGAGGAAGGGACGCCGGCACGGGTGGAACGGATGCGCACGGTGGGGCAGCTGGATCCGATGCGCATGCTCGGCCGGATGGCGAATTCAGGCCTGGTGGCGGTGGAGGATTCGGAGGTGTCGCTGACCGCCTCGGGAGAAGCGCGGGCGCGCGACATCGTGCGCCGGCACCGGCTGGCGGAGCGGCTGTTCACGGATACGTTCCGCATCGACGACCCGGAAGCGCGCAGCCAGGCCTGCAAGTTCGAGCACATCATTTCGCCGGAGCTCGATGAGCGCATTTGCACGTTTCTGAACCACCCCAAAACGTGTCCGCACGGAAATCCCATTCCGCCGGGGGAGTGCTGCGGCGACGGAAAGACGCGGACCTGACCGGACGATGGCGACGTTCTTCGATCCGCGGAAGCGGCCGGCGTCGGTGAAGGTAAACGTGTCCACAGGAAGCGGCGTGGATATTGAATGGGGCGACGGACACGCGAGCCACTACGACTTCGTGTACCTGCGCGAGCAATGCCCGTGCGCCACGTGCAACGAGGAGCGGGAGAAGAAGGCAATGGCCACGGTGCCCGGCGGCACCCCGGCCACGCTTCCTGGGATGGGGCCTTCGCTGCCGATGTACAAGCCGAAACCCACGGCGAGGCAGGCCAAAGCAGTGGGGAATTACGCCATCCAGATTGATTTCAGCGACGGGCATACGACGGGAATCTACAGCTTCGAATACCTGAGGAGCGTGTGCCCGTGCGAGGAATGCAGCAAGGCGGCAACGGGCGTCGGGAAGCAGTGAGGGGGAATCCGGCGGTACAAAATGACAGTAGCACGTGGCCCCTCGACTCGCTCCGCTCGCTCAGGGTCAGCATCCTGGTCGGATGCTGACGCCATGCTAGAATCGGGCGCGCAACCTGAAGGCCGCGGCGGGAATCGAATGGCCGCGGAGGGAAGAGATCGTGGAGAAGGTAATCATCATCGGCAGCGGATGCGCGGGATTGACGGCGGCGATCTATGCGGCGCGGGCAAACCTTTCACCGCTGGTAATCGACGGGCATGAACCGGGCGGCCAGCTGACCATCACGACGATGGTGGAAAACTATCCGGGATTTCCGGACGGGATCATGGGCCCGGACCTGATCGAAAACATGCGGAAGCAGGCGCAGCGGTTCGGAGCGAAATTCCGGGCGGGAGTGGTGACCGCGGTGGATCTGGGGCGGCGGCCGTTTACGGTGGAAGTGGGCGCGGAGAAATTCGAGTGCGAGGCGCTGATCGTCGCGGCGGGCGCTTCCGCACGGCTGCTGGGCCTGGAGAGCGAACGGAAACTGATGGGTCACGGCGTGACCACGTGCGCCACCTGCGACGGCTATTTTTACCGCGGAAAGGAAGTGGCGGTAATCGGCGGCGGCGATACGGCGCTGGAAGAAGCCATCTTCCTGACAAAATTCGCGACGAAAGTGACCGTGGTGCACCGACGGAACGAGTTCCGGGCGTCGAAAATCATGCTGGAGCGCGCGCGGAAGAACGAGAAAATCCAGTTCCTGACGCCATACGTGGTGACGGACGTGCTGGACTGCTCGAAGGGCGCGGTGGAGACGATCCGGCTGCGCGAGTCGAATAACGGGAAGACGATGGACCTGCCTGTGCACGGGATGTTTGTAGCCATCGGTCACGAGCCGAACACGAAGGTGTTCCGCGGAAAGCTGGACATGGACGAGGCGGGCTACCTGGTGGCGAAAAACGGCGCGAAAACAAATGTACCGGGAGTATTCGTGGCTGGAGACGTTCAGGACCACGTGTACCGTCAAGCGGTGACCGCGGCGGGGTCGGGCTGCATGGCGGCGCTCGAAGCGGAACGCTTTCTCGAATCGGGGGGACCAACCCACTGAGTTGTCGCGGGCGAGCGGCGTTTGAGGCGGCACCGGCGGAGAGCCGGAGAACAACCCACCTTTTTAGCTCCAAGATCCAAGAGACAAGGCGGAATGCCGGCCTGAAGGCGGGCGCTACCACGTCCGCGAGAAACTGGGCGTGCGCTCGATGATCCGCGGCACGCTCATCGCGCTCGCGCAGAACTCACGGGCCAAACGATTCGTGCTGTCCAACCACCTGGCGCGGCGGACGGCACGGCGGTTTGTGGCGGGAGAAGAACTGGACGACGCCGTGGCTGCGGCGCGCGCGGCGAACGACGCAGGCCTGAAAGTTTCCCTGGATTTTCTGGGCGAGAACGTAGCCACACGGGAGGCGGCGGAACGCGCACGGGAGATGTACCTGGGCGTCTTCGAACGGATTGCGAAGGAAAAGCTGGATGCCAACGTCTCGCTGAAACTTACGCAATTGGGGCTGGATTTCGGCGCGGAGTTTTGCCAGGAGCAGATGCTACCGATCGTGAAGCACGCCGAGTCGCTGGGCAATTTCGTGCGGATGGATATGGAAGGGTCCGCGTACACGCAGCGGACGGTGGATATGGCGCTGCGGCTGAGGCGGGAGTCGGCGGCGGTGGGGACGGTAATCCAGTCCTACCTGCACCGTAGCGAAGGAGACATTCGTGCGCTCGTGGCGGCGGACTGCCGGATCCGGCTGTGCAAGGGCGCGTACCTGGAACCGCCAGACATCGCCTTCCCGGAGAAGCACGACGTAGACGCGAATTATGTGAAGTTGATGCGCATCCTGCTTCCCAGCGGCGTGTACCACGGGATCGCCACACACGATCCGGCGATGATTGCGGCGACGAAGCGGTATGCCGGGGAGCAGGGAATCGCGAAGGACAAATTCGAATTCCAGATGCTGTACGGGATCCGTCCGGACCTGCAGCGGGAGCTGATCCGCGAAGGTTACCGGATGCGCGTGTACATTCCGTACGGCCGGGACTGGTTTCCCTATTTCATGCGGCGGTTGGCGGAGCGGCCCGCAAACCTGATGTTTATTGTCCGGAATATTTTCCGCTAGCGGCCGGGCCGCTGCGCCCTGCTACAGCTTGCGGCAGATGGTCACGCCGTCGCGGAACGGCACAATCACCGGAAACAATTCCTTCGAAGCATAGACCATGCGGTTGAATTGCTGGATGCCGCGCGTGCGGGCGTCCCCGCGGGGCGCTTTGCGCGCGGCGCGTCCGCTCCACAGCGTGTTGTCGGCGAGCAGCAGGCCGCCGGAGCGAATACGCGGGACGGCCAGGCGCAGCGTATCGGGATACTGCTCCTTATCCACGTCAATAAAAATCATGTCGAACTTGCCGGGAGTTCCAGCGAGCTTCTCCTGGGCCACGCCCACGTGGATGTGAATTCGGCCGGCCATGCCGGAACGCTCGAAATACGCGTGCGCACGGCGGGCGTTGTCGGCGCTGCCGTCGGCATAATGCACTTCCGCGCCCGGCCCCGCGCCCATGGCCAGCCAGAGTGTGGAATAGCCGATTGCAGAGCCCATTTCGAAAATGCGCTTTGCGCCGGAAATTTGCGCGAGGAGAGCGAAAAAACGGCCGACGGCGGGAGCGATGATGGGGATGTCACGTTTGGAGGCGTATCGCTCCATCTCGCGGAGCACAGGATGGCTCTTCGGGAGCAGGCTGAACAGATAATTGTCGACGGCAGGGTAGGTGATGTTTTTCGCGGTCCACATGGCGGCGCGCCTTAGCCGAGCGACTCGCCGGGCTTCAGCTCGTGGATCTCGAGGCCGGCGATATCCTTGGTCAGCTCGCGAACGTGCGCGGGACGTCCGGTGAGCGGAGGAAACGTGCCGTAATGCATGGGCAGCACGTGTTTGACGCCGAGCAGGCGGATGGCGTGAGCGGCCTCACGCGGGCCCATGGTGTAGAAATCGCCGATGGGAAGGCAGGCGATATGCGGCTCGTAGATTTCGGCGATGAGCTTCATGTCGCCGAACACGCAGGTGTCGCCGGCGTGATAGAGGCGCAGGCCGCCGGGTAGGTGGAGGATGAGACCGGCAGGCTCGCCGGCGTAGACTTGTTTTCCGCCGTCAGTGACGCTCGAGGAGTGGAAGGCGTGGGTCATAGTGACCTCGATGCCGGCCACCTGTGTGGTGCCGCCCTTGCTCATTCCCACCGTGTTTGTGGCGCCCTTGGACTCGAGCCATCCGGCGAACTCGTAAATGGCGACGATGGCGGACTTGTGTTGTTTCGCGAGCTCGAGCGTATCGCCCAGGTGGTCGCCATGAGCATGCGAGAGCAGGATGGCGTCCACCTTCGGCTGCTTCTTCTCAGATTCCGGGCAGAGCGGATTGCCGGAGAGGAACGGATCGATGAGGATGACTTTTCCGGCTGAGGTGGTAACGCGGAAGGCGCTATGGCCCAGCCAGGTAATCTTATTGCCGTGCAGATTCAGCATGAGGATTCCTCCATTTCGACACGGAGAGTTTACAGCATGCGGGAAAGAAAAAGCCGCAGGGCCTGCCTGGCGGCAAGCAGGCTGCGCCCGCCACGGCGGGCAAACCCTGCGCTACGGAGGGCTACTTTCGGGTCGCAGCGGTGGCCAGAGTCTTCTCGATGGCGGAGACGAATGATTCGCGCTTCTGTTCTCCCATGAGCGTACCGAAAAGCTGGCCGTCGGGAGCATAGAAAAAGGTGGCAGGCAGGGCGCCGGACCATTTCGTGTCGACGCGGTTGATGAAATCCTCTTCCTTGCCGGGCTTCTTGCGGTAATTGGGAAACACGGGCCGGACTTTTTCGAGGAAATGGATGGCGATGGGCACTTCAGCGTCGTCGTCGCAGTTCATGCCGAACACGGCCAGGCCCTTGGGCTGATACTCGCGGACGAGTTCGTTGACCATGGGATATTCCGCGCGGCAGGGCTCGCACCACGTGGCCCAGAAAGTGACCATCAGCGGCTTGCCGTGCTCCGCAGCTACTTTGGCGAGGTAGTGGTCGGCGTCGAGAACTTCGAGAGCGGATTGAGGCGCGGTGGCGGATTTTTCTGCCGGTGCCTGAGCCCGCAAGACAAAACCCGTGAGCAGAAATGCGGCGGCCGCCAGGATGATGCATGGAAAGCGCTCTCGCATACTCGTTAGATCCCGCGCCTTCGGGCCCCGCGAGGCTAGGAACGCGGAACGCGCTTGATGGTGCAGCCGAAAGCCTTGGTCTCGGCAATGGAAATTGACTTTCCAGCCGCGAGAGCTTCCATAGCGTCGTTCAGGTCGCGCTTGCTGATGCCGGAAGGGTCCTTGCTGTCGTCGATGCGGCCGTGATAGCGCAGTGTGCCCGAAGCATCGAACAGATACGTTTCAGGAGTGAAGGAAGCGCCCAGAGCGTCCGCGAGCCGGTTGTCGTTATCTTTCAGGATGGGAAAAGTAAGGCCGTGCTCACGGGCATGCGCCGCCACGGCTTCCGCGGATTCGGTGCGGTTGGCGTTGATGCCGACGACGCCAAAGCCGCGCGAGCGCCACTGCTGAGCCAGGGCTTCCATACGGCCGTTATAGGCGTTGGAAACGGGGCACTGCACGGAAACGAAGATGACGAGAAGGCCGTTCTTGTTCGCGTAGGCTGCAAGATCGGTGGACTCGCCGGTAAGCGTGGCGAGCTTGATACCGGGCATTTTGCTCCCGATGGGAGGCGCGGCAGGCACGTCACTCGAGCCGAAATTCTGTTGCGCGGCGGCCACGCCAGCCACCAGAGCGAGAACGGCGAAAAGACTCAGAACGCGAAGGCGCATAGTTCCTCCAGAACTGGTGCCCGTAATCCGGGCAAAACGTTGTCGGGCGCAATGGGCTCCGCCCTCGAGCGGATTAGATGTCGCGCGCACCTGGAATGTTAACACCGGAGGGGGAAGGGAGGGCAGCTGGCGCGGCTATACGGGCTCGCGGACGGAGCCAGCGGGCCCCATTTGGAGGCGCTCTTCGCCTGCATAAACCACGAATCGGCGGCCGCGAAGAAAGCCGACGAGCGTCATGCGGAGTTCGCGGGCCAGGCGCACGGCAAGGCTCGAAGGCGCGGAGACTGAAGCGACCACAGGGATGCCGGCGGCGGCAGCCTTCTGGATGATTTCGAATCCGCCGCGGCCGCTGACCATGAGCAGGGATTGAGAAAGCGGCAAGCGGCCGGCGAACAGAGCCCATCCGACAATTTTGTCAACGGCATTGTGGCGGCCGATGTCTTCGCGCTGGGCTTCCAGGTGACCCTGCGCGGAAAACAGCGCCGCGGCATGGAGACCGCCGGTCCGTCCGAAGATGGCCTGGCCCTCGCGCAGAGAATCGGGGAGGCGGCAGAGAGTTTCCGCGCTCACACGAAAATTCGGGTTTGGCAGAGGAATACCGCGGAGGCGAATGGCATCAATGGACGCCTTCCCGCAGATGCCGCAGCTCGAAGTGGCGTAAAAGTTGCGGCGGAGGCGGTTGAGGCCGGCAAGCGATTCGGGTTCCAACTCGACCTGCACGATGTTGCCCTGCTCGGTGGGTTTGCAGCCCGTGGCGGGAGCGATGTTGCGAATCTGTTCGCGGCGCTGGATCAGCCCTTCGGTAAGCAGGAAGCCCGCGGCGAGTTCCAGGTCGTGGCCGGGGGTGCGCATGGTGACGCTGATGGACGCGTCGCCGGCGCGGATTTCGAGCGGTTCCTCGCCGGCGAGGTAGTCCTGGAAGGGACGAAGCCGGCCGTCCTGCCATTCCTGGACCAGCGTAAGGTCGACGCTGCGAGACGGCGTGGTCAAAGGGAGCGGCCTCCCGGGGCCGCAAATGCCCGCGTCAGAACCATGCGGCAACAGGAGAATACACCAGTCCGCAGGAGTCATGGGCGGGGAGCAGGGAACGCCGGCGTCCGTCTGCACACCGGACCGGCGTGAGGGCGCAAAGTTGTGCGGCTCCGGCTTTGATGATATAAAAACCATGAAGTCAGGAATAGTCGTCCGCTGGAGTCCGGACGCGCACTATTGAGCGAGGAGCTTTCCGATGGCTTATGTGATTGCGGAACCCTGCGTGGGAACGAAGGATACGGCATGCGTGGATGTATGTCCGGTCGACTGCATCCACCCGCGTAAAGACGAGCCGGCGTTTGCCAATGAGACCCAGCTGTACATCCATCCCACGGAGTGCATTGACTGCGGTGCCTGCGTGCCCGTATGTCCGGTGACGGCGATTTTTGCGCTGGAAGATCTGCCGGAGAAGTGGGCGAATTTTGCCGCGATCAACTCCGAGTGGTACGCGAAGAAACAGGCCTGATCCGCGTCGATTCCGGCTGGATACCTGGAACTTACTCCGGCCGAATTCAACTAATCTTGCGATGCCTTCGGAGCAACCGGGGATAGGAGCGGGGCAACGCGTCCCCACGGAAATCCGCAGCCAGCCATTCGCGCAAGGCGCAGCGCAACTCCTCCAGGCGAACTCCGCGGTAGCCGGCCGGGAAGCCTTCCAGCTTTGCCAGTCCGCGGCGCATGAGTGACCGCATCCCCTCGTAATTCTTCTTCTGATGGTGGTAGAACGCCGCAGCCACCTGAATGATTCCCTGCAGAAATATCTTGTCCGGCTCCGAAGCGGCGAGCCAGATGAGTTCCCAGGACTCGTGGGCGTGCCAGAACTTGCGGGTGTTGAACTGGCGAATCCCGCGGGAGAAGGCGGCACGTTCAGTGCGTGGGGCGATCGGATTGGAGGCATCCAGCATGAGCATGCGGCGCTGCCAGCACTATCCTACAGCGCCGCGCGCGGATAGACTTGCGCTGACTTGAAATGACGAGCGAACCGGGCGAAGGCCGGGCGATGGAAATCAGGAGTGAACTTTCGGGGGTGCGGGTGGGCGCCGTCGCGGTGCGCGGAGTAGCCGTGGCGGCCGCATCGGCGGAGTTGGAGCAGGAAATCGCGGAACTGTGCGCGCGGCTGAAGCGCGAGATCCCGCTCGAGCAGCTTGCCGTGCGCGAATCAGTTCAGGCGGTGCGGGCGATGTTCCGCGGATGGGGCGTGGATCCGACGCACTCGCGGCCGTCGGGCGAACAATTGCTGCGCCGGGTGCTCCAGGGCAAAGGTCTCTACCGCGTGTCGAACGTGGTGGACCTGAACAACCTGGGATCCTGCGAAACGGGATGGCCTTGGGGCAGCTTCGATCTCAACCGGCTGCGGCCGCCGCTGGTGTTCCGGCACGGGCGCGCCGGGGAAGCGTATCTGGCGATTGGGAAGGAGATGTGGCCGGTGGACGGGAAGCCGGTGCTGTGCGATGACGAGGGACCGTTTGGCGGGCCAATCCGCGATTCGCAGCGAACCATGGTGACGGCAGGGACGCGGAACGTGCTGACCGTGATTTTTGCGCCGTCGAGCGCGAGGGGTGAAGCGGTGGAGCTGGCCGCGAGACGCCATGGGGAGCGGATGGCGCGATTTGCGGGCGCGGCACAGACAGAAATTTATCCGCCGGCCGGAGGGTGAATCCCGGGCCGCCGGCCGCAGACGCCTCGGGCAGAACCTCGCTCCCTCGAAGCACTGGTAGCGCGGAATCCAACTGGGGTATGGTGTTAGCTTGCTCCTGGGGGAAACCCTTGTCGAAGTTCCGGCTTCTGCTGCTCATCCACGCGCACCAGCCCATCGGGAATTTCGAAAGCGTCTTTGAGGCTTGCTATCAGAAATCGTACCTGCCGTTCGTGAAGGCGGTGGAGCGGCATCCCGGGATTCGGATCGGATTGCACATCAGCGGTCCCCTGCTGGAGTGGATGGATGCGCGGCACCCGGATTATTTCGCGCTGTTGCGGCAATTGGTGGAGAAAGGGCAGATCGAGATGGTGGGCTCCGGATTCTACGAGCCCATTCTGATTTCGATTCCGCCCGAGGACCGCATCGAGCAAATCCGGCGGATGTCGGATTATCTGGAAAAACAGTTCGGACGCCGGCCGCAGGGCGCCTGGCTGACGGAGCGAGTCTGGGAGCCGCAGCTTCCGTGGACGCTTTCCGCCGCCGGAGTGGAGTACACGCTGGTGGACGACGTGCACTTCCTGGGCGCGGGCTTTGAACTCGCGGATCTGTTCGGATACTACCTGACGGAAGATCTGAACCAGGTGGTGAAAGTGATTCCCGGGCTGAAGCGGCTCCGTTACCTGGTGCCCTTCGGCCGCGTGGAGGAAAGCATCGAATTCCTCCGGCGTTCGTCGCAGGCGCATCCCGGCGGAATGGCGGCGATGGGCGACGACTGCGAGAAGTTCGGCGTGTGGCCCGAGACCTACGACCACTGTTACGTGCACGGCTGGCTGGACCAGTGGTTTACGGCCATCGAGAAGAATTCGGAGTGGCTGGAGACCGGGCTGCCGGGCGACCTGATGGCGTCGTATCAGCCGCTGGGACGGGCGGATTTGCCTGCCGCGTCGTACACGGAACTTACGGAGTGGGCGCTGCCGACTCCGGCGCGGAAGCGATTCCACGCCTTGCTGCAGGAATTCGCGAATCGCGCGGACGTGCTGGTATTTCTGCGGGGGAGCTTCTGGCGGACGTTTCTCACGAAATACAGCGAAGCGAACCTGATGCACAAGAAGATGCTGAACGTCTCCACCAAGCACCGCCGGCTGGCGCGCGAAGTGCGGCGCGGGCTGCCGCTGCGCCGCGCGGTGGACCAGGCGGGCATCCATCTGCTGCGAGCCCAATGCAACGACGCTTACTGGCACGGCGTGTTCGGGGGGCTTTACGCACCGCATCTGCGGGCGGCCCTGTGGCACGAACTGGTGATGGCGGAGAAGCTGGCCGACGCGGCGGACCACGGGGTGCCGAGCTACGCGGAGGTGTTCACGCTGGACTTCGACGCGGACGGCCGCGAGGAGATGTATCACGTCTCCGAATCCTACGCCGCGCTCACGAAACCATGGGACGGCGGAACGATGGTGGCGCTCGATTACCGCGTGTCGGATGTCACACTGATCAATTCGATCCAGCGGAGGCCGGAGGCGTATCACGACCGGCTGAAACAATCCGGAGCGGCGCAGCAGCAGGGTGCGGCGGTGGCGTCGATTCACGACAAGATGCGGGTGAAGGAGGACGGACTCGACCGTTTCTTGCGCTACGACCGCTGGGCGCGGAATTGCTTCCGGCTTTTCCTGTTCCCCACCTGGAAAAAATGCGAGGACTACGCGGAATTGCGGCTGGAGGAGGCGCCGGCGTTTGCCGGGGGCGAATACGCGGTGGCCGCGGGAACGCCGGAGCGGCTGGAGATGCTTTTCCAGGCGGCATTCACATCGCGTCCAGTATTGAAGCCGGCAGAAGGACAATTGCTCCACGCATCCAAGACGTTTCTCTTTTCGCGGACCGGCAAGGGATTCGAGATCGCATGTCACCTGGCACTTTCGAATCACACGGGCGAGCCGCTACGCGTTCAAGCGGGACTGGAAATGGTGTTCAATATGCTTGCTCCCGACGCACCCGACCGCTACTTCGAGTGGGATGGGATACGGCAGCCGCTGCGGTGGACGGGCGCGGTGCCGGGCGGGGAGCTGCGTCTGGTGGACGAGTGGCAGAACGTGGCCATCACTCTCTCCGCGGCGAATGCGCGGGAATTCTGGACCGCGCCCATTGAGACGGTGACGGAATCCGAGGAAGGATTCGAGCGGGTGTATCAGGGCTCACAGGTGCTGGCCGTATGGCCGCTTGAATTGCCGTTGGGCGCCCTGTGGACCGGGAGGTTCACGGTGCGAGTGGGGCAGGCGCGCCCGGCGACGGCGAAAGGGAAGGGCTAGGCCCGCGGACGGGGAGGGAACGGCGCACATCCACAGGGCTGTGCTACAGTGCGGTATCGGAACTTGAAGCCAAGTGGAGGAGGCATGGCTGTTAGCAAAGAATTGCTGGACATTCTGGTCTGCCCGCTGTGCAAGACGCCCGTGACGCTCACTGCGGACTCGCAAGGGCTGAAGTGCGGGACGTGCCGGCGCGTCTATCCCATCCGCGACGATATTCCCGTGATGCTCGTGGACGAGGCGAAAATCGAGGGGAGCTGATGGCGCGGCAGGAACGTCTGCCGGCCTGCCGGCTGAAACCGGCGATTTGGCGCTTTGCGGACACAAAGCCCCGCACCGCGAAAACGCGGCCGCCCGGCCGCTGAGGGTTCAAATGAATCCGGCGAAAAAACTGGGCCGATGGATTCGGAGGATGGCGCACCGCCGCGTCGGAGTGGTGGGCGACTTCATGCTGGACGGCTACGTGTGGGGCAACGCCACCCGGCTTTCGCCCGAGGCCGCGGTGCCCGTGGTGGATTTCGTCGCGGAGAGCGAGTGCCCCGGTGGCGCGGGAAACGTGGCGGCGAACCTGGCGGCGCTGGGAGCACGCGCTGCGGCCTTCGGTGTGTGCGGCGACGACCCGGATGGAGGGCGTCTGCGGGCTTCCCTCGAGGCCCGTGGAATCGACGCACGGGGCGTGCTGGCCGATCGCGGCCGGCGAACGACGCTGAAAACGCGCATTATTGCACGCCATCAGCAGGTGGTACGCGTGGACCGCGAATCGCGCGCACCGCTCAGCCGGGAAATGGAAGAAAAGCTGGTGGCCAAAGCCGTGGGGGCGCTGAAGAACGGACGCGCCGGGCGCGGGCTGGACGCTCTGGTGATCTCCGACTACGACAAGGGAACGGTGACCGAAGAACTGGTGCGGCGCTTGCTCGCAGTGTGTGTGAAGCTGGGCGTGCCGGCCTTCGTCAAGCCGAAGTGGTCCATGCTGGCCACCTATCCGGGAGCCGCGGCCATTGTCCTGAACAGCGCGGAAGCGGGATTTCTGGTCACACGGCCTGTGGAGGACGATGCTTCCGCCGAACTGGCGGGCAGCCAGTTGCTGGAAAAGTTCAAATCGAGTGCGGTGGTGCTGACGCGCGGGCCGCGCGGAATGATGGTGTTCGAACCCGACGGTGCCCGCGCACTGAAAATTCCGGCGCTCGGACAGGAGACACCGTTTGGCTCGCGGCTGAGCGCGCGGCCGACCGGCCAGGGGCAACAGGTGTTCGACGTGACGGGGGCGGGCGATACGGTGCTGGCGACGCTGGCGCTGGCGGCGGCGGCCGGCGCCCCGATTCGCGATGCGGCGGCGCTGGGAAATGCAGCGGCGGGGATTGTCGTCAGCAAATTGGGGACGGCCACGGTGAGCGGCAAGGAACTGGCTGCTCTTATTCGCTCGCTGTAACGAGCGCCGTTAGGAGACGGCGGTTCTTCCGCGGCGTCAACGCACGATGTGGATTTCTTCCGGAGCGTAGCTGATGGACTGGTCGGAGTGTTCCACCCAGAGGCGGACCTCCTTCACATTGCTTGCGCCCCGGTTGCCCGGAAAGGGTGAGGCCGTGCTGACGTCCACCGTAATGACGACGCCGGAAGCCCCCGCGGGACTCCTCGCAGAGCGCAAATCGTAACTTTTCACGGGGCCGTACTCGCCTGTGGGTCCCCAATCCCGCATGAAGTCGTCGTAAGAATAGCCGGAGCCCGGCTTCCAGGTGCGATAGGCGCCCTGGTAGTCGCCGGCCACGAGTTCATTCAGAAAGAGATTCGCCGTGGCCTTTTCCGTGTGGAAACGCAGCAACAGGTAGAGCGGAATCGTCACAGCCATCAGCACGATGACGCCGATGAAAATGTTGCGTGGCACTTTGCTTGGTGCTGGTCCCGGGTCTCCGTCCATCAGGCCCAATCGAGTCTCCTCAGTCCGTTTTCGGTGATTAGATGCAAGGAAGAGCACCGTAGCAAATACGGGGCATGGGTGCAAATCGCCGAGCCAGCTCGATTCAGGAGGCCGGGGTATCGCCGGAGCCCGGCGAGAGCGCGCCCCCCGCGCCTTCCGGAAGCTCAATGGCGTACTTGGTGCGTGATTTTTCCTGGTGCTCCTCGAGGGCGAGCTCGATAAGGCGGTCGATGAGCTGGGGATAGGAGATCCCGCTGGCTTCCCACATTTTGGGGTACATGCTGATGGAGGTGAATCCAGGAATGGAGTTCAGCTCGTTCAGGTAGATTTTTCCCGTGCGCTTTTCGAGGAAGAAATCCACGCGCGCCATGCCGCGGCACTCGATGGCCAGAAAAGCGCGGCGGGCGTAGTCCTGAAAACGCTTCACCTGCGCGGGTTCGAGCTTGGCGGGAATCCGGAGCTGCGTGCCCTCTTCCAGATATTTCGCGGCGTAGTCATAAAACTCCCGGTGGGGGATGATCTCGCCGGGAACGGCGGTCTGGGGATCGAGATTTCCGAGGACGGCGACCTCGATCTCGCGGCCGGTAATGGCGCGCTCCACCAGGATTTTCTGCGCGTATTGCGCCGCTTCGTCGATGGCTGCGGGCAGCTCGCGCGCGCGGAGAACTTTGGTCATGCCGACGGATGAACCGAGCGTCGCGGGCTTCACGAACACGGGGTACTTGAATTTCCTGGCGACGGTTTTTTCCACGGCGGCGGGATTACGCTGCCATCCGGCGCGGGTGACCGCCACGTAGTCCACCACCGGAATGCGCGCGTCGCGGAACAGGCGTTTCTGGACGTCCTTGTCCATGCCCACCGCCGAGCCGAGAACTCCAGCGCCGACGTAGGGCACTCCGGCGAGTTCCAGCAGGCCCTGCACCGTGCCGTCTTCGCCAAACGTGCCGTGAAGCACGGGAAACATCACGTCAATTCGCGAGGGCGGGCGCGCCGGAGCTTCGCCCACGGCCATCAGGGAACCAGCGCTGGGATCGGGAGGCAGTACGACGCGGTGGCCGCGCTTGAGCACGTCCGGCAGCAGCTTTTGCGCGCTCTCGCCCACCAGCCAGCGGCCGTCCTTGGCAATGCCGATGGGAATGGCCTCGTATTTTTCGGGGTCGAGCGCGCGGAGAACGGATTGCGCGGAGGCGATGGAAACTTCGTGCTCGCCGGAACGCCCGCCGAAGAGAACGCCGACGCGGATGCGTTTGGAATTCATACAGTCTCAGCCGGCCGTGCGCTCCTGCGTTCCGTGCTTCAAAGGATTTTTTTCCCCAGGCCGGAGAGCACCAGCTCAATGCTGAGGAGAGCGGTCTGATTGTGCTGGTCGATCACCGGGTTCACTTCCACGACTTCGAGCGAAACCACGGATTTGGTGTCGGCAATCATTTCCATGGCCAGATGCGCTTCACGGTAGGTGACGCCGCCACGGACCGGCGTACCGACTCCTGGCGCGTCGGCAGGATCCACGAAATCCAGGTCCAGGCTGACGGCGATGCCGTCCGTCTCATCGGAAGCGAAGCGGATGGCTTCTGCCATCACTTCGCGCATGCCGCGTTCGTCCAGGTCGCGCATTGTGAATGCGTGCACGCCGGATTCCTTGATGATCTTGCGTTCCTTCGCGTCGATGTCACGCACGCCCACGATGCAAATATTGTGCGGATTCACCATAGGCCGGGGGCCGGTGATCTGCGTCAGCTCGTCCGGGCCATATCCCGCAATGGCGGCCAGCGGCATCCCGTGGATGTTGCCGGAAGGCGAGGATTCCGGCGTGTTCATGTCCGCATGGGCGTCCAGCCACAGCAGTCCAATACGCTTCTCCTTCTTGCGGAAGAAGGAGGAAACGCCGCCGATCGTGCCGATCGCCACGGAATGGTCACCGCCCATGACCAGCGGGAGCAGGCCGTCCTCCAGCGTTTTTTCGACGATCTGGGCCACGCCTTTGGCGGTCTCCACGATCTCGGCCATGTACTTGGCGCGTTTCTCGCCGTAGTGCTGCTCTTCGGGCTGCTTCACCAGCACGTTGCCGATATCTTCCACCTGGTGGCCCATGGATTTGAGCTGCTGAGCCAGGCCGCCCACGCGAAGCGCGGAGGGGCCCATGTCTACGCCGCGGCGGCTGGCGCCGAGGTCCATGGGGACTCCGATGATGCGGATTTTTTGCGGCATGGCGTCGGTGGGCGCTCTCTCCAGCGCCCGGGAAGCTCCCGGCGAGATTCAAGGATATATGCGGTAGAGCATGCGAGGGAAGGGAATCACCTCGCGAATGTGCGTGGTTCCGCAAATCCAGGCTACGGTGCGTTCCAGGCCCAGGCCGAAGCCCGAGTGCGGCACGCTGCCGTAGCGGCGGAGGTCCAGATACCATTGGAAGGATTTCTCGGACAGGCCGTGCTCGCGAATCCTGCGGATGAGCAGGTCGTAGTCATGGATGCGCTGGCTGCCGCCGATGATTTCGCCGTAGCCTTCGGGCGCGAGCATGTCGAAGCTGAGCGCGCGATCCGGGTGTTCGGCATCGGGCTGCATGTAGAAGGCTTTGATGGCCGTCGGATAGTGATGGACCATCACGGGCCGGTCGTATTGGGAGGAGAGAACCGTCTCCTCGTCGCCGCCAAAATCGTCGCCCCACTTCACGTCCTTGCCGGCCTTCTGCAGGATGGCGATGGCTTCGTCGTAGGAAATGCGAGGGAAAGGCGGGCGGACGTTCGCCAGCTTGGATACGTCGCGGCCCACCACCTCCAGCTCGCGAGGCCGGGTCGCCACAACGTCCTGGATGATGTGCGAGACGAGGTTTTCGCCCAGGAGCATCATGTCTTCCAGTTGGGCGTAGGAGGCTTCCGGCTCGAGCATCCAGAATTCGGTCAGGTGGCGCCGCGTTTTTGATTTTTCGGCGCGGAACACCGGGCCGAAACAGTACACCTTGCCGAGCGCCGCGGCCGTGGCCTCGATATAGAGCTGGCCGGACTGGGTGAGGTAGGCTTTGCCCTCGTCGAAATAGTCGACTTCAAAGAGCGTGGTCGTCCCCTCGCAAGCCGCGGGAGTGAACATAGGCGCGTCGGTGAGCACGTAGCCCTGGCTGTCCATGAAGTTTCGCGCGGCATGAACCGCCTGCGCACGGATGCGCAGAATGGCGGCCTGCCGCGGTGTGCGCATCCAGAGATGCCGGTTCTCGAGGAGAAAGTCGGGACCGTGCTCTTTCAGCTGGATCGGATAGGGATCGCTTTCCGCGACGCGCTGGACTACGTGAATCTCGGAAATGTGCAGTTCGTATCCGCCGGGAGCGCGCGCATCCGGATTTACCTTGCCGGTCACGATGCAGCTCGACTCCTGCGTCAGTCCCTTGAGTGCTTCGAAAGTGGCGGCGTTTTCCTTGGCGGAGATCACGCCCTGAATTGTGCCCGTGCCGTCGCGAAAAATGGGAAAGAGCAACTTGCCGGCCTCGCGCAGGTTGTACAGCCAGCCCTGGATGGTGACGCTCTGGCCGGCGAACTGGCCGACGGAATCTATGGTGACAGCGGGCATGGTGGCGCAGCGGTCCTCTCTGCCTGCCCAGTTGCAGTCTGGATGCAGGCCTAACCATTCTACAGGGGTTAGCGGTGGGCCAAAGCGGCCGCGGTGCGCTCCAGGCGTTCGAAGGCGGCAATCACGGCGGGGAGGGGCTTGGCATCCGGCGAGGTCTCGCGGATCTCAAGAACCATCGGCAGTTCCTGCTCCGCGGTGGCCAGGGCGGCCATGGCCGCGTTCCAATCAATTGAGCCCTGGCCGGGAAACAAATGGTCATCGCGCTCACCCGAATTGTCGTGCAGGTGCGTGGTCACCACAAGGTCTCGCATAGCCTCGAAGGCGGGCCGCACGCCTTCCCACGCATGGGCGTGGCCGATATCGAAGCACAGTCGCAGGTCGCCGAGCCGCGTGTCCGCCACGAATTGGCGGAGGCCGGAAGGCGAAGCGTAATCGCCCAGAGCGTTTTCGAGAGCGATGGACACGCTGCGCTGCTTGGCGAACAGGCACAGATGCTCGAGCGAATTCATGGCCGCCTCCGTGCGGCGGGGATCCTGGGACTCGCGGCCGGCGCCGAGGTGCATCACGAGAAAGCGAAAGGGAACGGCCTCGGCCAGCTCGATGGCGCGTTTGATTTCGTCCACGGCGTCCAAGCGTCGTACGCGTTCCAGGTCGGAGATGGAAATCGGCGAGGAATTTTCCCGCGTGGCGCCCAGTTCGCGGCTGATGGGCGCATGAACGGAATGGACGCACAGATCGTGATGGTCCATCCAGTCGGCCAGTTCGCGCACGGCCTGCGGCGAGCGGTAATCGAAATGCGAGCGCGCGCAATAGATCTCCACCTGGGGAATGCCGGACTGTTGGATATCATCGAGCAGAGCCGGACCGAGCCGCTGGCTGCGGAAGAGATACGTGGAGAGAACGCGCATGTGCCTCATGGCCCAGCCGCTTTCCTGCGGGGCGGGGAGGGACGCACCGCTGGCTGGGAGCTCTATTATGACAGAGCGGCCAGGCGAGGAGATATCCGGCGACGGCGAATGTTCGAGGCGGTACCCAGCGCCGTTCCTGCAGTCAATTGGGCGGCTCATCGCCGGAGCCGAGTTTCCAGAGGATCTGGCGGAGCATTCCGAGGACAAGTTCGGCGTCGGGAGAGGAGAGACGGAGGCGACGGACGAGGCGGCGCAGTTTTTCCTCAGTGGGAGCTGGGGCGCGCGGCTTCAGGTAGCCGCTCGCGCGCAGCGCCTGAAGCAGCACGGCGGTGATGCGCTCGACTTCCCCCACGGATGCGGGCAGGCGTTCTTCGGTGGACAGCACGGGGCCGGAACCGCGCGCGAGTTCGTAGAGACAGACGGCAACGGCCTGGCCGAGATTCATCGAGCGGTGTTCGACTCGGGTAGGAATGCGAAGCAACCAGTGGCAGTGGCTGAGATCGCTGTTGGATAGGCCGACTTTTTCCGAGCCGAAGAGCAGCGCGACGCGGCCGGAGCGGAGCCGCCTGCGGATCAGCGGTGCAGCGGCTTCGAGCGTGTGGACGCGATGATGCAATTCGCGGCGGCCGACGGAAGTGGTGCCGACCACCAGCGCGCAATCGGCGACTGCGTCCGCCACACTCGTGAATTCCCGCGCGCCGGAGAGTACCGGTGCGGCGCCGACGGCGGAGCGTGCCTCACGGAAGGCGGCTTCCCAGGGATTCACCACGCGCAGATGAGCGAATCCGAAGTTGCTCATGGCGCGCGCGGCAGCGCCGATATTCAGGGGATTGCGCGTAGCGACAAGCACAACCTCCAGGCGGTCGAATTGAGCTCGCACCGGCAACGGCCGCGATTTTACCCCCCGGCGATGGAGCCGATGATGAAAAACGGCTCGCGCCCCGAGGCAATGGCCTCCGGAAGGGGCGCGTCCGCAGGTTCGAGCGACAGGTCCTGCTCGCAAGCAAAAAAACGGAGGAAGGGGCGGCGCTGGAGCGTCACGTGGTCGCGGATGGTGCCGCGCAGCATCGGGAACCGCGCTTCGAGTGCATCGAGCACGGAACATACGGTGACGGGCGGGGAAACTTCGAGCTGCACGTCGCCCTGCACGTGCGCCAGGGTGCGGAGATGCGCGGGGAGCACGACCAGAATCACGGCAGCGTCTGCACCTCGACGGACAGCACGGCCGGGAGGTCACGCACTATGGGCGCCCACGAATCGCCGCCATCGGCCGAGCCGTACACCTGTCCGCCGGTGGTGCCGAAGTACACGCCGCAGGGATCGCAATTGTCCACGCACATCGCGTCGCGGAGCACGTCGACGTAGCAATCCTTTTGCGGCAGGCCCTTGGTCAGCGGCTCCCATTCGTTCCCGCCCGTCTTGCTGCGGTAGACCCGCAGCTTGCCCTCCGGCGGATAGTGCTCGCCGTCGCTCTTGATGGGCACGACGTAGATGGTTTCCGGCTCGTGCGCGTGCACGTCGATGACAAAGCCGAAATCGGTGGGCAGATTGCCGCTCACTTCGCGCCACGACTCGCCCGCATTGTCGGTGCGCATCACGTCCCAGTGCTTCTGCATGAACAGCACATCGGGACGCGAGGGGTGCAGCGCGATGCGATGCACGCAGTGGCCGATCTCCGCGTCGGGGTCGGGCATGTAGTTCGAATGCAGCCCTTTGTTGATGGGCTTCCACGTCTTTCCGCCGTCGTCGGTGCGAAACGCGCCGGCCGCGGAGATGGCGATGTACATCCGGTTCTTGTTCTTCGGGTCGAGCAGAATGGTATGAAGGCCCATGCCGCCCGCGCCGGGCGTCCACTTGGGCCCCGTGCCGTGACCGCGCAGGCCGGCGAGTTCGTGCCAGGAACGGGCGCCGTCGGTGGAGCGGAAGATGGCGGCGTCCTCGACGCCGGCATAGACCGTGTCGGCATCCGTCAGGGAAGGCTCGAGATGCCAGACGCGTTTGAATTCCCAGGGGTGCTGCGTGCCGTCGTACCACTGGTGGGTGGTCAGCGGCTTGCCGGTTTCCGCGGAAGTGTCGTAGACGAACTTGTTGCTCACACCAGCGGGAAACTCGCCCGGCTTCGGCAGCTTCTCGCCGCCGGGGGTGTCCCAGGTCTTGCCTCCGTCATCGGAGCGCTGGATCACCTGGCCGAACCAGCCGCTGGTCTGCGAAACGAAGATGCGGTTCTTCTCTACGGGAGATCCCTTCATGTGGTAGATCTCCCATCCGGCGAAAAACGGGCCAGCGACGTTCCACTGCTGCCGCTTGCCGTCTGCGGAAAGGATAAAGGCGCCTTTCTTGGTGCCGACCAGAACGCGCACACTGCTCATCTTATTCTCCTCCCTTGGGGGCGACTATTCTCTCACTCGGGAAGCGGAAGCTCTACCCCCCTGTCCACGGGCGGGGGCGGCGGGGAGGGAACCGAATTGGACCGCCCCGTCCCCGCTGAACTACGACGCGTGGGCGGCATCGGTCTCGACAACGGGGAACGACCCGGAGGCAGGTATCCACAGGCACAGCCGCGCGATTCGCGTACGGGAGGAGCCGGCATGGGCCGCTGTTGCTTTGCGGGCTCAGGGATAGCCCGCGGCGGCGCCCGCACGGCGCGGATCGGCGGCGCCCAGCCGGTTGCTGCTGACCGGATCGATGCCGATGGCATTCACCTGGCCGATCCACGAACGTACCTTCACTGTGTGTCCCCGTGCTTCGAGCGCGCGAACTACATCGGCGGGAAGGGTTCGTTCGACATACAGGACATCAGGCAGCCACTGATGGTGGACGCGCGGAGCGTTGATCAGCGCCTGCGGGTCTCCGCCGAACCGCATCCACTGGAGCACGGCCAGCAGCGTGGCGGAGACGATGCGCGGACCACCCGGTGAACCCGCAACGAAACTCAATTGGCCGTTGCGCAGCAGGATGGTCGGGGTCATCGAGCTGACCGGTCGCCGGCCGGGAGCGATGGAATTCTGGTCGGACTGCACGAGGCTGAAGAGCTCGTTGGGAGCGCCGGGGTGGGTGGTGAAGTCGTCCATCGTGTCGTTCATCAGAAAGCCGCCGGGGGCGGTGACGGCAGAGCCAAAACTGTCGTTGAGCGAATAAGTGTTGGAGACAGCGTTGCCCGCGGCGTCCACGACGGAAAAATGGGTTGTGTGCGCGCCGTGCGCACCCTCGTTCCATTCCGCCTCCCGAGCAGCGGCGTCCGTGCGTTCTGCCACATCCTGGCCGGCCTGCGGCTGTGCGTCGAAGGGCAAGGGATTGCCGGCGCGGATCGAAGCCGATGACGATGCGCGGTCGCCATCAATCGTGGTCCGGCGCTCTGCCGCATAGCGCGGGTCCACCAGTCCGCGAACCGGAACGTGGAAAAAGTCGGGATCGGCGAGGAATGTGGCGCGGTCCGCGAACACCCGCCGCAATGATTCCGTGATCCAGTGGAGGGACCGCGCTGCACCCTCCGCTGTCGCGCCCGTGGCGGGGAAATCCCAGCGCGCCAGTTCCTGCGTGTCCAGCATTTCCAGAACTCCCGCGATCGCGATGCCGCCTGAACTTGGTGGAGGCGCCGAGAGCAATTCCCATCGCACGCCCTCCTCACGGAGTTGGACGCGGACAGGCTCGCGAACCTTTGGAACGTAGCCGGCCAGATCCGCGGGTGTCAGGATTCCCTTGTGGTGCTGAAAGTCCCGGGCCAGGGACCAGCCGGTGCCGCCGGTGTAAAACTCGCCGGCCCCGCGCTTGGCGATGCGGGAGAGCGTGCGGGCCAATTCGGGCTGGCGGAAAATCTCTCCGGGGCGGTACAGGCGGCCACCGTCCAGAAATATCTTGCGGCTGCGAGAGAATTTTTCCAGGCGCGGCCGTGCGGCTTCGAGCGCGCGCGCCAGTTTTTCGCTCACCGGGAATCCTTCGGAAGCCAGCCGGATGGCCGGGCCCATCACGCGCTCCAGAGGCATGGTGCCCCAGATGCGAAGCGCGAGGTCCAGGCCTGCCACGGTGCCCGGAACTCCGCTGGAACGGTAACCGGTGGTTGGTCCATCGGGATCCACGGAGCCATCAGGCTTCAGGTACATATCGCGCGTGGCGGCGGCCGGCGCCGTCTCGCGGTAATCAATGAAAGAAGACCGGCCATCCGACATGCGTAGCAGCATGAATCCGCCGCCGCCGATATTGCCCGCTTCGGGTTCCACCACCGCCAGCGCGAAGGCCACGGCGACGGCGGCATCCACGGCATTGCCGCCGTGGCGGAGCATTTCAATTCCAGCTTCGTTGGCCAGCGGCTCATCGCTTGCCACCATGCCGCCCTTGGAGCGCACTGCCGCGGGGGGCCAAGCGGGGGATTCGATCTCCCCGGCGGCGTAATCGATTTTTGGTGTGGCCCGCGCCTGCGCGGGCACGGAAGCCGCAGGGAATTGCGCAGCGCCCGGCGGCAGGACGAGAAAAACCACTGCAATCGCCAGAAAGATCGCCACCAGCCACGCTCCAGCGAAGCGACCGGATTCAGGTTTTCCTGTGCTGTTCACAACGAAGATGCGCGTCCCGCAATCAGTTCGCGAACGCGGGACAGGAGTTGGAGTTTCGCGCGCGCGCAATCACGCGGCAGTCCATCGAGCCCCCCAGTGGGGCCCAGATACGTCCGCCCCTTTGGAAGTTTCGGGAGTATCGCCTCCACCCGGCGGGCAAGGCCGGGCGCGTCTTCCAGTTCAGCGCTGCGCCCGCTGACCAGACCCAGATGCACGGGCTTCGGCGCGCCCGAGGAGGAAAGGCGGTCCAAGAGTTCCCCATTGCCGGCCAGGTCAAGCGCCACCACGTCGGCCGGAAGATCGAAGATTGCGTCCCAGTGCGCTGCGGCGCCGCAAGCGTGCAGGAACACAGTGAGTTCCACGCGACGGCCGAGCTTTCGGGCGGCATCGCGCGCCGTGGCGAGCGACGCGATTCCGGCGCGCAGCGCGGTCCAGTCCGCCACCTGCTCCACTGGCGCCAGCTCATCCACCTGGATGTGCTCCGCGCCCCCCTCCGCCAGGGCGCTTACTTCCGCAGACAGCGCTTCAGCAAACGCTGCCGTGCGGACATCGAGCGGCGTAATCGCGGCGTCGCTGGCATCGGAGAGCTTGGCAAGCGTGAATGGCCCGCAGAGAACAGCTTTCACGGCCAGTTTGCCCGCTTTTCCCTTTGGCGTTACCACGGCGCCCAGGGCGTTACAGGCAAAACGATATTCCTCCGCGAGCAACGGACCCCGGCGCGCCGGCCATTTGCTGACGCGCGGCACGCGGTAGCTGCCGGAGCCGGCGGGCAGCGGGCGCTCGGCATTCAACTCGACCCCTTCCAGTTTTCCAGCCAGGTGAGAGATGGGATCGCACCAGCGCGTCAGGCCGTCCGTTACCAGCTCGATTCCCGCCGCTACCTGCTCCTCAATGGCGCGCCGCACCATGAAGTTCTCGGCGTACGACAGGTCGGCGGCGGTCTGTTCGCCGCGCGCCACAGCCTCGCGCACGCGTACGAGCACTTGCAGGTCGTCGCCTGGGCCGCTTCGAGGGTAACTTCCGGCGCTGGCGAGTATGAGGTCCATCGCGGGTCGGCGGGCCCGAGGGCGCTAGGATTGCGCTCCGTCGGGCAGCAGGGACACAAAATCGATGGACGGCAGCGATGGAAGCACACCAGCATCGTGGCCGCGAGCCAGCAGTTCGCGCACGGCGCTGCGCCCGATTTCTCCCATGCTCAGGGTCCAGGAGTTTACGTACATGCCCACGAATTTGTCCGCCAGATCATAATCCATGTCGCGGGCAAACTGGAGTGCATAGGAGAGCGCGGGCTCGCGGTGATCCAGGGCGAACTGCACGCTTTCCTGGATGGCGCGCGCCACCCGGCGTCCCACCTCCGGGCCCAGGGCGCGGCGCACCGCATTGCCGCCCAGCGGCAGCGGCAGACTGGTCTGTTCGCGCCACCACACTCCCAGGTCGATCACCCGGTGCAAGCCGGCATTGTGATACAGCAGTTGGCCTTCGTGGATCAGGAGGCCCGCTTCCACCGAACCGTTGCTCACCGCGCCGATGATTTTGTCGAAGGGGATGGGGACCGGATCGAACTTCGGCGTGTGCAACCGCAGCGCCACGTACGACGAAGTGAGCATGCCCGGCACGGCGATCCGTTTGCCGGCCAGGTCCGCAGGCTTCAGCGCACGCGAGGCGACTACCAGCGGGCCATAGCCGTCGCCGAAACTCGATCCGCAATCCAGCAGGGCGTATTTCGAGGCCAGCAGAGGGTAGGCGGAGAAACTGATCGCCGTGACGTCGTACTTCTCCTCCTGCGCAGCCTGATTCAGCGTTTCGATGTCGGAAAGCGTGTGGGTAAACCGCAGCCCCGGGACGCGCACCTTGTTGGTGGCCAGGGCGTAAAACATGAAGGCGTCGTCGGAGTCGGGAGAGTGGGCCAGAGTCAGGTCCCAGGTCTCCGGGCCTCGCGCGGCAGTCAAAGCCTGCTTCTGCCGGGCCCCCTCCGGTTGCGAACCGCCGCTCATTTCTTCCATGGTCGTGTGTCCGCGTGAGCCGGCAACGGCGGTCCGGCACCTGGAACGATCCCGGAAGGGAGCAAGGACAGTTCGCAAAGGGGCCCGCCGCGCCGGGCCGGGTGATCACAGATGCATGTGAGACCGGCGGACGGAAGTGAGCGTAGCACACATGGCCAGAGGCGACAATCGAGCGATCCACAGGACCCGCGTTGCCGCGAGCCGTTCGACTGGGATGAAGACGGTCCGGACGCCTTGGTGGCTCGGCGGGGATACAGCGGTGAGTTGCGCCGCCCTACAAGTCGCTGGCCAGGCGTTTGATAGCAACCGAGTAGTCCAGCTTGTCGTTCAGGTAGGGCAGCCAGTCGCGGTCCAGAGCCTTCTGATACGTCTCCCAGTCTCGTTCATACAGGTGATTTTGCTCGGCGTAGGGCTTATACGCTTCGTGCCCGGAGTCGGAAAGCATTCGTTTCACCACCACGCCGGTGGTGTAGAAAAGCAGCGCATGCCACAAATCGCGGGGTATGGGCTTCGATCGGGCCTGGAATTCGCGGTCCAGAGCATCGCGCAACGGGTCGGCCAGGCCATGGGATGCCTCGTGGAACAGCAGCTCCAGCGCGGCGAACCCCTGATTGCGCGGGTCGCGGCTGGATACTGTGATATGCAGTGGATCGAGCGTGGTATACCCGCCAAATACTCCCGCGTACGCGCACACGTCCACGTGAATCGGGCCTCGTGGCCATGGCGCACGGTAGACGGTGGAGAGCCGGCGCGAGATGGTTGCCCCCAGCACCTCCACCAGTGGAGCCACGGCGTCAATCCACACACGGTTGGCATGATCGTCTGCGGCCCACCAATGGGCCCGGTAGATGGGCGCGGCCTTTGCCAGCGCGGCGATGATGCCCGTGCGGAATCCGGTGGCACTCGCCATATCGCTATCTCCCATCTCGGACAGCCGGTTGTTCATCAGCACCATGTCTTCATCGAACAGAAGATCGTGCGGCGCGAGTTTCACCTCGTATTCGTCCACTGCGGAATTCCAATCCTTGCGCTCCTGGTCGTTTAGCTCATCGAGCGAGAGCGGGGTGCGGGCCGCGTTCACAGCATCGGACTTCGTGCGCACCACAGGCCGTTCCGTGCGCAGCCGTGCCTGCTCGTACAACAAGTGATGGAGGTTTACCCAGAAGCTGCTGTAAAGAGCGAAGACGGGAAGCGGCCCGCGCGGCACGGTGACGGTCGGCCGCGCGTTCGTGCCGATCACAGGCTGGGGTACCTGCGCCGTTGCCGCCTGAGCGATCAGCAAGAAGGCAAGGATGCCTGCCGCGCGGTAGGCGCGACGAGAGGTTTGTCCCCGCCGGGGAGTCATGCGTCGCATTGGAAAGCGGCGCTCAGCTTCTCGCCGGCAGTGCGCGAGCGATTGAGGCCACCGCGGCCAGTTTCAGCAGATCGCCCGCCAGGAAGGGGGCCACGCCCAGGCGCGCAGCATCCGCTGCGCCTACATACGATGCCAGCCATGCCCAGCCGCATAGCAGGATGATGGCCTCACCCGGCAGCAGGGCCGCCGCGGCAGACAGCCAGCGGCTCAGCGGTCGAACAGAGCCTGCGCGCCCGGAGACCATTTCCATGAGCCGCCCAGCCGCGAATGCGGCCACGGGAAACGCGAGCAGATACCCGGCAGTGGGGCCGAAGAATCGTCCCGCTGCCGGCGCCCCAAACGGCTGGAAGACGGGCAGCCCCGCCGCGCCCTCCACCAAATAGAGCAGTGCGGCCAGCGAACTGGCTCGCCCGCCAAACAGCACGGCAATCAGCAGCACTCCAAAGGTCTGGAGCGTCAGCGGAACCGGTGTCCACGGCAGGGGGAAGGAAATCTTGGAGCAGACCACCAGAACTGCGTTGGCGAGGAGCAGGCTACCGGCCAAATGAGTCAGCCAGCCCAAACTCTCGCCCGGGCTGCGGCGGAGAACTTCCGTAAGAGTGCGAATCATCAGTCTCCTCCGAGAGCGGAGATTATAGCTGAACCGAGGGCCGGAAGTGGGCGGCTGTGCACAGGCAGGCTACTGCTCGGAAATCTCCTCCAGATTCCGGTCCAGGCGGGGGTCGTCCGGGCCGGCCACGTCGCCGTTTTTGTCCGCGCCACGCAGCACGCCGTTCGAATCCAGATAAAACGATCGCTTGCCGCCGGGACCGTACTCGGTTGGAGTGGCAATGATTTCGTATCGAACATCCGATTCACGCGAGGAACTGTACACGCGGTACCGGAACGAATAATTCGCTTTCTTCCCGGCAGCCAGTTCGGCGTCGATCAGGTTCGCGGTGTCGGGCGTTATGCCGTCCTTCGGCGCGGGTCCCAGCTGAGCCAACGTCTCGGGCAGGCTTCCGAAGGCACGATGAAAGGTCTCCACGGCATCGGCGATGCGGCGCATCTGATCCACCGCCACGCGCTCGCGCGCGATGGTTTCCTGGACGGCCCACTCCTTCACCAGCTCGGGAATGTCCAGCATTAGCAAGCCAAGCGAAATCAGCCGCCAGCCCCCGGGATCCCGCACCAGTCCGAAATCGGCAGTGAGGCCGCTCGGAACCGTCACGGTGACAAATGCCAGGTTGCCCGCCACACGCTCGCGCACCATGCGCAGTTGTGTGGTTTCCGAGCTGGAGGAGCAGCGCAGAACCGGCAATCCGTCATTGGAGGTGGATAGCAGCGGACTCCCCGGTTCGCGCACGGCAACCATACGACGCATCAGCTCGCGCTGCTGCACCTGCGGGAGGTTTCGGTAGGCGTCCGCGCTGCTCTCGGGCAGGTAACGCGCAAAGTCGCCGGCCTGCTGCCGGCATGCAGCGGCCAGCGCGTCGGCGAGCGTGGCGGCGGGCGATCTTGCGCCCGCGGGTTTGGCTCCCTCCTGCGCCGCCGCAGGCAAAGACAGCGCGGCCACAAGCGAGAGCACCGCCGCAATTGCCGGCATGCGGCAGGGTTTCATGGCGCGAGTTTCGCTCGGGCGAGAATGGCGGGCAGTTCCTGCGAGAATTTCGACCTTGGCATGACCCCAGTGCATCCCGCCCGGCGCGCTCGCTCTGCCAATTCGGTCTGCACGTGAGAAAGGAAGGCAACGAGCGGCATGGAGTTGCCTGGAGCGAGCGCCTCGATGGCCGGAAAGGGATCGTGCGTCGCATTCAGGTCCACGATTACCAGCGCCGGCGGGTGTGCACGGGCCTCATCCACAAGATCTTCGGGCGTCGCAAAGCAGGCCAGGTCCACGCCGGCCAGTCGCGCCGTCTCCACAACCTTTGCGCGAAAAAAAAGATCGTCCACGAGTACGAGAACTCGTCCCATCCGTTCCGTCTCCCCGCCTGAAGCCTCGCTTGCGGAGGCTGGCAGCCCGACACCTGCAAGTATAAGATTTGTAAGCGATGAATCCTATCGCGCGGCCGGCGCTGGAGGTATTCGACAGGGAGCGCGCTCCTGTGGTTCCGCGGACCGCACTGGAAGACGCATTGGCCCAGAACGGAGCCCTATGCCGCGAGACCTGCCTCGGCGTGCTCGACGACCTGCTGCGAGAAAAACTCCTTGTACAGGAGGCGGGCGGAACCGCCTTCCGTCGAACCGAGGCGGGACGCCTGGCGCTGGCCGGTCCGCTGGATCTCACGCTCTATACCCGCGCGGGCTGCCATTTATGCGAAGAAATGAAAGGGAGCCTGGCTCCGTTGTTGCGCGAATTTGGCGCCCGGCTGGTGGAAATAGACGTGGATGGCGACGAAGAATTGCGCGCGCTTTATGGCAACGACGTTCCCGTGCTTTTCCTGGGCACGAGAAAGGCTGCCAAACATCGGCTGGATGTGGCGCAGATGCGGCGCCAGTTGGCGAGGGCAGCTGAGGCGCCGCGTGGCTAGACCGGCGAGACAGTCGAATCAGTGGGCCGCTCCCGATTTGGCCCCCACCGTATCGTCCGGAACGTCGCCGGGACGTCCTTTCACGCGGTCGTACGCGGATAGCTCGCACACCGAGCCCAGCGCCTCGTTGTAAAACGTGGGCAGCCCGAGCACGCTGCGCAGATCTTCATTGAATTTGCGAAGGCTCACGAGCTGCTCGGCCAGTGCGGGCAGTTTTTTTCCATCCGAGCGCACCAGGAATTTCTGGTAGCCCGCGTCCCACAGCCGCGTGAACAGCCCGCCGGATATCACCGTGGGCAGTTCCGTCATTTCATACCGGCCATCGGGCGTGCGGCGGAATTCCGCGCCGCACCCGGAGCGCTCCACCCGCACCACGCCCCCTGTCGAGTTAACGGCGAAGCCGGCACGCGGAAGCGTGTCCATCTGCTCCTTCGTGAAGCGTTCGTTGACGTACCACATGGGCTAGATCACTCCGCCGAGCGCGCGAATGCGCTCTTCGAGATCGGCCACGGTTCGTTCCAGAAGTTCGCGGTGGCGGGGATGCCGTGCGGAGGCCAGGTCGGCCAGCATGCGTTTTCGCGCCAACTGCAGCTCCTCTAGCTTACGCGAGCGTTCCTGCTCCTCGGCACTGCGCTCCGGGCGTGTACGGCGTGCGGATGGCTCGGCCTGGGTTTCGCGGTGCTCTTCGACTCCCTTGCTTTCCCAGCCTCGAGCCATGGGAGAGTCATTATACCGCAGCAGTGCTTCGCCTGCACGGCCCCTGGTTCGCGGGAGCCACTGCTGTGCTTTTAAGCCCCAATCTGCTATTCTTGTGGTCAACATGTTCGTGCAGCTTCCGTGGCGCTGTAGCATCCAATAGGCGTGGGCAGCCGCGCACGCTTCTCCTCGCGCGGCGGCCAAAAAATCCGCAGGAAAGAAGATGAGTGGGGGAACACAATCCGCAGGAGTTGTCACTGCACGCGAAGTCCGGCAGTTGGGCGCGTCGCTGGTGGAGCGCGTCGGCAACACTCCGCTCCTGCGCCTGGAGCGCGCGGGCCGCGAGTTCGCTCCGGTGGAGTTTTACGCCAAGGCGGAATGGTACAACCCTGGAGGATCGGTGAAAGACCGTCCGGCGCTCAGCATGATTCGCGCCGGGGAGCACTCCGGCGCGTTGCGCCCGGGAAAAACCATTCTGGACGCCACGAGCGGCAACACCGGCATCGCTTATGCCATGCTCGGCGCCGCCATGGGCTATGCGGTGAAATTGTGCCTGCCGGAAAGCGCGTCCATCGAGCGAAAACGCATCCTGCACGCTTTCGGCGCGGAACTCGTAATGACGCCGGGCGACGAGGGATCCGACGGAGCCATACGGCGCGTCCGCGAGCTGTATGCCGCCGACCCGGAACGCTACTTCTATCCCGACCAGTACAGCAATCCAGCCAACTGGCAGGCGCACTACCGCACCACTGCGGTGGAAATCTGGGCGCAGACGGAAGGGCGTGTAACCCATTTTGCCGCCGGACTGGGAACCAGCGGCACCTTCGTGGGCACCGCGCGCCGGCTGAAGGAGTACAACCCGGCCGTCCGTTGCATCAGCCTTCAGCCCGATGGACCCTTCCACGGACTCGAGGGATGGAAGCACATGCCTTCTGCCATCGTCCCGAAAATCTACGACCCGGCCGTGGCGGACGAGAACCTGGAAATCCACACCGAAGAGGCCTACGAGCTGGCCATGCGCCTGGCACGGGAAGAAGGTCTGCTGGCGAGTCCCAGCTCGGCCGCGGCACTCGCCGGCTGCTTCCGCATCGCCTCGCGGCTGCCGCGCGGCAAGCGCGCTGTGATTGTCACGGTTTTTCCCGACTCGGGCGACAAGTACCTGAGCGAACGCTTCTGGCAGGAGCAATGAGGCAGATGCGGCTGCGTCTCACATTTCGGGCGATGGACGAAATCCGCGAGCACGGCGCGCGCGGCTATCCGCATGAAGTTTGCGGCGCACTGCTTGGTCGTGAGCTGGAAGGCAATGGAGCGGGCGGGCTGCGCGAGGTGACCGCCGTTCTGCCGCTTGAGAACCGCCGCGAAGACTCGCCGCGAAACCGGTTCTCCGTGACGCCTGAAGATGTGCTCCGCGCTGAGCGCGCCGCCTCGGAACAGAAGCTGGAACTGCTGGGCTGGTACCACACCCATCCGGACCATCCCGCGCGCCCCAGTGAATTCGACCGCGAGCACGCCTGGCCGTGGTACAGCTACGTCATCCTGGGAGTGGCCTCGAAAGTTCCCGGTGATATGACTTCCTGGCGGCTGGCCGACGACCGCAGCGGATACGCGGCGGAGAGCATCGAAGTAGCTTGAAAGGGAGAACGTTGATGGCCGTGAAAGTGATGATTCCCACGCCGCTTCGGGCGTACGCAGGAAAGCAGGATCATGTGGATGTGACCGCAAGGACCGTGGGGGAAGCGCTCGATTCCCTCGTCACCCAGCATGGCGATTTACGCCGGCACCTGTTCCAGGACGACGGTCGGCTGCGCAGCTTCGTGAACGTGTATCTCAACGATGACGACATCCGCTATCTGAAAAAGGAAGCGACTCCGGTGAAGGACGGAGACACGGTCAGCATCGTTCCTTCCATCGCCGGCGGCAGCCCAGCGGCGGACCGGGCGACGCGCGGGACAGCGGAGTGATGAAGATGAGCGCGAAATCAGCTCCGGCGGAAGCGGCTCCCGCAGCTACGCTTTCCAAGGACGAAATCCTGCGCTATAGCCGTCACCTGATCATGCCCGAAGTCGGGATGGAGGGGCAGCTCAAGCTCAAGAAGGCGCGCGTACTGATGATCGGCACCGGCGGCCTCGGCGCACCCCTGGGCTTGTATCTAGCCGCGGCGGGAGTCGGCCATCTGGGCTTGGTGGATTTCGACAAGGTGGATTTTACAAACCTCCAGCGCCAGGTGACGTTTGGCACCAGCGACGTCGGCCGGCACAAGGTGGAGGCGGCGCGCGAGCGCCTGTCAAATCTGAATCCCGCCATCGAAATCAAAGTGTTCGAGACCATGCTCACCAGCGCCAACGCGCTCGAGTTGTTTCGCGATTACGACATCATCGTCGATGGCACAGACAATTTCCCCACGCGCTATTTGGTGAACGACGCCACGGTTCTTTCCGGCAAGATCAACGTCTACGGTTCGATTTTCCGCTTCGAGGGGCAGGCCACCGTGTTCGGCGCTGCCGGAGGCCCATGTTACCGCTGCTTGTATCCCGAGCCTCCCCCGCCGGGACTGGTGCCGTCGTGCGCCGAGGGCGGCGTGCTTGGCGTGTTGCCTGGGATTGTCGGCTCGATTCAGGCCATGGAGGCGATCAAGCTCATTCTCGGCGCGGGCGATACGCTCGTTGGACGCCTGTTGCTCTTCGACGCGCTGCAGATGAAATTTCGCGAGGTGAAGCTGCGCAAAAATCCGGATTGCCCAGTGTGCGGGGAGAAGCGCACAATTACCCGGCTGATCGACTATCAGGAGTTCTGCGGCATTCGCGGCGAGGAGGCCGCGCCCACGGTGAGCGTTCCGGAAATTACGCCGAAGGAATTGAAAGCCCGGCTCGATCGCGGCGACGATCTTTTCATTCTTGACGTGCGCGAGCCGCACGAATACCAGATCTGCCATCTGGACGGCCATCTGATTCCGCTCGGCGATCTCCCTCGGCGCGTGAACGAACTGGACAGCTCGCGCGAAATCGTGGCCCACTGCCGCAGCGGCAAGCGCTCGGCGGATGCCGTCGCGTTTCTGAAGCAGGCCGGCTTCAAGAAAATATGGAACTTGAAGGGCGGCATCCTGGCCTGGTCGGACGAAGTCGATCCGAAGGTGCCGAAATATTGATTCTCACCGGCAGCGGTATTGCGTTCATCTGAGGAGAGATCGATGGCGGACTCGAAGATTACAGTGCGGGACAATGGCCCGCTCTTCATCGAAGGAAGCTTTAACCTTGTCGACCCCAGCGGAAAGGCGTTCGGCCTCGCCGGTCGCACGGCAGTGGCACTCTGCCGCTGCGGCCATTCGAACAACAAGCCCTTCTGCGACGGCGCCCACAAAACGTCCGGTTTTGCGAGCCAATGTCCCGCCCGCGACCTGCCCCCTCCCGCGCCAAAAGTATGACTTGCAGTGGGCAATTCGCGTTCTCCGGACTGTGCTCTAGGACTTCTCGCTGATGCGCTTCTCCCAGGCGTCCTGTTCGGACTTTCCCCAATGGTGAATTCCTAGGCGGTAACCGTCCGGATCGGAAAGTTCAATCATTCCGCTGGGCATGTACTCCGGGTATCTGATCGGCGGGACAGCGATGCCGCTTGCCAGCAGATGCGCGCGCAGTCCGGCCAGATCCGGCGTGTACATGGCCAGATACACGGACTGGCCTCGCGCGTTCAACGGCCCGTCCGCGCGAAGAAACATGATGGCCCCGCCGTCGCAGTGCATGCGCGCCCAACCGAGAGGCGTGCAGCGGTCCGTGTCGATCACCGTGAATCCCAGCAGTTCATAGAATCGGATGGAGCGCTCGATTTCCGCCACCTCGTAGAGTGGCGTGGAATACCCGGCTTTCGGTGGCATGGAAGGAGTGTACAGCACCAACCGCGGCACGGCGCGAATCGGGGATCGCCCCGCAGCTAACCTAGTGTGGACCGTTGACGAGTTGGTGTCCCCCGGCGAAAACCAGCCTGTACAAGACCCTTAGCGGGAGGGAGCATGGACGACGCACCCCGCCCGGAGCGGATCCGCAGAGAATCACTTTATCGGCTCCCGGCGAGGACTCTCCTAAGGGGCCAGGCGATGAAGCCGACTGTGGAACGGGCGGAAAAACGTGTCCCTATGGCCATTGCGGTGCAGCTTTCCGGCCATGGAAACGTTCAGGGGACCGAAAGCACGTTTACCGAAAATGTGAGCGCCAATGGCGCGCGCGTCTATTCCGTGCGGCCGTGGAGAAAGAACGACCGGCTGGTGCTCTCGTCTTTGCCGGGCGGTTTCCGTTCGCTCGCTCGCGTTACCTATTGCCAGTCGTTGCAGGGACAGGGCTTTGCGCTGGGGCTGCAATTCCTGGAAAAAACCACCGGGTGGGTGATTGAAGTTCCGCCCGCCGGTGAAGCGAAACTCTCCGCCTGACGGCGTCCCGCCCGGCGCGGCATCTCAATCCAGCGACAGATCGAACATAAACATTCCAGGCGCACGCCGGCCTTCGAAGTGCGAATTGACGCGCAGCGTGCGCGTCTGCCCGGCGGCAAATTCTCCGGTCACCTCGTGGCGTACGCCTTTCATGGCGATGCGATTTCCGATGAACACGGCAATCGTGTGCGTTCCGGGCGGGATGGACTCGATGCGTGACAGCGGCTCGGCTCCCCCCTCCATGCGGCCTTTGCGCTCAAACAGGGGCGTTCCGTCCAGCACCACCGCAAAATCGGCGAAGCGGGGAAGATTGCTTACTTCCACGTCTACGTGCGCCGATTTTGCCGCGCCGGCCTGCGGCCCCGCTGCGCCCGCCGACTGCTGTGCCTCTTCCCCTGCGCCTGGGGCAAGATTTCGCGCCGTGTAGCGCACGGTGCGCGGCGATCCCATCGGGCCGAGGTCCGGCATCTGGCGATCGTTCAGCTTCAGGTGCAGCGCTCCGGCATTGTCCGTGCGCACCTGAAGAATCTTGTTTGCTCCTGCTCGTAGCGTCTCGCCGTTGCCCAGAGAATGCATCTGCACGGGATTGTCATCCGCCGTGATCTCCACGCTTGCGGGCGCCGTGGCCGTTACTTCCAGCCGCAGAGGGAAACCGCTGACGTCCGGTTGCGGCGGGCGAGTGGCCGTTTCCGCCGGCCTTTCGAGTTTTGCCGGCGCCGGTGGCTTGCCCGCAGCTGCGGGCCGCGTTTCCGCGGGGATCGGCGAGGTAGATTCCGCTGTCGCCGGCGGAGGAGTCGTCGAAGCCGGAGTTTGTGCAGAGGGTTGTTGCGCGTTCGCCACCGGCACCGCGGGAGCAGGGGGCGGCTGTTGATGCGCCGCCTCTTCCGCAGCCAGTTGCCGGTTTCGCTTCGCCACTCCCGCGCCCCACAATACGGCGAGGACGAGCAGCGCCGCCAGTGCGTAAATCCACATCTTCGTGCTTGAACGCTGCGGCTGGGCCGGCGGCACCACGCGGCGGGGAACCTCAGGCGCAGCCGCTCGCGAGGCTGGTGCGGCTCCTGTGCGTTGTGAAGCGGAAGGCGGAACAGCAGGTGCGGGAGGCTGCGGTGGAGCTTGCGTTCCCGTGCGCCTCATCTGGGCGCTCGCGCTCAGTGGTACGGTCGCCGCGCTCGAAATCGTGCCGCCGGTGTTTGCGGCAGGCGCTGCGGGGTTACCGGACGCCGTGGCCGTGGGCTGGCCGGTTCGCAGTGCGGCCAGATCCGCGGCCAGTTCGTCCCCGGTCTGATGCCGTGCCGCGGGATCTTTCGCCAGGCACTTGAGAATGACAGTCTCAAGTCCTTGCGGCAGACCGGGATTCAATTGCCGGGGCGCTATGGGCTCCGTGTGGACAATCTTGTAGGAGACGGCGGTGATCGTGTCGCCGCTGAACGGTTTGTCTCCAGTGGCCATCCAGTAGAGAATCACGCCAAGCGAAAACAGGTCGGAGCGCCCGTCGAGCGGCATTCCGGTGAACTGCTCGGGCGCCATGTACGCCGGTGTGCCGAGCAGCGTGCCTGTGGAAGTCACTTGCGCCTGCGTCAGCTTGGCCACTCCGAAGTCCATGACCTTCGCGCGCTCCGGTGTCCCGGTCAGTTGGATGTTGGCGGGTTTGATGTCGCGGTGAATCACGCCGTTCGCGTGAGCATAGGCGAGCGCCTCGGCCAGCTGCTGCCCGATCTCACATACCTTGTCGATCGGATAATGCTCGCCGCTGTGCAGCACTTCCTCCAGCGTTCGTCCCGGCACGTATTCCATCACCAGGTAGGGCGTCTCGCCCTCCACGCCTGCATCGAATACGGTGACGATTCCGGGGTGCGCCAGCCGGCCGGCCGCGCGGGCCTCGCGGGTGAACCGCTCGCGGTACTGCTCCGCCATGGGGCCCACCAGCGCGGAGGCATGGATGGTCTTGATCGCTACGACGCGGTCCATCACCGGATCGCGGCCCTTAAACACCGCGCCCATCGCGCCCGCGCCGATTTCTTCAAGCACTTCGTAGCGTCCGTACAGCTTCATGGCGGTGTGCGTCACACTCTAGCATAGCTGAACACGCCGGACCGGCTGCGGTTGCTTCCCCGGGCGCGAAACGGTAAAAGAAATACCCGATGAGCGGACTTCCATTTCCCAGCCGGACCTATGACCCGCAGGACCTCGAACTGCCGCAGATGGCGCGTTGGGCCCGTTCGCTGCGCGCCTTCGGAGTACGGCTGGGCTTCCGGGGAACGCCGTTTGCCGTCAATGGCGTGCTGCGCCGCAGATTTACCATTCGCCGCCATAAGTTGTGGGAATACGCGGCGAGCGCCGCCTGCCTCTTTTCGGACGGCGAAAAGCGGCTTCGCATCCTCGATTTCGGCGGCGCTGCAACGCCGCCCATTTACTTCTTTGCGGACCGCGGTTGCCAGGTCGCCTGCCTCGATATCGACGAGCCGCTCTGCGAAGCCACGCGTCAGGCCGTCGCCCGCCACCGCTGGCCTCTGCAAGTTTCATCAGTCAATCTCGTCGAGCGGCCGATGCCTGCGGAATTCGGCGGCCCGTTCGACGCCGTGATTTCCGCGAGCGTTCTGGAGCATTTGCCGAAGCCGCAGCAGGAGATCGCCATCTCGCGGCTCGTGGAAGCCCTCCGGCCCGGCGGCCGGTTCGTCATGTCGTTTGATTTTGGCCCGGACGCTCCCCAACCTGCCGCCGTGCGAACCGTGGAGGAAGTGGAACGCCTGGTGGCGGCCAGCGGGCTCCGCTGGATCGCGGATCAGCCGTTTCGCGATACGGGCGCGCGCTTCGTGCTCGACCGGCGGTATCCGGACAGGCGGTTCACCTTCGGCTGCGTGTTTCTCGAGCGCCCGCGCTGATTCATTCCGCGCCCACCCGCGCGCTTCGCCGTTCCGTCAGCACTGTATCGCGCCACACTCCGTCGCGTTTGGCGATCCGTTCCCGCCGCCCGACGATGCGGAAGCCGCATCGCTGCTGCAACGCGATGCTCGCCGAGTTTTCCGCGAGGGTCGCGCCCTGCAGCGTCCAGATGCCGTGCTCTTCCGAAGAGACAATCAACGCCTCGAGCAGGGCGCGCCCCACGCCCCGGCCGCGCGCCGCTTCGGCGACGTAGACGCCCGCCTCCGCCACGCCCGCGTAACAGGCCCGCCTCGAAACCGGACTCAGCGCCGCCCAGCCGATCACCGTCGTGCCGCGAGCCACCAGCCGCGAGTGCGGCAGCCGCGCAGAATCCCATTCCTCCCAGCCGGGCGCTTTTGTCTCGAATGTCCCCAGGCCCGTTGCCATGCCCTGCTCGTAGATGGTCCGAACGGCGAGCCAGTCTTCCGGTGTCATGGCGGCGATTTGAAAATTCATCCTCGTCAGTGCACGAATCCGACTTTCGGTTCCACGGCGCCCTGCGGTCCCTCCGGAATCGGCCCAAACTGTGCTTCGTACCGCCCGATGTTTTCGCCGAGCGCGCGAAGCAGCCGCTTCGCATGGCCGGGGCTCACGATGACGCTTGAGATCAATTTCCCCTGCGGCGCGTTCGGGAACACGTAGATGAAGTTCAGCGTGAACTCCTCCGCATTGTGGTGAATCATCACCAGATTCGAGTAGACGCCCTGCAGCTCCTTCTCGTCCGCTTTGATCTGCAGCTGCGGTTCCGCTTTGGGCTGATCGCTCATGCGCGCCTCCTGTGCGAGCGCCCACTATAACAGAGGCGGTTCGCCCGCGCTGCTCCCTGCGTGTGCCTCCCAGGAACGTCTGTACAATTCAATCTTGACTGTGGACATCGATTAACGCTACTTTAGTTTTTGTGTTAAGCTAGATTAATATCCGCGAACCCTGTAATGCAGGACACCCTGGAAAACGTGATTTCCTCCGCGCCCCTGGCCGGAGGGGCTGGCGTGGCCGGCTCCGTTCCCGATGTGTCGCTTCCTTCTCTTCCGGAGTCCTACCGGAGCGTCGGAGTTCCCACGGGGGCGACCTTCCTCCGCCGGATGCTTGCCTTCGCCGGTCCGGGCTATCTCATCGCCGTGGGCTACATGGATCCCGGCAATTGGGCCACGGACGTGGCTGGAGGCTCGCAGTTCGGCTACACACTGCTTTCCGTAGTGCTGCTCAGCAGCCTGATGGCCATGTTCCTTCAGGCGCTCTGCGTCAAGCTGGGCGTTGCCACCGGGCGCGACCTTGCGCAGGCCTGCCGCGACAACTACTCGCGCCCCACGGCCATCGCCTTGTGGATCGGTGGGGAAATCGCCATCGCCGCTTGCGACCTGGCGGAAGTCCTTGGCTCGGCCGTTGCGCTCCAGCTGCTCTTCGGAATCCCGCTGCTCTGGGGCGTGCTGATTACCACCTTCGATGTTCTGCTGATTCTCCTGCTGCAAGGCCGTGGCTTTCGCTGGATTGAAGCCTTCGTGGTATCCCTGATCGGCGTCATTGGCCTCTGTTTCGCTTACGAGCTGCTTCACGCCCGTCCCATCTGGGGAGCGGCGATTGCCGGCCTCGTGCCTTCTCCGGAAATCCTGCACAACGGGGCCATGCTCTACATCGCCATCGGAATTCTGGGCGCCACCGTGATGCCCCACAATCTCTACCTGCACTCCAGCCTGGTGCAGACGCGCTCCTACCCGCTCGACGCCGCAGGCAAACGCGAGGCCATCCGCTTCGGCATCCTGGATTCTTCGCTTGCCCTCGGATTTTCGTTCTTCATCAACGCGGCCATTCTGGTTCTGGGAGCGGCGGCCTTCCACGTTCGCGGGATGCACAATGTTGCGGAGATTGGCGATGCCTACAAGCTGCTGAGCCCCGTGCTCGGCGCCAGCCTGGCGAGCACTCTCTTTGCCGTGGCCCTGCTCGCTTCCGGCCAGAATTCCACGCTCACCGGCACACTCGCCGGTCAGGTGGTGATGGAGGGTTTCCTGCGTTTCCGGATGAAGCCCTGGATGCGGCGTCTGGTCACGCGCCTTGCGGCCGTGGTGCCTGCGGCGCTCGTGATCGGCCTCATGGGGGCGAACCGCGTCACTGCCCTGCTGATTCTCAGCCAGGTGATCTTGAGCCTGCAGCTTCCCTTTGCGGTGATCCCCTTGGTCCAGTTCACTTCTGACCGCGGGAAGATGGGCGAATTCGTGAACCGGCCGGGAACGGTCGCCCTCGCCTGGTTCACCTCGGCAGCGATCGTCGTGTTGAACGCGCTCCTGCTCTGGCAGATTTATCGCGGCGTTTGATCGCCGCCTCGCGCGTTACTCCACGGCCTTCTAGTGGACGGCAGAAAGTGCCTTCGCCACCTCATCCACATCCGGCACCACGGGAATGTCGTAGTTCTTCGCCCAGGCAATCTTCCCGTCTTTTCCCACGATAAAAATCGCTCGCCCGGTAATCCCCTTGTCCGCCAGATACACACCGTATTGCGTTCCCACGGCCCCACGCGGCTGGAAATCGGCCAGCAGCGGGTACTCGATGTGCATCTTCTCGGCGTACGCTTTGTGCGACCACGCGCTGTCCACGCTGATGCCCAGCACCTGGGCGTTGAGCTGCTCGAACCGCTTCATCTCGTTCACCACGCACGCGTGCTCCTGCGTGCAAGTGGGGCTCCAGTCCAGCGGATAGAACACGATCACCACGTTTTTCTTCCCGCGAAAATCGGCCAGCTTCACCTCTTTCATGCTCTGGTCCTTCAGCGTGAACTCGGGGGCCATCTGGCCCGTCGCGACGCTCATGACTCCTCCTCTCGATTCCCTCGCTTAAATTGTAGTTGTGGAATGCGCCCGCTCCGCCATTCCAGGCGGGCATAACGGCCATTCCGCCAGTCGGAATTGACTGCGCAATTCCTGGCGGCCTCCGTATGATAGTGGAGCCGCCGCGCACTGGCAAATACCCCGCGGCGCGCCCTGGCGAATGTGAGCGAACTCCGTCAAATCGTGGACCGCTATCTGGAACTGGCCGGTGGATTCGGCGCGGCCGTCCCGCTGGCCGCCTTCGGCTTCGCGCCGGATGAAACCGCACGCCTGTTCAGCGCCTTCGATGAAGACTATCAGGTGAGCCGATATATGAAATTCTCACGGAGTTCCGGCGCGGAATTCTCGGTTAACGGGTTCCCGCAGACGCACGTGGCGCTCGACGAGGGCGTTCGCGCTCTACTGTAACGCGATCCGGTAGGGGCAACCGCCGCTGCGGATCGCGTCCCACAAGGACGCATCGGGGTTTGGGGTCGTTCAGGATGCGGGAACGGTCACCCGGCTCAGCCTTTGCTGCAGTTCCGCGTGCTGGTTCCAAATCTCCTGCGGCAGCGAGGAACCGAACCGGCCGAAAAATTGTTTCGTGGACTCCACCTCCGGCCCCCAGTCGGCCGGGTCCACGCGCAGCAACTCTTCCATGGTGGAGCGCGGAATGTTCAGCCCGTCCAGCGTCAGCGCGTCCGGCGTGGGTACCCATCCGATCGGAGTTTCCACCGCCGCGCCGCTTCCTTCCACCCGTTCTACGATCCACTTCAGCACGCGAACATTATCTCCGTAGCCCGGCCACAGGAATTTTCCGTCCGCTCCCTTGCGGAACCAGTTCACGTGGAAGATGCGCGGCTGCTTCGGAATTCTGTTTCCCATCTCGAGCCAGTGCGCGAAGTACCGGGCCATGTTGTATCCGCAGAACGGCAGCATGGCCATCGGATCGCGCCGGGTGATGCCCACCTGGCCCGTAATTGCCGCGGTCGTTTCCGACGCCATGGTCGCTGCAATGAATACGCCGTGAGCCCAGTCGCGCGCTTCGTACACCAGCGGAGCCACACGCGCGCGCCGTCCGCCGAACAGAAACGCGGAGATGGGCACGCCTTCCGGATCCTCGAATCGAGGCGAAATGGATGGCGTCTGTTTCGCCGGCACCGTGTAACGCGAATTCGCCTGCGCCACCGGCTCCGCGCCCCCCATGTGCGGACGCCCCCTCCAATCGATGGTGCCGGCCGGGGGCGCGCCGTTGATCCCTTCCCACCAGGGTTCGCCACCGGGCGTCAGGCCCACGTTGGTGAACACGGAATTCCTCGAGAGCGCGGCCATCACGTTCGGATTCGTTTTGTAATTCGTCCCCGGAGCCACGCCGAAAAACCCCGCCTCCGGGTTAATGGCGCGAAGCGTGCCGTCCGCCGCTACGTGCATCCACGCGATATCGTCGCCCACGGTGGTCACTTTGTAGCCCTGGTTCTCCAGCGCGGACACCATCATCGCAAGGTTCGTCTTCCCGCATGCCGAAGGAAACGCGGCGGCGATGTAATGCGTTTTCCCCGAAGGCCCGGTCAGGCCGACGATCAGCATGTGCTCCGCCATCCAGCCCTGCTCGCGCGCCATCCAGCTCGCGATCCGCAGCGCGAAGCATTTTTTTCCCAGCAGCGCGTTCCCGCCGTAACCCGAGCCGATGCTCCAGATCAGCTTCTCCTCCGGAAAATGCAGCACGTACCGCCGGTCCGGGCTCAAATCACCCAGCGAGTGCAGCCCCGGCACGAAGTCCTGCGAATTTCCCAGCCGCTCCAGCGCCGCCCGCCCGATCCGCGCCATGATGTACATGCTCGCCACGACGTAGGGGCTGTCCGTGATCTCCACGCCCACTTTGCTGAACGGCGAATTCGCAGGACCCATCAGGTAGGGCACCACGTACATCGTGCGGTCTTTCATCGACCACCGGAAAAGGCCGGATACTTTTTCCTTTGCGTCTGCGGGCGACATCCAATTGTTCGTCGGCCCCGCGTCCGACTGCAGACGCGAGCAGATGAACGTAATCTGCTCCGTTCGCGCCACATCGCTCGGGTCGCTCCGGTGCAGGTAGCAGTTCGGATGCGTCTTCGTGTTCAGGCCGATCAGCGTTCCGTCGGCCACCATCTGTTCGACCAGCGCCTGGTGCTGCGATTCGGAGCCGTCGCACCACACGATTTTCTTCGGAGTCGTGAGCCGGGCCGATTCTTCGACCCACTGCTCGATTGGAGAGGCCATTCTTCCTCCCTCGCCACCCATCCGGGGATCGGATCCGTCTGCGCCCGGATCCCGGAAAATTCCGCAGCCCTGTCGGGCGGGAGCCCGCCGCTTCCTTCGCGAATTCCCTAGCCTATTCCGCACCGCGTGGAATTGCAACATTCCCCGGCCGGAGCGGCGCGAATTGCTCCATCAGCATATCCCGGCCGCGCTCGTTTGCGGCGATCTCAGATACCGCGCTGTTTCGTGAGGCGCGCGCCTTTTCAGGACTTCACGGTCAATACCGGGCACTTCGCCCCGCGCACCACACCGTACGCAATCGTTCCCGGCAGGTGTCCGGAGAGTGCCCCGTCCTTCGTGGCTCCGACCACGATCAAATCCGCATGCGACTCTTCCGCCACCCGCAGAATTTCGCTCGCTGGTTCCCCGTAGGCGATGTGGAACTCCAGCAGGCACTTCCTCTCTCCGCCGGGCACCAGTTCCTGCATCTGGTGCGTGATCAGTTCGCGGTCCAGCAACGATTCGTTTTGCGGTATTCCCGGCGCGTAAGGCGTGACGTGCATCATCAACAGATGCGAGCGGTGCTCCTGCGCAATCGCGTAGGCCAGCGCCGCCTCGCGCTCCGCTCCGGGCCGGAAATCCGTGGCGAACACGATCGTCCGGAATTCCTCCTCAAACGGCGCCTCTTCCGTCACTGCCGGACCTACCGTGAGCACCGGTACCGCCGCATTCCGCATCACCTGTTCCGCGTTCGAGCCGAACACGGCCTTCAGAGGGCCGCTCAGCCCGTGCGTACCCAGCACCAGCAGGTCGATTTTGTGCTTCTCCAGCAGCATTCCCAGTGCGGGCCACAGCGTGCCCTCTTCGATCACCACTTCGTACGGCACGCCGAACAGCCGTCCCGAGTCTTCGATCGCCTTCGCGTTGCGCTCGGCCTGTTTCCGAAGCGTTTCTCCGCTGGGCGCTCCCAGATCGGGCTCCATCACGTCGTGCCCCGCAAAGGCGATCACGTGTGTCAGGTATACTCGCGAGCCGAATCGCCGCGCCAGCGAGACTGCATAGTCGAGCGCGCGGTCCGCGTATGTCGAAAAATCCGTCGCCACCATGATCCGGGCTAGCGAGATCCCCGGAGCTGGGGCCTTCTGCGTCTTTTTTTCTTCGAGCTTGAGTGTGCCGGCCATTGTCGCCTCCCGGCCATCCCCCTTCCCGGGTCTGGCCATGACCGGGGTGCCGTCTATCGGCATCCCGCTCTTAGTCTGCGCGGCGCTTTGAGCCGGGTTCGGTGACCGCCGTCACATGCACCGCCGACCGGGGTTACATCTCCCGCGCCGTGACTGGGCGCTGCGGCTCGAGGTCGGGTGATATAGTCAGCTCATGTACGCCCGCAGGTGGATTGTTGATGTTGAAGTGGATGGCGCGCGCCGTCCCTGTCCTCTCGATTGGCTCGACTCCTTTTGCATGCGCAATTTCACCAACGCACCTGAATTCGACGACACTCTGCCCACCGCCGAAGGACGATTGGAAACCAGTTTCCGCGTCAATCCCGATCAATTTGCAGCCGCGTTCGCTGAATGGCTCACCCGCCGCGGCAAAGGAAACGGCCGGCCGGTTCGCGTCATCCTGCGGCAGGAGTGAGGTCCAGGCAGGTCTTGGTCGTTCGTTTCGTTCAGGCGGGCCGCGGCGCGCTCGATTGCCTCGCCGTCGCCCTCACCGGTGGTTGCAGTAACTCGCGGATGTGTGGCAGCGCGCTTCGTGCCGCCGCCTCTCCCGCCGCCACCATGTCCGCTGTGCGCGAGAAATCATCCCAGGCAAAATCCCGCACTTCGGGCGAAATCAGCACGTCGGCCGAGCGGTCGCGGCGCTCTAGCGCCTGCTGCTGCATGATGGCAAACGACCGCCACAGCACCTCGCCCATGTGCTTCGGCCGCGGCGCTGGTCCCGTCATGCCCAGGTACACCGCAATCACCAGTTCCGCGCCGAGCATCCGCGCCGCCTCCACGGGCACCGGGCTGGTCAGAAAGCCGTCCACCAGCACCCGGCCGTCGTATTCCACTGGCTGGAACAATCCGGGGTAGGCGCACGATGCCCGCAGCGCGATCCCCACATCCCCTTTCGTGAAGTAGTACGGTTGGCCCGACAGCAGATCCACGGAGCAGATCACCAGGGGACGTTTCATCTCCTCGATGCTGTGCACGCCGCAGAAGTCGTACACGAACCGGCCCATCCGCTCATTCGATGCCAGCCCGAACCGCGACAGGCTCCAGCGCGCGAAATCCCTGAAGGATGTGGCCATCGCCCGCCGCGAGATCGCCTCCAGCGGCGCGCCGCTCGCATATGCCGCGGCAATCAGCGCGCCTACGCTCGTCCCCGAAAGGAAATCGACGCGGATTCCCGCGTCTTCCAGCACACGGAGCACGCCCAGGTGAGCGATGCCGCGCGCAAATCCGCCGCCCAGCGCCAGCCCGACACGCGGCGGACGCACCTCCCCTGCCGGGTGGCCCTGCGCAAACTCCCGGATGCGGCGGAGTCCGCTGCGGAGGAAATCCCCCACGCTTTGGTTCTTCATTTCAGCGCCGACCTTTTGATCGCAGGGACCCGCCCATCCGCGAAGCGGCCACGAATTTCGAGTTCCTGTGAATTACGATGCTACCTCGCGCCCCGCTGGCTGCCAACTCACGTCGACGGGACTATAATCACTGCGCGCACTGATGGGCACTACCCCGGGCCGGTTTTCCGCCCGCCCGCGGTTCTCGAGACTCATGCCTCGGAGGCATTCGTGAACGCTGCAATTCGAAAGGCTGCGGTACTCGGCGCAGGAACCATGGGCGCCCGCATCGCCGCTCATCTTGCCAACGCGGGCGTGCCCTGCTTCCTGCTCGATATCCGTCCCGGCGAGCCCACCGCGGAAGAGGCTGCGCGCAAACTCACCGCCGACTCCCCCGAAGTCCGCAACCGCATCGTCCGCGCCAGTTTCGAAGCTGCGAAAAAGGCGCGCCCTGCGGCATTTTTTACGCCCGACACGGCCCGCCTCGTTACCATCGGCAATTTCGACGACAACATCGCCTGGTGCGCCGAAGCCGACTGGATCATCGAAGTCGTCGCCGAAAATCTGGACATCAAGCGCAAACTCCTCGAGCGCGTCGAACAACACCGCCGTCCCGGCACGCTCGTCACCACCAATACCTCCGGCCTGCCCGTCCGCCTCATTGCCGAAGGGCGCTCCGAGGATTTCCGCCGCTACTTTGCCGGCACTCATTTTTTCAATCCGCCGCGATACATGAAGCTCGTCGAGCTGATTCCCGGCCCGGACACGCGCCCGCAAGCCCTCGCCGCTCTCGATGAATTCTGCGACCGTGCCCTCGGCAAGGGCGTCGTCATCGCGAAAGACACGCCCAATTTCATCGCCAACCGCATCGGCACGTTTTCCATGCTCAATGTGCTCGCCCTCATGCAGGAACTCGACATGACCATCGAGGAAGTGGACGCCTGCACCGGTCCCGCCGTCGGCTGGCCGAAGTCCGCCACGTTTCGCACCGCAGATATCGTCGGCCTCGATGTGCTCGTTCACGTCGTCCGCAATATCTACGACAACGCCACCGCCGACGAAATGCGTGAGCGCTACCGCGTCCCGGCACTCGTCGAAGACATGATGAAGCGCGGCTGGCTGGGCGACAAAACCGGCGGCGGCTTCTACAAGCGTGTGAAGGGCGGGGAGGGGAAGGAGATTCTCTCGCTCGACTGGAAGATGATGGACTACCGACCGCGCGCCAAGGCCCGCTTGGGCTCCATCGAAGCCGGCAAATCCATCGAAGACACGCGCGAGCGCCTCCGCGAGCTTCTCGGTCCCGCGCTCGCCGGCCGCGACGGCGATAAGGGCGCACGCTTTCTCTGGCGCTCCGTTTCCGAAATGTGCCTCTATGCCGCGCGTCGCGTTCCCGAAATTGCCGACCACGTGGTGGACGTGGACCGCGCCATGCGCTGGGGCTTCGCTTGGGAGATGGGCCCGTTCGAAATCTGGGACGCCGCCGGTGTCGAGGCCATGGCCAAGCGGATCGAAACCGAGGGCCGCCCGCTCCCGCCCCTGGTTACCGCTTTGCTCAGCTCCGGCCGCAAGTCCTTCTACCGCTCCGAGGACGGCCGCAGGTTTTATTTCGATCTCGCCTCGAAGGCGGAACGCGAGGAGACCGTTCCCGCCGGCGTCATCATTCTCGACCGCCTGCGTGCCGCCGGCCGCGAAATCGAGAAAAACGCCGGCGCCAGCCTGCTCGATCTGGGCGATGGGGTTGTGTGCTGCGAGTTCCACTCCAAGATGAATTCCATCGGCGCGGACACCGTGCAGATGCTCCACGCCGGCCTCAGGCGCCTCAAATCCGACTTCGACGCCATGGTCATCGCCAATCAGGCGCCGAATTTTTGCGTCGGCGCCAATCTGATGATGGTCCTCATGCTCTCCCAGGAGCAGGAATGGGACGAGGTGGATCTTGCAGTCCGCCAGTTCCAGAACGTGAACCTGGCGCTGAAGCATGCGCCCAAGCCCGTCGTCGCCGCGCCCTTCGGCCTCTCCCTCGGCGGCGGTTGCGAGATTCCGCTCCACGCCGCGCGTATCCAGGCCGCCGCGGAGACCTACATCGGCCTCGTCGAAGTCGGCGTGGGCCTGATTCCCGGCGGCGGTGGCACCAAGGAAATGGTGATTCGCGCGAACGAGCATGCGCGCAGCGTGAATCCCTCCGGCGGCGAAGGGTCCGATCTGGATCTGTTTCATGCCCTCAAGCCGGTGTTCGAGCAGATTGCCATGGCCAAGGTCGCCACCAGCGCGGAAGAGGCCCGCGCGTTCGGTTACCTGCGCCCGTCAGACGCGCTCAGTATGAACAAAGACCGCCAGGTGGCGGATGCGAAGGCGCTCGCACTCGAACTTGTCCGCGAAGGCTACCGTCCCGGCCATCCCCCGCCCGCCGAGCCTTCCATTCGCGTGCTCGGCGAACAGTTTCTGGCCGGAGCAAAGCTCGCCATCCACATGATGCTCCGTGGCCAGTTCATCTCGGAGTACGACGCGCTCGTCGGCCGCAAGCTCGCTAATATTCTGGCTGGCGGACCGCTTTCCGCCTCGCAGTTGGTCAGCGAGCAGTACTTGCTTGACTTGGAGCGTGAGGCGTTCGTTAGCCTCTGCAGCGAGAAGAAAACACAGGAGCGCATGGCTCACACGCTGAAGACCGGCAAGCCGCTCAGAAACTGAGTCGGGCCCGCTCCCTGAACCGGAATGAGTACAGCCTCACATCTCGGCATCCGATTGTCGGAATACGACCGCCGCATCCGCACCTTTATCCCCCATTACGAGGAAATGCTGGACGCCGCTGCGGCGCTCATGCCGCCCCGCGCCACCGCGATATTGGATCTGGGCACTGGAACCGGTGCGCTCGCCGCGCATTGTCTTCGGGTTGCGCCCCGTGCGCGCGTCACCGGCATCGACAGCGAGGCCGCCATGCTGGTCCTCGCTCGCAAGCGCCTCGGCGCGCGCGCGAATCTCGTCCACAGCCGCTTTGAGGACGCTGCGTTTCCGCCTGCCGACGCGGTGGTCACCTCTCTCGCTCTGCACCACATTTTCTCGCCGACGGTAAAGATGTCCGTGTACCGCCGCATCCGCCGCGCTATTCGCCCCGGCGGCCTTCTGATTTTCGCCGATTGTTTTCCCGCCGCGGAACGGTCGCTTCGGCGTGCACAGGAGCGCCACTGGGTCAGCCACGTTTGCCGCAGTTACTCGCGCGCCCAGGCCCTCGCCTACTATCGCGGCTGGCGACGCGAGGATCACTACAAACCGCTCGGGACGGAGCTGGAGATGCTTCGTTCCTGCGGCTTCCACCCGGAAGTGGCCTGGCGCCGCGGCATGTTCGCCGTCCTCGCGGCGCACGTTCGCCGGCCGTCCTGAAGCCGTCTCCGCGTCCCGGCCGCGCGTTTCTAGACGTGTTGAGACACGCTCAGCACGTTTCCGTCCGGGTCCTTGAACCATGCCACCCGGTCGCCTCCCGGCGCCGTCCAGATGCCTCTCACCTTGTCCTCCACGAAAGGATATTTCTCGAATTCCACCCCTCGCATCATCAGCCATTCCACCGCGGCTTCGATGTCCGGCACCTCCCATCCCAGCACCGTCCCTTGCTGCGGAGTGAAGCCCGGCATCTTCACGATGCGGATCATGTTTTCTCCGGCGCGCATGGCCAGCGCGAATTGGTCCAGGCTCACAAACTTCATTCCCACTTTCCCCTCGTAGAACGCCCGGGCCTTCTCGTAATCCTTGGTCAGCAGGAATCCCATCAATTTGGCTCCGGCCAGCATGTTTGCCTCCTGCTCCAGTTTCACGGCCTGTGGCATCGCGGCTCCCCAGCGCCGCAATTCATATCACTTGCGCGCCCGGATTGCTGCCGCTATTCTGACAAGAAATGTCGCATAAGTGTCACAGCATTCTCCGCGACCGCAAAGGCCGCCTCCTCGCCCAGGTGGCCAGCGTCTCCGCCGATCTCCCCAGCGGCCACTCCATCCCCGAACATTTTCACCCCGAAGACCAGCTCATTTTCGCTTCCCAGGGAGTGATGACCGTTTCGACGGCGCAGGGCATCTGGGTGGTGCCTCCGCTCCGCGCCGTGTGGATTCCTGCGCGCACGCCCCACTCCGTGCGCACCTCCGGCTCCGTCTTCATGCGCACTCTCTATCTTCTGCCCGGCCTGGTCCGCTCGCTTCCCGCCCGCTGCTCCGTCATCCACGTTTCGCCGCTTCTCAAGGAGCTCATCCTCCACGCCTGCACGTTTTCGCGGCTGAACCGCAGAATCCCCGCGCACCGCCGCATCATGGAAATCCTGGCGGACCAGTTGCAGGCCGCTTCTGCGGTGCCGTTGCAATTGCCCAGCCCCACGGACCCCCGCGCCCTGCGCGTCTCCCGCGCGCTTCTGGCCGATCCCGCGGCCCAGTCTCCTTTGCAGCGCCTGAGCCACGGCTGCGGAGCCAGCAAACGCACCATCCAGCGCGTTTTTCTGGAGGAGACCAAGATGACCTTCCGCGAGTGGCGGCAGCAGCTCCGCCTGCTCCACGCTTTGAAGCTCCTCGCCGCAGGAGAAAAGGTCACTGCCGTAGCGCTCGATGCGGGCTACAGCAGTCCGAGTGCTTTCATTTCCATGTTCAAGCGGCAGCTCGGCTCGACGCCGAATCGCTACTTTGGGAATTGACCGGAAGGCTGCGCTGACGATGGTGATTCCCCGCACAGTTGCACGCCCACGGCTACGAACCAGATGGCCTGGCAGACCACCAGCATGCCGAATCCGTGGACGTCGGGTGTCAGCAGGCCCGAGCACACCGCGGCGATCGTCACCGGGCCGAGGATGCAGCCGTAGATTCCCGCCGCGCGCGCAAACCGGCCCTTCCGCAGGATGGCCGCTGACCACAGCACTATCGCCGCGCCCGATGCCACAGCGTACACACGCGCATACGCCTGGTTTATCTCGAAGTTGAAACGCAGGGCGACCTGCCATACGTCTTTCTTCGCGGCATCCGCCGCGGAGGCGAAGATGCGCCGGATCAGTTCCGGAGCCACCAGGCCGTCCATCACGGCCGCGTTCATCACCGCAATGGCGCCGAATCCGAAGATTACGAGCCCGGCCATGGCCATGCGGTCCTCTGCGTCCAGCTGGCGGGAAAGGCCCCACGCGCCCAGGAACAGCACGGGCACGCTTGCCATCGCCAGTGAGTGCACGGCAATCAGCATCCGCGCCATTCCCTCGGCCTCTTCCGCGCTGCTCACGCGCCCGTGCGGATGAACCGCCATGGTTATAATCATTGCAGCGGACCCCGCGATCAGCGCGATGCCGCTTCGTCGTGCGTCGGTCATGTGCCGGACACTAGGCAGGAATCCGCAGTCCGTCAATAGGTGATGCCGGGAAATGGCGAGTTCTCGAACAAAACGGCGTTCGGAGTCCGGAAAGGTCGCCGTCTCCCGTCCTGCTTGCGCCCCGCGCAAACAGGATCGCCGGGTTCTCCGCACGCGCGACGCGCTCGGCGACGCCATCGTGGCCCTCATGCAGGAGCAGCCTTTTGACTCCATCACCGTACAGCAGGTGCTGGATCGCGCCGGCGTTGCTCGCTCCACCTTTTACACTCATTTCAGCGGCACAAACGACCTTTTCCTGAGCGACGCCGAGGATTTCTGGGAACTGATTTCCTCGCGCCTCGCGCGCACGCGCGAAAAATCACGCCGTGTCGCGCCGGTCGGCGAGTTCTTCTCCCACGTTGCGGAGAGACGCCAGTTCATCTCCGCCATGTCCGCCTCCCAGAAGCTCCACGATGTCCTCGAGCTGGGTGAGGGATACTTCGCCCGCTCCATTGCCGCCCGGCTCGGCGCTTTGCCGGAAACTCGCTCGCTTCCCGCATCGCGGCGGACCGCCCTTGGGCAGGCGTACGCTGCCGCCATGTTTGGGCTTCTCATGTGGTGGCTCAACAACGAGCCGGGGGCCACCCCGATGGAAATGGACGCCATGTTCCATCGCATGGTGTGGTCTGGAATCGGAGCGCCGCACACGGGTCAGACCAAGCGGGGCGTTTCTCTGGGCTGACCGCTTTCGGCTCAGTCCTAGGACATTCCGTGTCACGATTGTACGCTGGCGCACACTAAGTCCATTGAGTATACTTATGCACATTCCAGCAAGGAACGAGGGAACGGCGGACGAGTTTCTCCGGGAGCTCTCCTCGTCGATCGGATAGGTTCCATGGTCGGAAAACATAAGTGGTTGGTCCCATTGTCGTGTTTCTGCGGGGCACTCCTCCTCCTTCCATACTCCACGCTCGCCCAGAACCCGGCCGGTGCGGGGCAGGGTAAACAGCGACCCAGCCCGTCCGATCCGGCCGCCAAATCCAGGCTCGAGATTCAGGTGACGGAAGATAGTGGTGGCCCGATCCTGGTCCTCGCCGTGGTGACTTTGAAGGCGGCCGAGGGCGGCGTGGTCAGGCAGGCCAGCACCAGCGGCGGTGATACGGAAATTGACGATCTCGCTCCCGGACACTACACCCTGCAAGTTACTGCTCAGGGATACGATTCAGCGAAGCAGCTGGTGGACGCCACGGAACCGCACTCCATCGTCAAAGTCGTCCTGCATCGCAAAGCCAGTGACGATATGGATCAGTCCAGCATGATGGGGTACTCCGACATCGGCGGTGATCAGTTCGGCAGGGATACCAACGTCAAGGAAATGCGGATGTTGCTCCGGATTGCGCAGGCTCTCCGCGACCACAAGCCGGAAAAGGCCCGCATGGACCTTGAGAAGCTGTATTACGAAAGTTCCACGGACACAAACCTTTCGTATCTCTATGGCGAGTACGAAAAGGAAATGAACGACATGAATAAGGCCAAGTTCTATTGGAAGAGGGCTGTCGGAGAGGATTCCAAGAACTTCGCCGCGCTTATGGAGCTGGGTCACGCAGCCATCGATGAGGGCAATCCCGCCGAGGCACTCACTTACCTGAAGCGCGCGGTCAAGGCCAGCCCTACTGTCTGGCATCCGCATGCGTACATGGTTGTGGCTTACCTCAAACTGCACCAGATTCCCGAGGCCGTAGAGGAGGCGCAGCGTGCCATCGCTCTCGGTCACAGCCAGGCTGCCGCCGTGGTCCAGCCCACTCTGGCCAGCGCTCTGGTGGCCGAAGGCAAAAAGGACCAAGCCATCCAGATTCTCGATGTCTACGTCAAGGACAACCCGGACGACGCCGAATCAAAAAATCTCCTCGCTTCACTCCGGCAACCCCCGGCCAGTTCCAATCCCCCGGCCCCGGCTTTGGAACTTCCGCCCCTCCTGCCTTCTGCCTGGATGCCCCATGCCGTCGACGACAGTGTCCCTCCAGTCGAGCCCGGGGTTCCCTGCTCCTTGCCCACCGTGCTGCATAAGGCCAGCACCCGTATGACTGAGCTCGTCGACAATCTCCAACGCTTTGAAGCCACGGAAGACCTCCGCAGTCAGCGCATCGGAAACGATGGACTCCCCGCCAGCGTGCAGACCCGGACGTATCGCTACCTGGTCTCCATTGAAGAAATCCGTCCGGGCATGTTGTCCGTGGATGAGTTTCGCGACTCCAAGAACAAGTATCAGGACGGCCCGCCCGACGGAATCGTCACCGTGGGCCTTCCAGCGCTCGCGCTCGTCTTCCATCCTTCGCAGAGCGTGAACTTCGATTTCACCTGCGAGGGCTTGTCCCGCACCGGCAGCGTGCTTGCCTGGCAGGTGTATTTCAAGCAGAAGCCAGACCGCGTTCCGACTCTCCACGCCTATAGCCGAGCCGGGCAGGTTTATCCGGTCGGGCTGAAGGGACGGGCATGGATTGCTGCCGACACCTACCAGCTGATTCGCCTCGAATCGGATCTGGTGAAATCGCATCCGCAGATTCGCCTTGTCGCCGAGCACACCCAGATCAAATACGGGCCGGTCCGCTTCCGCACCAGGGACCTGAGCTTGTGGCTCCCGGAAAGAGCCGAGGTCTATTTCGATTGGCAGGGCAAGCGGGTCCATCGCCAGCTTAGCTTCAGCGATTTCACGTTGTTTTCCGTCGACGCCAACCAGCAAATCAAAGCGCCCAAGGACGTGCCTCCGTCTCAGGAAAAGCCCGACGGCGCCGACCCGGTCAGACCGGATTAGCTCAATTGAGGTTTCGAGAGAACCGCATCCGGCCGCTCCATTCCACCGTTTCGCGGGCAGGCGCCGCATTTTTCTCAGCGATCCAGCGCAATTCGTTCGTCTCCGTGAATTTCATCTCAACTCTTGCGCCTAGCTCCACATTATGGAAACCTGTGCCCCGCGATTTTCGTATCTAGCTTCTTCTGGCTGTTCGATGGGGCGGGAGTCCCGACTTTTTGCATCACGAACGGGGGTGGGTCATGAAGCGAATGTGGCAGGGCCGGAGTCTGCGTCTCTGGTTGGCATCTGGCCTGTTGTTGGGAGGCGCGCTGGCCAGTCTTTCCGTTTTTCAGCGCAATGCTGCTGCGGAAGAACCGCGCTACTTCGCGATCAAGAATGCAAGAGTGGTTCCGGTCGCAGGACCTCCAATTGACGGCGCCACCGTCGTCGTCGCCGATGGATTGATCCGGGCCGTGGGCAAGGATGCCGCGATTCCTCCCGAGGCCTGGGTGATCGATGGCAAGGATTTGACCGTCTATCCCGGCCTGGTGGACGCGCTCACTGACCTCGGGCTCGGTGCCGCAGAGCCGCCGCAGCAGGGCGGTGGTCGCGGCCGCGGTGGGCCAGTCACGCCCGAAGCGATATCCAAGGGCCCGCAGGACCGTCCCGCCTCAACGCCCTGGGTGGACGCGGCGGATGAGCTGAAGCCCGACGACAAGAAGATCGAAACCTGGCGTTCCGGCGGTTTCACCACCGCTTTGACCGCCCCGAAGACCGGCATGTTTCCCGGACAGGGCGCCATGATCGATCTCGCCGGCACGCGGCCGGGCGACCTCGTCGTCAAGCCCGACGCTTCCGTCCAGATCACTCTTAACGCGCCCGGCGGCTTTTTCGGATTTCCCGGCTCGCTCATGGGCGCCGTCTCTTACATCGAGCAGGTTTACCTCGACGTGCAGCAGGATGATGAAGCGCAGCGCATTTACGGCGCCGCCCCGCGCGGCAACGAGCGCCCGGAGTACGACCGCGTCCTCCGCGCTCTTGAGCAGGCCCGGCGCGCCGCCGAGCCCGTCCTCATCCCGGCCAACACCGCTCCGCAAATCATCCGTGGCATGTGGCTGGCAGACCGCATCCAGACTCATCCGGTTCTTTACGGAGTCCAGCAGGGTTATGCGGTCGCCGATGCCCTCGCCGCGAAAAAAGCCGTCGCTCTGGTCAACGCCAAGTGGCCCGAGAGGGAAAAGGACGCCGATCCCGAGGCCGAGGAGCCGCTCCGCACTCTCCGTTTCCGCGATCGTGCACCCGGCACTCCCGCCGCTCTCGAAAAAGCCGGCGTGCGATTCGCCTTCTACGATGGCGGCCTCTCCGCGCCGAAAGACATGCTGAAGAACGTGAAGAAAGCCATCGACGCGGGCCTTGCTCCCGAAGCCGCGTTGCGCGCCCTCACGCTTTCCGCCGCGGAGATTTACGGCGTGTCCGACCGTCTGGGCAGCATCGAGACCGGAAAGATCGCCAATCTCGTGGTTACCGATGGCGACCTCTTCAGCGAAAAAACGAAAATCAAATATGTGTTCGTAGACGGACGGAAGTTCGAGATTCGCGAGGCGGAAAAACCCAAGGAGCCCCCCAAGGGCGATCTCTCCGGAAAGTGGAGCATCTCCATCTCCAGCGAACAGGGGCCCATGCAGGCCTCCGCGGACCTCGCTATGGCGCCCGGCGGCTCCGTCACCGGTTCCGTCACTCACCCCTTCGGCACTTCTACCGTCAACTCCGGCTACGTCAGCGGCAATTCGTTCTCCATCACCATCTCCGCGGACGGCGGCGACGGCGCTCACGAATTCACCTTTTCCGGCACACTCGAGGGCAACACGATGAAAGGAACCATCAACGGTCCGGGATTCGCGGCGGAATTCACGGGTTCGCGGCCCAGCGGCAGTCAGGCTGCCGTTGGCGCTCAGGAGGACGGCCATGAATAAATCCCATCTGCTCGCCGTTCTTGCAGCCGCGACGCTCCTCGTCCCCGTGTGCGCCGCGCAGGACTCCGGCGTCACGCTGATCAAGGACGCCACGATCCTCACGGTCACCAAGGGCACCATCGAGCACGGCTCCATCCTTATTAAGGATGGAAAGATCGACCGCGTGGGCAAGGATTTGAAAGCCCCCGAGGGCGCTACCGTGATTGACGCCACCGGCATGTACATCATGCCCGGCATCATCGATTGCCACTCGCATATCGCCGTCGAAGGCGACGTCAATGAGGGCAGCGTCGCCGTTTCCTCCATGGTCAGCGTCGGCGATGTGCTCAACCCGGACGACATCGACATTTACCGCGATCTTGCCGGGGGCGTCACCGTGGCTCACGTTCTTCACGGCAGCGCCAATCCCATCGGGGGCCAGAACCAGGTCATCAAGCTCCGCTGGGGCAGGTCGGCCGGCGAACTGAAATTCGAGGGCGCCCCGCTCAGCATCAAGTTTGCCCTCGGCGAAAATCCCAAGCGCAGCAACTTCCGCCCGCCTCCGGGAATTCCCCAGCGCTATCCGGAAAGCCGGATGGGCGTCATGGACGTCATCCGCCAGGCCTTCGTGGACGCCCGCGAGTACAAGAAGTCCTGGGACGAGTACAACCGTCGCGTCGCCGCAGGTGAGAAAAACGTGATTCCCCCGCGCCGCGACCTGAAGCTCGAGCCCCTCGTTGAAGTGCTCGAAGGCAAGCGCTGGGTTCACGCCCACTGCTATCGCGCTGATGAGATGATTCAGCTCGTCCTGCTCGCGGAGGAGTTCGGCTTCCACATCCGCACCCTCCAGCATGTTCTGGAGGGCTACCGCGTTGCCGATGAAATCGCTGCCCACGGCGTCGGCGCTTCCACCTTTTCCGACTGGTGGGCCTACAAAGTCGAGGCCTACGAAGCGATTCCGTACAACGCCGCCATCATGACTCGCCACGGCGTGATCGTCTCCATCAACTCCGATAGCGCCGAGGAATCCCGCCACCTTAATCAGGAAGCCGCCAAGACCATGAAATATGGCGGCCTCACCGAGACGGAAGCGCTGAAGCTCATCACCATCAATCCCGCCATCCAGCTCGGCATCGACAAGCGCGTCGGCTCCATCGAAGCCGGCAAGGACGCCGACCTCGTCGTCTTCAACCATAACCCGCTGAGCGTTTACGCCGTGGCCCAGAAGGTGTTCATCGATGGCCACCTCTATTTCGATCGCGACAAGGATCTCGCCATGCGCGCCGAAAACGCGAAGGAACGCAAGGCCCTGATCGAAAAGGAGAAGAAGGCCGCCGAATCCGAAAAGAAGGCGGGCGAGGGCAAAGCCGGCGAGAAGAAACCTGGCGCCGCTCCCCAAAAGGAAGACAAACCAGGCCATCCAGCCGAGGCGCCGCGCGTGGACGTGATGACCGTCGGCGAGTCCAACTAAGGCGGAGACAACACCATGCACACCATCGAAACCTTCAACCGGAAAATCCTGCTGGCCGCGGCCGCTGCGCTGGCCCTTGTCGCAAGCTTGGCTTCGTTCTCGCCCGTCGCGGCGCAGGAAAAACCCAAGGCGCATGCTCCCGCCAAGACCTACGCGATTCGCGGCGTGAAAATCATTACGCTCGCCGGGCCTGCCATCGACAAAGGCAACATCGTCATTCGCGACGGCCGCATCGTCGCCATCGGCGCCGATGCCGCCATCCCCACCGATGCCGAAGTCCTCGACGCCTCCGGCCTCGAAGCCTATCCCGGCATGTTCGATTCCGTGGACCAGATCGGGCTGGAAGAAATCGGAGCCGTCTCGGCTACCGTCGACGCGCGAGAGCTCGGCGAATTCAATCCCCAGCTTCAGGCGGCCACCGCCGTGCATCCCGCGAGCGCCCACATTCCCGTCACCCGCGCCGCCGGCATCACCCACGTGCTCACCTCGCCCGCCGCTGGCGGTTTTGGAGGTTCCAGCGGTGTCATTCTGGGCCAGGCCTCCGTCATCAATCTCTCCGGATGGACGCTCGACCAGATGCTTGTCCGCCGTTCCGCTGCCATGGTCATCAATTGGCCCGATTTCAACACTCGCTCCTTCGACCTCAGCACCTTCAGCCTCAAGGAGCGCCCCTTCGCCGATGCCAAGAAGGAATACGAAAGGAAGGTCCAGCAGCTCGCCGATTTTTTTGAGGAAGCCCGCCACTACCAGCAGGCGGTCGCCAAAGGCTCGGCCAAGAATTACGTTCGCGACCTCAAGCTCGAGGCCATGATTCCCGTGCTCGAGGGCAAGCTTCCCGTGCTCATCCTTGCCGACCGCGCTCGCGAAATTCGTGGCGCTGTGGAGTTCTGCGACAAACAGAAGATCCGCATGATTCTCGGCAGCGGCAGCGAGGCCATGAAAGTGGCGGACTTGCTGAAGTCCAAGAACATTCCCGTGATCCTCGGCCCCACGCTTCGCCTCTCGGACAACGAGGACGATCCCTACGACAAGTTCTTCACTCTCCCCAGCGACCTGCAGAAGGCGGGCATCCGCTTCGCCATCGCCTCATACGATTTGCAGTTTGTGCGCCGCCTGCCGCAACAGGCCGGCAATGCCGTTGCCTACGGCCTCTCCCATGACGACGGGTTGAAGGCGGTCACCCTTTATCCCGCCCAGATCTTGGGATTGGATAAGGACCTCGGCACCCTGGAGACCGGCAAGATCGCCAACATCATGATCACCAACGGCGATCCCCTCGAGCTGCGAACCGAAGTGAAATATCTCTATATCGATGGCAAGCCGACCTCCACCGACAACAAGCACAAAGAGCTCTACGAAAAGTACATCAAGCGCCCTTAGGGGCATGCCTCGGGGCGCCCCAAAAGCCGGCCCGTTTCCGAGGGCTGGCTTCGACTGAGGTGTAGTGCCAGCCCGGCGGACGGTCCGTGGTCTCGGCACCGTGGGCCCTGCGTTTCTTCCCCCTGCCGGTGTACACTAGTTCCCCTTCGCGCTCATGAACCGCGAGTATCACCGCTGGTATAGCCCGCGGCTCGGAAGGGAAATGCAACTCCTGGTGTTCGGTCACGCCGGGATGCCGGTGCTTGTCTTTCCCACGTCTCAGGGGCGCTTTTTTGAGTATGAGGACCGCGGCATGATCGCGGCAACGAGCTGGCGGTACGAATCCGGCGCCATCCAGGCCTACTGCGTGGATAGTGTGGATTCGGAAAGCTGGTACAACCGCCGCGTGCATCCACGTCACCGCGTCGAGCGCCACATGGCCTACGAGGCCTACCTTCTCGACGAGGTGCTTCCGCTCATCCGTGTTAAGAACTCCTCGGGCGAGCTCGGAGTCACCGGCTGTAGCTTCGGCGCGTATCACGCCGTGAATCTCGCCTTTCGTCATCCGGACCTCGTGCGGAGCGTGGTCAGCATGAGCGGAGCGTTTGATATCCAGTCGTTCCTCGACGGCTATTACGACGACGATTGTTATTTTCAGTGCCCGGCCCATTTTCTTCCCAATATGAACGATCCGTGGTATCTGGACCGCTACCGGGGCATGCGAATCGTCCTCGCTGCCGGCGAGCACGACATTTGTCTCGGAGAGACCCGGCGTCTCTCCGGCATCCTCCACGGAAAAGGCGTGCCCCATTCTCTCGACGTGTGGGGCGAGGGCGCGGTGCACGACTGGCCCCTGTGGCAGCGCATGGCTCAGAAATATTTCGCCTGAGGTAACGGAAGGAGACGCACGATGAAGCGCATCGGCATTCTCTTCGGCATGGAGGAAACCTTTCCTCCCGCTCTCATGGAGCGCATCAATTCGCTCAAGGTGCCCGGCCTCTCCGCGGAAATGCTCAAGACCGGCGGCGTCCTCATGGCCCAGCCCTCCGGCTATCGCGTGATCATCGACCGCATCTCGCAGGACATTCCCTTTTACCGCTCCATGCTGAAGAACGCCGTGCTCAACGGCACCATCGTCATGAACAATCCCTTCTGGTGGAGCGCGGACGACAAATTCTTCAACTATGCTCTCGCCTCCCGCATTGGCGTCGCCACCCCGCGCACCGTGCTCCTCCCCCACAAACAGCATCCGCCCGACACCACGGACCGCTCCATGCGAAACCTCATTTATCCCCTCGATTGGAACCAGATCTTCTCCTACATCGGCTGGCCCGCGTTCCTCAAGCCGCATTCCGGCGGCGGTTGGAAGCACGTCTATAAAGTGCACGACCCCGAGGAGTTCTACCGCGCGTACGACCAGACCGGCGATCTCTGCATGACTCTGCAGGAAGCCATCGAATTTGAGAGCTACTTCCGCTGCTACGTCATCGGCCAGGAAAAAGTGCGCGTCATGCAGTACGACCCGCGCGCGCCGCACTCCGACCGCTACGTCAAGGCGCCCGCGCCCATCAGCGCCGCGCTTCAGGAGCGCATCGTCGGCGACGCTCTCAAGCTCTGCCGCGCCCTCGGCTACGACATCAATACCGTCGAGTTCGCCGTCCGCGGCGGCATTCCCTACGCCATTGATTTCTTGAACCCTGCGCCCGATGCCGACTATCATTCCGTGGGGGCCGAGAATTTCGAATGGGTGGTCAACGCCGTGGCCGACCTCGCCGTTCGCGCCGCTCAGAGTGAGGCCAATCCGGCCGCGGAATTGCGCTGGGCCTCTCTGCTCCGCGGTGTCCATCTCGGCGCCAGGGCCGCGGCAAACTGACGGGCGGGATTCGACCGTGTTCACAGCAAACGATCAGAACGATCGCGCGGGAACGAGACCGAGTTTCACCATCGGTATCGAGGAGGAATATCAGACCGTCGATCCCGTCACCCGGGATCTCCGCTCTCACATCGCTACGGAAATACTGGAAAAAGGGAAGCGCGTTTTCTCTGAGCACGTCAAGCCGGAGTTCCATCAGTCCGTCGTCGAAGTGGGCACCGCCGTGTGCGCCAATATCCAGGAAGCCCGGCGGGAATTGGTCAACCTTCGCCGCGGCATGATTGGCCTCGCCGGCCAGCACGGTCTGGCTCTCGCCGCCGCCGGAACCCACCCCACCGCCGACTGGCGCACCCAGGAGGTCTACCCCGACGAGCGCTATTTCTCCATCATTGAGGACATGCAGATGGTCGCTCGCGCCAATCTCATCTTCGGCCTCCACGTGCACATCGGCATTGAGGACCGCGAGACCGCCATCCACCTCATGAACGTCGGGCGCTACTTCCTGCCTCACATCCTCGCGCTGTCCGCCAATTCCCCCTTCTGGATGGGGATGAACACCGGCCTCATGTCCTACCGCTGCAAGGTGTTCGACAAGTTTCCGCGTACCAATATCCCCGAGTTTTTCGCCAGCTGGGGTGAGTACGAAAATTTCGTCAAGCTGCTTGTCAAGACGGGCTGCATCGACAACGCAAAGCGCATCTGGTGGGACATGCGCCCCCACCCGAATTTCACCACCCTCGAAGTCCGCATCTGCGATATCCCCATGCGCGTCGACGAGACTCTCGCCATTGCCGCCCTCATTCAGGCCACCTTTGCCAAGCTCTATCAGCTCTTTTCCTCCAATCAGACCTTCCGTCCCTATCGCCGCGCCCTCATCATGGAAAACAAGTGGCGCGCCGCCCGCTACGGGCTCACCGGCAAGCTCATCGATTTCGGCAAGCAGGAAGAGGTTCCCGTCCGCGACCTGATCGTCGAGTACCTCGCCTTCGTGGACGACGTTGTGGATCAACTCGGCAGCCGCCGCGAAATCGAATACATTTACCAGATGCTGAAAAACGGCTCCGGCGCCGAGCGTCAGTTGCGCGTCTACGAGGAAACGCAGGACTTCAAGAAAGTGGTGGACTTCATCGTGGAAGAAACCCAGGCGGGCCTCGTCGAGGCCGTTCCCAGGTCCGCGGGGGCCGTCTAGTGTCCGCTCCCCGGCCGTTCGATCCCGAATTTCTCCCCGGCGCGCGCAATGCCGTGCGCGTCTGTCTGCGCATTCGGCCGGAGGAAAAAGTCACTATCATCACCGACCGCGAGACGCAGGAAATTGCCAGCTCCATTGCCAGTGAAGTCGCGGCACTCGGTTCGCCTCACCGCCTCTGGACTCTCGAAGACGAGGCCGAGCGCCCCTTGCGTCATATGCCCCAGCCCGTCCTGGACGACCTGGAAACCAGCCAGGTCAGCGTCTTCGCCGCTCAGGCCCAGACCGGCGAGCTCACCTCGCGCATGGAAATGACCGCCGTCGTAAATCGCAAGCGCATCCGCCACGCCCACATGGTCAACATCAACCGCCAGATTATGCTGGAAGGCATGCGCGCCGATTTTGGCAAAGTGGATGAGCTCAGCCGACGCGTCTGGGAAATGGCCGGGCGCGCGCAGCATGTCCGCGCCGAAACTCCCGCGGGCACCCGCCTGCAGGCCGACCTCACGCAGAAATACCGCTGGATCAAGACCAGCGGCATCATCAGCCCCGAAAAGTGGGGCAACCTGCCCGGCGGCGAAGTTTTCACCACCCCCGCGGAAGTCAACGGCACCTACGTCACCGACGGCGTCGTCGGCGATTATCTCTGCGGTAAGTACGGCAACCTCGCGTCCGAACCGCTCTCCATTCGCGTCGAAAAAAACCGCGTCAAGGAAGTTCACTCCGCCAATCGCGAGCTTGAAAACGAGTTCTGGGACTACACTCATACCGACGAAAACAGCGACCGCGTCGGCGAATTCGCCATCGGCACCAATATCGAGCTGAAACACGTCATCGGCCACATCCTCCAGGACGAGAAGCTGCCCGGAATTCACATCGCCTTCGGCAATCCCTACGGCGAACACACCGGCGCCGAGTGGTACTCCGGCACGCACATCGACGTCGTGGGCACCCGCTTTTCCATCTGGCTCGATGATGAGCAGATAATGCAGGACGGCAAATTCCTGCTGTAACGCCGCACTTCCGCCCCGGGCATTTGCCCCCCCCTTCCTTGAATCATCCCGAATCCCGCTCGCGAAGTGGGCGGCATGAGGGACCTCCTGTTCACGCCTGGCTCGTGGAAGGGTGGGGCTTTAGCCCCGCCGTTCCTGCTGCTCTCCGTTCAGGGGTTTAAACCCCTGAAGCCGGTAGCGCCTTTTTCCGGTATCCTACCGCCTCGCAGCCCATGATCCCTGCACTCCGCACGCGCTTCAACCGCGACTTCACGCCCGAAAAATACCGCGCGCTCCTCTCCGCCCTCGATGCTGCCTGCGGCACTCACGTCAAGTTCCGCGTCTGCGAGACTCCCTGCTTTTTCCCCCGCGCGCTCGTCGAACGCCTCGCCTCCGCCGGCCGCGAAATGATTCACCAGCTCGTCGACGACCCCGCCTACCGCGAGGCCTCCCGCTCCATCATCCCCGCAGAGTTCAACGTCCCCGGCGAATCCCCGCGGCCTCTCTTTGTGCAGGCGGATTTCGGTCTCATCCGCAGTGCGGCCGGCGAAATCGAGCCGCGCCTTGTCGAGATCCAGGCATTCCCATCGCTCTATGCCTATCAGGCCATGCTGCTCGACTCCTATCGCCGCAGCTATGCCCTCGATCCGTCGCTCGGCGGCTTTCTCGATTTTCCCGGTGAGGATGCCTATTTCCGCGAGCTGCGCCGCGCCATCGTCGGTTCGCACGACCCGGAGAATGTCGTCCTGCTCGAAATCCAGCCCTTCGAGCAGAAGACGCTCCCCGATTTCACCGCCACGGAAAAGCTGCTGGATGTTCGCCCCGTCTGCATTACGGAGGTGAAAAGGGAAGGGAAGCGCCTCTTCTACGACCACGCCGGCCGCCGCATTCCCATTCGCCGCATCTATAACCGCGTCATCGTGGACGAACTCGTCCGCAAGAATCTCCCGCTCCCTTTTTCGTTCCGCGACGAACTCGATGTGGAATGGGCCGGCCATCCCAACTGGTTTTTCCGCATCAGCAAATTCTCGATTCCGTTTTTGAAGCACTCCTCTGTGCCGCGCTCCTGGTTTCTCGATCGCATGGCCGAATGGCCCGCCGATCTCGAAAACTTCGTGCTGAAGCCGCTTTTCTCCTTCGCCGGCCTCGGCGTGATCGTCGGCCCCACGCGCGCCGATCTCGACGCCATTCCGCGTGAAAAGCGCGGAGACTATGTCCTCCAGGAGCGTATGCGTTTCGAGCCCGTCATCGCCACGCCGCACGGCCGCACACAGGCGGAGCTTCGCATCATGTTTATCTGGAACGACGAGCTGAAGGCCGGCCCCATCATCGTCCGCATGGGCCGCGGCAAGATGATGGGTGTGGACCACAACCGCGACCTCGAATGGGTCGGCGCCTCCGCTGCCTTCATCGCTTGATGGGAGCGCGGCGCTTTTCTATTTCTTCTCCGCGATCTTTACCGACGCGCTCGTCGTCTCCCAATCCATGTGCATCTCGCACGCGTCCTTCTCTCGCGTGAACCCGATCGTAAAATCCTCCACCGGCGACGCCAGCGCCTTCACGTGCATCTCCGTCCGTCCCAGGTCGTACTGCTCGCCCGGATATGGAATCCCCCATTCCCCCGTCTTCTTGCTCACGATCAGCGTCCACGCCTTGCCTTCTTCCGGAATCGCAAACAGCGTGTAGCTGCCCGCCGGCACCTCCAGCGATCCCACGCGCACCGCCCCGCTGGTCACAAATGTCGTCGCTTCGTTCGCTCCCGCGCGCCACACCTGTCCGTAAGGCACCAGCCCGCCGAAAATTTTCCGGCCGTTCATCCGCGGGCTTGAATAGTCCACCGTAATGCTCATGCCGCCAGCCACCTTGCATTCCGCGTGCGCCGGCGGACTCGGCCGTTGCGACTTGCCCTTCTGTGGTCCGCTCCCCGCAACTCCCGCCGTCGCCACAGCCATCGCTCCCACTCCCAGCAAGATCGCGCTTCCCACTATGATTCCTGCTCGCATGATTCTCTCCTCTCAAGTTTCATCTCTGAACACCGCGCGCCCATGCTACCACCTGTGAGGCGCCGTACCTTCCATATGACGATGCCCGGGACCATGCCCGTTTCGTCTCCGCCTCTCTCGGGCGAATTCGCCGGTCTCGGTTGGCGCATCACCCCCGATGTTGCGTTTTCATTTCCTCAGGCGTCCAATAGGGAGAAACTCCAGCGAGGAGAGTGTCTCCATGCGTGAAGCCGTGATTGCCAGTTCCGTTCGGACAGCCGTGGGAAAGGCCGGCAAGGGGGCGCTCCGCACCGTCCGCCCGGATGATCTCGGCGCCATCGCCATTCGCGGCGCGCTCGCCCGCGTCCCTCAGCTCGACCCGAAGGAAATCGAAGACGTCATCATCGGCTGCGCCATGCCGGAAGGCGAGCAGGGAATGAATATGGCCCGCATCGCCTCCCTGCGCGCCGGCCTGCCCGTCGAAGCCTCCGCGATGACGGTCAACCGCTTCTGCTCTTCCGGTCTTCAAACCATCGCCATGGCCGCCGAGCGCATCCGCGGCGGCGGCTCGGAGGTCATCGTCGCCGGCGGAGCCGAATCCATGACCATGGTCCCCATGGGCGGCAATAAGGTCGCTCCCAATCCCTGGCTCATGGACCATTATCCCGACGCCTACCTCGGCATGGGCCTCACCGCGGAAAACCTCGCGGCGAAGCACGGCATCACGCGCGAAATGGCCGACGCGTTTTCGCTCGCCAGCCACCAGAAGGCCCTGGCCGCCATTGCCGCCTGCCGCTTCAAGGACGAAGTCGTGCCCGTCGAAGTCAGCGTCACCTCGATGAACGGCACCAAGCCGAAGACCTCCACCTACACGTTTTCCGTGGACGAAGGCCCTCGCGCCGACACCTCCGCCGAAGCCCTCGCCAAGCTCAAGCCGGTGTTTCATGTGAAAGGCACCGTCACTGCCGGCAATAGCTCGCAGATGAGCGACGGCGCGGCTGCCTCTGTCGTCATGAGCGC
>DATKNR010000005.1:0-23275 GCA_035541255.1 Patescibacteria group bacterium | reverse complement strand
TTTCCGACAGCTTTCGGAATTCCGGCTGGTCTATGCATCCCGTACTGATTCGCACTTCGGGAGGGCCGCGGAAATCTTCTCTTCCCTCGTGAAGATTCCACTCGAATCTGACATCGCGGAGGATCTGCTTCGCTACTTCCGCGTGCGCAAGGCTTGGGACGAAAAACAGTACGCGGTGGTCACCGATGCCGACCTCATCTTCCGCAATCAAGCGCGGGGCAGGTTTACCGGCGAGAGGTTCGAAGAACTGTATCGCGGCTGGACAAACGGCCGCGTCAGCGACACCGGAATCCGGCAGGAGGTCGGAACGAATGACAGGCAGCATACCGTCGGCTTTGACACGTTCTTGCTGCGACGGCTTGCTCCTGCCGGCGATGCAGCGAGCACGGAGTGAAGAAGGTAAGAATTCCGTGCTGCATTTTCTGGAATGGCCACGTCTTCACCCGGAACCGATCCGAAGTGGTTGGAAACCGGCGACAGACGAAACCGGGGAGAGCGAAAGTCACCGTGGGGAAAACGCAATATCGGGCGGGAGCGACCCCACTTTTGGGCGATCAATCCGCCCAAAAATTCTTGGGGTCGCTCCCGCCCGCCCTGAGCGGCTCGGAGTGGACAAGGGAGCCACAGCGATGAAGAACGGAGAGGAAAATCACACTGAGCTCTTGACCGTGCAGGAGGTCGCCAGTCTTCTGAGGGTGCCGGTTTCTTGGGTATACGGGCACACCAGAAAACACTCGATAGATCGCCTGCCGGGATATCGGCTTGGAAAGTACTGGCGTTTCCGTGCGGACGAAGTAATGGCCTGGGTCGAGCGCCAGGGGAGAGACCACGCAGCGGCTTGACATGCGAGCTACACTAGCCTCCGACGCGGGAACAAGCGGACGAATCACGGAAAGGAGAACCGTGATTCGACGCAGATTTCAGAACGGTTGTTTAACCATCAAGGGGAAAGGCCAGAAGATGTGGGTCGCTCGTTGGCGTGAAACAGTGCTTCAGCCCGACAACACCTTGGGCAAGGTACTTCGCTCAAAGGTGCTCGGGCCTGTGAGGCAGATCTCCAAAAGCGAAGCCCGCAACCTAATGGCCAGTTGCCTTCGTTCGACCAATCAGGGCCACAAGCGCCCACTCGCAGCGATCACGTTCGAGCAGTTCGCATGCGAGAAATGGGAGCCGCTGGCACTGCCTACCATCAAACCGGCTACCGCACGCTATTACCGGCATCAACTCCACCGCCATCTATTGCCGACGTTCGGTCCATTGCGCCTGTGCGAACTCGACCGCGAGACGCTACAGGCCTTTGTGATCGGAAAAAAGCAGCAGGGCTATTCTTCCTCATCGCTCCATGGAATACGCACCACGCTCAGCAAGGTTTTGAGCCAGGCCGTGACGTGGAGATATCTGGAGGAAAATCCAGCACGCGGACTCAGCATCGGAGAGCGGCTCCCGAAGAAGGAGCCTGCCTTCCTTGAGCCGCGTGATGCGCTGCGACTTATCGAAGCCTTGCCCGAGCCGTGTCGCACGGTTGTAACCGTCGCGACACTCACCGGGCTACGCATCGGGGAGATCGCGGCGCTTCGCTGGGGACGCGTGGACTTCCTCCGGGGCGTCATTCAAGTGAAAGAGACGTACGCGGAAGAGGCCGGCTTTGGCACGCCGAAGACGCGAAGCGGCGTCCGCGACGTGCCAATGAGCGAACCTGTCCGAGCGGCTTTGCTTACGCACAGGCGCCGCTGCGCCCACGTGGACGCTGCGGCCCTGGTATTCACCAGCAAGGCCGGCACGCCCATGGGGCCCAAGAACCTCGCCAATCGAGTTCTACGGCCTACATGCGTGAAGCTAGGGTTGCGCCCGATCTCCTGGCACGTGCTGCGACATACGCATGCAACGTGGCTCAGCGAGTCAGGAGCGACAATCCGGGCGGCTCAGGACATCCTCGGCCAGTCCGACGTTGAGACCACGCTCAGGGTGTACACACACTCGGTGCCGGAGTCGAAACGGCGTGCTGTGGCCAATGTTGCGGCCTTATTGTTCCCTTCTGTTCCCCCGCAGGAGGGGCAGCAAGAGCAGGGGCAGGAGTCATTCAATTGAAAACAAACAACAAACGGGAAGAAGTGGTGAGCCGCCCAGGACTCGAACCTGGAACCCGTTGATTAAGAGTCAACTGCTCTACCAATTGAGCTAGCGGCCCAGCAAACCTAAATCATAGCACGAGAGCGCCCCCCAGCGGCTCCCCGGCGGGCGGCCTTCAATTCAGCCGATTCAGGCCATTAAAGGCGGCGGCCTTGTAGCATTCGGCGAGCGTAGGATAGTTGAACACCGTGTTCACGAAATAATCGATCGTGCCTTTCAGCTTGAAGACGGCCTGGCCGATGTGGAGCAGTTCGGAGGCGCCGTCGCCGATGATGTGGACGCCGAGCAGCTCGCGCGTTTCGCGGTGGAAGATGATTTTCAGGCGCCCGGCGGTTTCGCCGGTAATCTGCCCGCGCGCCATCTCGCGGAAATAGGCCACGCCGATTTCGTAGGGCACGTCCTCCGAAGTGAGCTGTTCCTCGGTCTTGCCGACGAAGGAAATCTCCGGAATCGTGTAAATGCCGTAGGGATAGTGCGCGGGATCGGATTCCGCCGGAACGTTGAAGGCCCGGGCTGCGGCGATGCGGCCCTGCTCCATCGAAACGGAGGCAAGACTGGGAAAGCCAATGACATCGCCTACAGCAAAGATGTGGGGCTGCTTGGTGCGATAGTTCTCATCCACGGCGATGCGTCCGCGGTTGTCGGCCTCCAGGCCGGCGGCGGCCAGATTCAGCTCGTCTACGTTGCCCTGGCGGCCAACGGCGTAGAGCAGCGCGTCGCCGATGAGCTTCTTCTTGCTGTCGAGCCAGGCCACGACTTTTCCGTCGGGCGTTTCCTCGACGCTGCTGACGCCTTCGTTGAGCCGCAGCGTCACGCGGCGGTCGCGAAGGTGGTAACAGAGGGCCTCGACCATTTCGCCATCGGCGAAATCAAGCAGGCGCGAACGTTTCTCGACCAGCGTCACGCGCACGCCGAGCACCGCAAACATGCAACAGTATTCCGCGCCAATCACTCCTCCTCCCACAACGATGAGGGACTTGGGAATGCTGGGCATGCTGAGGATCTGGTCGCTGCTGATGATGTTCTTGCCGTTGAACCGGACTTTCGGGGATTCCGCCGGCTTGGTGCCGACGGCGATGACAATGTAGTCGGCCTCCAGGTCGCCGAAGCCGTTGGCGCCCTCGATGCGGACGCGATTGGGACCGGAGAAGCTGGCGGTGCCGTGAATCACTTCGACGCCGTTGCGTTGGAGCTGTGCGTGGGTGACGCTGACCTCGTTTTCAATCACCCGCTGGACGCGGAAAACCAGGTCCTCCATGGTGATCTTTTCTTTCACGCGGTAATCAATCCCGTAAAAGTTCTGCGCGTGCAGGCCGGAAAGGTGGAGAACGGCCTCGCGCATGGTCTTGCTGGGGATGGTGCCCGTATTGATGCAAACGCCGCCCACGGCGGACTGCTTTTCGACCACGGCGACGTGCTTGCCCACTTTGGCGGCCTGGATGGCGGCCCGCTGGCCGCCCGGGCCGGAGCCGATGACAATCAGGTCAAATTTCGGCATGACGAAAGCCTCCGGAAACGCCCACCCTCCGGAGCGATGCCTTGCGTATCGGCTCCCGAGTGGCGTAAGAAATCAGTCTCGCCGCGCCATCGAATGATGAACGCGAACACTTCCGGCTGGCGGGTTCCCCTGAGGCCTGCTCGCCGCAACGTCAGTACGCTACCAGAAAACTAAGGAGGGAAAAACCGATTCGCCCGGAAAGCTCCGGCGCATCGTTCGAAAAGGACGCGGCACCTCCCGGGCAAACCCGTGCGGGATGCCGCGTCCGGGGAGTTGGGAAGCGCTTCTCTAGTCGTACTTCAGGCAGATTTCGAGCTGCTGGATGGCGTGGTTCACCGCCCGAATCGCTTCCGACTTGTGCCCTCCAAAATCTTTCTTGGCGCTCTCGAGATGGGACTTCGCATTTTGAAGTGCAGCGATGGCGTCGCGAATTTGCGGATGATCCGGCGGCGCGGGGCTGGCGGCCGCGGGCGGCGGAGGCGGAACAGCCCTCCCTCCCGGAGCGGCCGGAGCGGAAACCGCGAGCGAAAGAGCCAGGACAAAAACGACAGCGCTGAACAAAGAGAGGCTGCGAAGCTGTTTCATTATTTATTCCTCCTGGTTGTGCCGGCCTGAGAGGCCGGCGTAGAAATCGGATCGATCAGCCAAGACAGAGCCTCGACTGCCCGGGATTCTAACAGAGAGAAACAGGGTAGCGGCCACGAAGAAATTAGCGCGGGCGGCAATGAGTCTCCTCCATTGGGCGCGGGGAATAATGTCCGTCAAAGGTCGAGTTGGCTCGTTGTCATCACTGGCGATTTAGACACAGCAGCCGATTATCGGCGCGCAGGCCCGGCGCTGAAGTCTTACCTTCATGGAGGCTGCGCAGGGGCGCGGCCCATCACCGTCATAGAGCCGCAATCTTGGGCAAAGGAGTCGATATGTCAGAGAGATCGTCTCTCATGCGCTATCGGACCGTTTTTCTCGCTGTAATCCCGTGTCTCGTCCTGAGCTGCGGGCTGGCCCGCGGCCAGAGTTCGGCTCCGGGAGTCAGCGGGGACAGCATCAAGATCGGGTCCTGCCTTGCGCTGGACGGCCCCGCATCGTTTCTGGGCCTGCAGATGAAGATCGGAGCGACGGCCTATTTTTCCATGGTCAACGGCGAGGGAGGCGTAAACGGGCGCAAGCTCGAACTGGTCACCTATGACGACGGGTACGATCCGGAGAAGACCGCTGGATGTTTTGAGCGCCTGCAGAAGGCGGAGATTTTCTCCGGGGCATTCTTTGTGGGCACGCCAACGGCGGCAAAGTACATCCCCATGGCGGAAGAGGCGAAACTGCCGATCGTGGGGCTGTTTACGGGAGCGCAAATCCTCTACGAGCCCCACCACAAGTACATCGTCAATGTCCGGGCATCCTATTACGACGAGACGCGCGCCCAGGTGGACGGGCTGTGGGAACAGCTGGGCATGAGGAAAATCGCCGTCCTCTACCAGGACGACGCGTTCGGGAAGGCGGTGCTCGAAGGGGTGAAGCGCGCTCTCGCGCGGCATCATGCAGAGCCGGCGGCGCTCGGCACCTTTGAACGCAACACACTGAATGTGGACGAGGGCATGAAGTCGGTTCGCGCCGCAAATCCGGAGGCGGTGGTTCTTGTGGGCCCGTATGCTCCCGTGGCGGCAATCCTGAAACGCGCGCGCGCGGAAGGATGGCACACGCGGTTCCTGACCGTCTCGTTTGTCGGAACGGAAGGCCTGCTGCGCGCGGCGCCGCAGGACTCGGACGGGTTGATAATCACGCAGGTGGTGCCGCCCTACGACCGCACCGACCTCCCTACAGTGAAGCTCTACCGCGACGCCCTGGTGAAATATATGGGCAACACGCAGCCGTCGTTCGTGAGCCTGGAAGGATTTGTGGACGCCATGGTGCTGGTGGACGGTCTGCGTGCAGCGGGCCGGGATCTGACGCGGGACAAACTCATCTCATCTCTGGAAGCCATCCACGGGAAGGACATCGGCCTTGGTCCGAAGCTCATACTGAATTTCAGCGCCACCGATCACAAAGGTCTGGACACTGTGTACACAACTGTAATCGACCACGGCAAGCCCATTGTGGTCTCAGACTGGAAGAAGCTGCCGCAAAACTAGCGCGACGGAGGCTTATCCTCCGGCGCTGGCCCGGTACATGATGACGGGCGAACGCGTCTCATAGATCTTCTTGAGCGCTTGAATCACGTCGTCGTAAGACAGCTCGGAACCATGCCCCGCTGCCCGTCGTGAAGCGTGGACGACCAGATCGTCCATGGAAAGAACGCCCTCCAGGCGCCCTTCGGCATTGGTCACGGGAAGCCTGCGAACCTTGTGTTGCGCCATGACGTCAAGCGCGGCGCGCACATCATCATCCCAGGAGCACAGGAACGGTTTTGCCGGACAAACTTCTCCCACGGTCAATTCGCCGGCCAGGCGGTTGCGTGTGCCGAGCGCGAGGAACATGTCGCGATCGGTGACCACACCGACGACCCTGCGTTCGGCGTCGACGACGGGGAGGATTCCGCAGTCGCGGCTCCACATGAGGGCCGCGGCTTCGCCCAGATTCGTCTTCGCCGTACAGTAGACCGGACTACCCGTCATCGCGTCTCTTACTTTCATGGTCCACCTCGTTGTGGAGTCTTCCGCGGGTCCGCCACCCGTGCCCCGGGCGCAACCTGCGGGCCACTCCAGCAACATCGTGCTCCTGTTGGCCGTAAGCCTCGCCGTGGCGCCAATCACGGCGCCGCGTGACGCGTGACCCGCGCGCGACGAAAAAAAACAGCAGGCGAGTTCCGCGATCGTGCGCAACCCTGCACCAAAACAGGGCATCACATGAAGCGGCGGGGGAGCCTTACAGCCTGGGGCCCAGCGCCAACCGCGACATAAGGCCCGGTCGGCGGTTCCAATCCACATCGAGTCGGAAACGGGAGGAGTGTGTCTCTATGAGAAAGTTGGCGTTTGTTGTGGCGGTGATCCTCTGCTCGGCCATGACGGCCGCGGCACAGGAACACAACTCAACGGAGGTGTTTCTCGGTTACTCGTACATGCGTGCCAACCCATCCACATCCAGCATCGATAGCTTCAATTTGAACGGAGGCAACGGATCCATCGCCTACTATCCCCTGCACTGGCTGGGGCTGACCGCCGACTTCGGGGGATACCACGTGGGGCAGGTCGGTTCGACCAACGTGGACGAGACCCTGTCCACCTACCTGTTCGGGCCGCGCGTAAGACTGCCCGGCACTTCGCACCTGAAACCATTCGCGCAGGTGCTCGTGGGCCTGGCGCACACAACCGGATCAACGGGGTTTGCGGGAGCAGGAACCAACAATGCGTTCGGCATGGCCGTAGGCGGCGGACTGGACGTGCCGGCCACCCGCCACTTTGGAATTCGCCTGGTGGAAGTGGATTATCTGCCGACGTGGTTCCGGGAGAATCCGGGAGGGGACCGGCTGGTGCAGAACAATTTCCGCGTTTCCACCGGGGTGCGCTTCCGGTTCTAGCGCGCGGCGCCATCCAAAAGAGGAAAAGGCCGGGACCGGGCCCCGGCCTTTTTTGTTTTCGCGGCACAAATAGTGCCTGCGAAGCGAACCAAAGCGACTGGAATCAGACGGCGGTAGCGGCCAACTGGCGGATCTCAATCGAGATTTGAGGCGGATGGAGCAGCGTATTGTGAATCAGACAGCGATGGACGGCGTCTTCGACTCCTTCCCGGTGTTGTTCGCTCACCTCCAGGGGCAGATCCACTTCGATACGGAAATCGGCTAGGCGGGCCGGATTCTTGGCCTTTTCAGCGGTTATGCGAACCCTGGTACCTCCAGCCGCCAGATTGTGCCGGTGCAAGTATTCAGCGGCGTAGTAAGCGGCGCACGAACCCAGCGAGGCGAGCAGGAGCTCGGGGGGCGTCATGCCCTCGTCGTAGCCGCCGTTCTCAACGGGCTGGTCGCACGAGATGGTGTGCGAGCGCGCTTTGATCTCGAACTGAAGATCTCCAAGATGTTCGATCGAAACTTCCATTGCCGCCTCCGGGCCTCGCGCCGAACTGGGAACCAACCCCTTCAGCTTCAAATGGAATACTCCCGCACACTCAGAATGGGCTCGGTGAGCGGGGTCACATGGGCTGGTGACGCGGCCGGCGCGCTGGGGGCAGGCGGGCGGTCCGATGAGAAGACCACGGGCAACCTGTGTATAATGAGGGGTCGTCGAACTGATGTGGTTCTGCCAGTGACCCCGGCGGTCTCGCGCTGGACAATCCGGAGGGGGAATTGATCGAGGTCGAAAGCCTCACCAAACAATACGGCGCTGTCCGCGCTGTGAATCAGATTTCCTTTCGAGTGGACAAGGGGGAAATTCTGGGTTTCCTGGGGCCGAACGGCGCCGGGAAAACCACCACCATGCGCATCCTCACGGGCTTCCTGCCGGCGACCAGCGGGACGGCGCGCGTGGGCGGCTACGACGTGTTTGAGAAGTCGCTGGAAGTGCGCAAGCGCATCGGCTACCTGCCGGAGAATCCCCCCATTTATCCGGAAATGAGCGTGGCCGGCTACCTGGACGCGGTGGCGCGGCTGAAGCAAGTGCCCGCGGAGCGGCGCAAGGGACGCGTCGACTCGGCCATGGAAATGGCCCGGATCACCGACAAGCGCAAGGAGCTCATCAAGCGGTTGTCCCGCGGCTACAAGCAGCGCGTGGGACTTGCGCAGGCGCTCGTGCACGACCCGGAAGTGATTATTCTGGACGAACCGACCGTGGGACTGGACCCGAAGCAAATTATCGAAGTACGGCATCTCATCAAGAGCCTGGCCGGAAACCACACGATCATTCTCTCCACCCACATCCTGCCTGAGGTGAGCATGACGTGCGACCGCGTCGTCATCATCAATCAGGGCCGGATTGTGGCCAACATGCCGGTGGACGAGGCTGCGCAAGGACGCGGCGGTGAAGTGGTGATGGTGGAAATCAAGCCTGGAACGGGCGGCGCGCAGGGTGTTCGCGCGCTGCTGGAGCGCACCACCGGCGTCCGCAAAGTGAAGCTCGAAACGCCGGATGGCACGGGACGGATTCAGGCCCGCGTGGAATGCGAGCCGGGGCGCGACTTGCGTAGCCGCATCGCTGCCGACCTGGTAGGCCAGGGCCATGAATTGTACGAACTCCGTGCCGCGCGCGTCTCGCTGGAAGATATCTTCCTTCAGGTGACCACGCAGGAGCAGCCCGGAACGGCGGCAGCGGAGCCAGGGGCTGCAGGGGGCCAGGCATGAAGGGCGTCTACGCCGTCTTCCGGAAAGAGATGAGCCTGTACTTCGTGTCGCCCATTGCTTACGTCGCTGTGGGCGCGTTTCTGTTCCTCGCGGGCATGTTCTTCCAGGGAATTCTGGCGGAGGCCACCGAATATTCCATGAGGGCGGCGATGCAATCGATGCAATTTGGCACGCCGTTCCAGATTGACGTGCCGGGCGAGGTGATGCGCGGATTCTTCGGGGTAACGGGCACTCTGCTGCTGTTCATCATCCCCATGCTGACGATGGGCACCTACGCCGAGGAGCGCAGGCGGGGCACGATGGAGCTGCTCATGACCTCCCCGATTACGGACGTGGAGATCGTGCTCGGAAAATATCTGGGAGCGCTGGCTCTGTTCCTCATCATGCTGCTGCCGACAGCTCTGCAGATGGTGATCCTTTTCCGTTCGAGCGACCCGGTGCCGCCTTGGCGGCTGCTGGTGTGCGGGTACGTGGGAATTATTATGCTGGGAGGATCTCTGCTGGCGATTGGGCAGTTCCTGTCCTCGCTCACCGAGAGCCAGATTGTGGCGGGAATTCTCACCTTTCTTGCGTTCCTCCTCCTGTGGGTGATGGACTTTGTGGTGCGCGGTGGGGCGGGAAGCGTAACGGCCGAGGTGGGACAGTACCTCTCGATCCTCCGCCACCTGAACGACTTCATCCGCGGAGTCGTGGACAGTTCGAACCTGATCTACTACGCGAGCCTGATTATCCTGGGTCTCTTCCTCACAATGCGCTCGCTCGACTCCATGCGCTGGAGGCGGGCATGAAGTGGGACCGCAAAGACATCTACCAGGGCGCGGCGTGGATCGGGGGAGCGCTGCTGGCCGCGGGCTTGGTCCGCACCATGGTGGCGAACGAATTGACGCGGCTGAACGAAGGGCTGCTGATCGCCGGCGGGGCGCTGCTGCTGGTGTGGCTGGCGGGCAGTTTCCGGGACGTCACCGGATTCTTCGGCTCGCGTAGCGGAAGGCTGGGATCGAACGCGCTCGCGCTGATTCTGGCATTCGTGGCCATACTCGGTTTGATCAATTTCCTGGGTTACCGACACTCCAAGCGCTGGGACTGGACGCCGAACCATCTCTACACCCTCTCTGACGAGACGAAAAAAGTGCTCGCCGGGCTGAAGGAGCCGGTGCAATTCATCCGCTTCGACAAGAAATCCGGGGGCGATCCGCTGGCGGAAACGTTGGCGCAGTACCGGAAGGCGTCTCCGCAGGTGACCTATCAGGTGGTGGACCCGCAGGAGCGGCCGGACATCGCGCGCCAATACGAAGTGCGGCACATGGGCGACATCATCGCCACCAGCGGCGCGCGCACCGAGCATTTGAAGGATTCGGACGAGCAGTCGCTGACCAGCGCGATCCTGAAAGTCACGGAAGCGCGGCAGAAATCCGTATGCTTCGTCACCGGGCACGGGGAGCGATCTCTCACCGGCAACGACGGCGAAGGTTTCAGCGATGTGCAGAAAGAGTTGGAACGCGATAACTACACCGTGAAGCCGATCAACCTCGTGGAAGCGAAGCAGGTGCCGGCGGAGTGCGATGTGGTGGTGGTTGCCGGGCCGAAAACTGGATATTTCCCCGAAGAGGCGGAGTCCCTGGAGAAATATCTGGAAGCAGGCGGGAAAGTCCTGGCCTTGGTCGACCCGGGAACGGATCCGAAGCTGGATCCGCTCTTCACACCTTGGAATATTTCGGTGGCCAAGGACCTGGCGCTGGACGTGAGCGGAGCCGGCCAACTGTTCGGGTTGGGAGCGGCGGTTCCCGTGGTGACTCATTACGGAACGAGCCCCATCACCGAGGGGCTGGAAGGCCGGATGACTTTCTTCCCGCTGGCGCGCACCGTGGGAGCCGCGGACAAGAAGAATTACCAGAAACCGGTAACGGATCTGCTCACCACTTCCAACCGGAGCTTCGCGAAAAACAACTGGGACCAGAAACAGAAGGAATTGAAGTTCGAACAGGACAAGGACCGGCCCGGCCCGCTTACTCTGGGCGTGTCCGAGGAACAGAAAGAAGGGGCGAAGCTCGCCCGGCTGGTCGTGATCGGGAATTCGGCGTTCGCGTCTAACGCCTTCCTCACCCTTCAGAGTAACGGCGACCTGTTCGACAACACCGTGAACTGGCTGGCGCAGGACGAAAACCTGATTTCCATCCGGCCCAAGACCCCGACAAACCGGCGGGTCACACTGACGCTGGCGCAGGAGAGATTGTTCTACTGGTTCTCGCTGCTCCTGGTGCCCGGCGTGGTATTCGTGACGGGGATGGTCCTCTGGTGGAAGCGCCGCTGACGAAATCATGAAGATAAGCACCCTAGTCATCGTGCTGCTGGCCGCGGCACTGGGGGGCTACGTCTATTACTCGGAGATCCGGCATCCCGCCGAGAAAACCGCCGAGGACGCGCCGAAGCCTCTCTACAAGATCTCGAGTGAGGAGATCGCGTCGATTCAGCTGACCCGGCCGGGAGAGGGCGCCCCGGTAAAGCTGGAGCGGGGCGAGCAGGGTTGGGTGCTCACCTCGCCCATCCAAACGCGCGCCGACCGTTCCAGTGCTGACTCGCTCGCCGGCGCACTTGCGCGCGCGGCCTCCACGCGCTCTCTCCCTGCGGATCCCCAGCGAATGAAGGAATACGGCCTCGAACCGCCCGCGGCCACCGTCGAATTCCGCCTGAAGAGCGGTCAAACGCACAAACTGGAGCTCGGCGCTAAGGACTTTTCGGGAACGGACGTCTACGCAAGGCAGGAGGGCGCGAAGGATCTGGTGATGCTGCCGGACACGTTGCTCAGCGAAGCTTCCAAGCCGCTGCTGGATTTGCGCGACCGCGCGGTGCTGGATCTTCCCGGCTGGTCGCTCACCGAGTTGGATTTCCATTCGCCGAAGTCGAAGTTCCGGCTTGAGAAAAAGGGTGACGACTGGCGGATGACCGAACCCCGGGAGGCGCCCGCGGATTCAGACGAAGAGTCGGGCCTCTCGACTGCTCTTTCTTCTGCGCGGTTCACGGCCGTCGAGGACGAGAAGGCTCCGGACCACGCGGAAGCCGCGAAATACGGTCTGGCGACGCCCGCAGTGACCGTCCACGTGCGGAACGAGCAGGGCAACGAGGCGACGCTGGTCGTCGGTAAGAAGGACGGCAATTCGTACTTTGCGCGCGATGCCTCGCGGTCTATGGTCTTCCGCGTGGAGGATTCGCTGGTGAAGAAATTCGCGGACGCCAGCTTCGAGAGCCTGCGGGATAAACACATTCTGCGTGAGAAAGCGGACGATTTTTCGAAGCTGTCCATCCGGAATGAAAACCTGACCATGACGGCGACGCGGTCCCCGGATGGAAAATGGCAGGTAGAGGCGCCGGCCAATCTGAAGGGCAAAGTGATGAACGTCTGGCACGTGTTCGAGCCCTTGAACACCACGAAGGCCACGGAGGTAATGGATCATCCCAGCGCGGCGGTCCTGGCGAAGCTCGCAAAACCGGCCGTTGAGGTCCAGTTGACCGACCCGAAGGGCGCGGTGACCACCGTGGCGGTCAGTGCGAAGGATGGCGAATCCGTGTACGCGCGCTCCAGCTCGTCTCCCACGACAGTTTTCAAGATGGATGCGTACACCCTGGTGCAGCTCGATTTCACTCCGCAGCAGGCAGTACCGCCGGAGGCCCCCGCCCCCGGTCCAAACAAGTGAAGTGACGGCCCCGGGGCGGCCATCTTACGCGAATCCCCCGGCGGGGAACCGAATTCAATCAGGGATGGAAATCGGAACGTTCAGGCCGTTTGCGCGGCGGCAAAACACTCCGCGGATGTCGGCTTGGCCAGACGGCTCTCAAGCACCCACACCTTCGCGCTCACTGGGGAAATGTAAAAGTAAATGCTGAGGTTGTTGTCGATCAGGGTGAAGAAGTTGGGGCGATTGACGTCAGGAGTGGCCTGTACGCCGGCGGAGAGGAGCCCGCGAAGCCGTTCCAACACGGTACGCGGTGTGGGCGCCATGGCTTCCACGGCGACCGGGTCGTGCAACTGGATGTGGGTGATGTTCATGGTCTTTCTCCGGAACTGGTCCCTCCAGGCTGCGCCGCGACTCGATGTCGCAGCGCCAGCGCTCCCTACACCCTATAGACGCATGGGGGGCGAGAAAAGTTCGGTACAGAATGGTTAAAAACACGCAAATGTGTAACCCCTCCTCGGGAAAGAGCATCAGAATCCGAAGCGGCAGGGGTGTCACTCCGGGATTTCTAGGATAAGACAGGGGAGAGCCGCGTTTCGGAATAGCGGCGGGCTTAACCGAACGGCTAAGTCCCTGCCCATGTATAGAAGCAGGTTTTTGTGGGCCGGAAGGGGGAGAGTTGCTATCCTTTCTGGGCTAGCGATATCCGGCAGGATCGTCCAGCCGACCTGCTTCCAATGGAACGCAGTCGCGAAGGAATCTTAAGGAACGCGCCCAGGCGTGCCGCCGCATGCGCGGGCATGGGGTCGGGACGGCGCGCCGGCGATCAAGGAGAGAAGCACCGATGGCCAAGGGAGTCGTAGCGGGCAGAAAAGGCAAGAGCCGCCTGGGCAAGGACAAGAGGCGCAAGCACCATCACTGGCAGGTGACCGTGTTTTACAAGGACGGCGAACGCTTTGCCCGTGTGTATATCGACCGTGGAAAAGCCACGGGATTCGCCGAACGGCAGAAAAAATCTCCGGTCGTGCGAAGCACCAGGATTCAGGAAATCAACTGAACGGCCGCGGCTCAGGTGCGCGCCCGGCTTGTACGGGCAGCAAGAGGCGTGCTATAAAATTAAAGCCTTCCTCGGGAAGCGCACAGCGACCGTAGTTTAACGGTAGAACGATACCTTGCCAAGGTATAGGCGTGGGTTCAATTCCCATCGGTCGCTCCATCTTCATGCCGTGGATGGGAATTACGGGACAACCTGTGTGCCACTTGGCGTCCGCTCTTCCGGCGCCGGGGAGCGCCGCGAAAAGGAACCGAACCAATCGTGACGGAAGCCACTGCAACCTGCCGGCGGCAACTCGAACTGGAGATTCCCGGGCCGGAAGTTGAAAAGACCACTGATAAAGTGGCGCGTGACCTGGCGCGTATCGCCCGGGTGCCCGGATTCCGTCCCGGCAAGGCGCCGGTGTCTCTGATCCGCAGGCGGTTTGCGGAAGAGATCAAGGGCGATGTGCTCGAGAAGCTGGTCCCGGAATACCTGGAAAAGGCGGTGGCGGATCAGAAGCTGTCCATGGTCACGCGTCCGCAGCTCGATCAGGTGGATTGGGTGGAGGGCGGCGGCGTGAAATTCCGCGCCTCCTTCGAAGTGCTGCCGGAATTCCAGTTGGGCGAATACAAGGAATTGACCGTGGAATTGCCGGCGATGGACATCGCGGAGGCGGACGTGGGGAAGGCGCTCGAACAGATGCGCGAGCGCGCGGCCACCTATGCGCCCATCGAAGGCCGTGCGGCAAAAGACGGGGACTTTGCTGTCCTCAAGGTGCTTGGCATTCCGGCTGACGGCGGGGCGCCCATCCGGTCGGAAAACGTCCTATGCCACATCGGTGGGGACGAAACTGTGGAAGGCTTCACGCAGAACCTGCGCGGGGCCCAGCCGGGCGAAGAGAAAAAGTTCGACGTGACCTATTCCGAGGAATTCCCGGACGCGCGGCTGAAGGCGAAGACGGTCTCTTACACCGTGAATGTGCTCGAGCTGAAAGAGAAGAAGCTGCCGGCGCTCGACGACGCGTTTGCGAAAGACGTGAGCAAGGCTTCCTCGCTCGAGGAGCTGCGTGGTCAGCTGCGCGAGCAGATGGAGAAGGCACGGGACCGGCGGCGTGCCGAGATGGTGAAGGAGAAAATCCTCGGCGCGTTGCTGAGCCGGCACGATTTTCCGGTTCCCGAGGCCCTGGTGGAGCAGCAAATGGACACGCGGCTGCGCAACCTGGTCAGGGCGCTGGTGGCGCAAGGAACGGATCCGAGGGGCGTGAACGTGGACTGGGCCGCGCTTCGCGCCCGGCAGCGGGCGCCGGCCGTGGACGACGTGAAGGGCGAAATCCTGCTCGACCGCATTGCCGACGCCGAAAAGATCGAAGTGAGCGAGGAGGAACTGGACCAGGAGCTGGCGCACGCGGGCGAGCACAGTGGCGAGTCGGCACAGGCGCTCCGGGCGCGCTTGACAAAGGAAGGAACGCTGGATACGATGAGGTCGAAGCTACGGGGTGAAAAAGTTCTCGAGTGGCTTCACCGCACCGCCCGGATTGAAACCGCCGCCAAGTAAGAGAAAGCTTCCGGGTCCGGCCTCACAGGGACGACCTGAAATATCAAACGTAGATGAATTTCGATAACGAGCATATTTCGCGCGCAACAACGCTGGTGCCGATGGTGGTCGAGCAGACCAACCGCGGCGAACGGGCCTACGACATCTATTCCCGGCTGCTGAAGGACAACATCATCTTCATCGGCACGCCGATCGACGACCACGTCGCCAACCTGGCCACTGCCCAGCTTCTCTTTCTGGAAGCGGAAGACCCGGAGAAGGACATTTCCCTCTACATTAATTCGCCGGGCGGGTCGATCACCGCGGGAATGGCCATTTACGACACCATGCAGTTCGTGCGGCCGGATGTCGTGACCATCTGCGTGGGACAGGCGGCCTCGATCGCTTCGCTCCTGCTGGCGGCCGGGGCGCCCAAGAAGCGGTTTACCCTGCCAAATTCCCGGATTCTCATTCACCAGCCGTGGATGAGCGGCCTTTCCGGGCAGGCCACGGACATTGACATCCACGCGAAGGAGATCCTGCGCATGCGCGCGGTGATCAATCAGCTTTATTTCAAGCACACGGGCCAGCCCCTGGAGAAAATCGAGAAAGACGTGGAGCGCGACCTGATCATGTCCGCGGAAGAGGCCAAGGCCTACGGGATGGTCGACGAAATCATTGAGAAGCACCGCTAAAGGGCAAAAGGGCGGGGGCTGTTCCAAAGGGTTAGTATCGGGAAGGCGCCGCGGGGGTTGCACGGCGTTAAGAACGAGTAGAATCGAGCCGATTGGCTCCCCAGGGGTAGGGAGCCGGAGGCCTCCAAACCGGTGAAAAAACTCACGCCAGAAGAAGGTTTGCGCTGTTCGTTCTGCCACAAGACCCAGGAGCAGGTCGAGAAGCTGATCAGTTCGCCTTCCGACTATCCGCGCGCGTACATCTGCGACGAATGCGTGCGGGTCTGCGACCAGATCCTCGAAGAGGAGAAGCGGGAGCAGGCCACGCCACCGGCGCGGCGTCCTCCCCGGCCGCCGGAGATCAAGACGTTTCTGGACAGCTACGTCATCGGCCAGGAGAAGACCAAGAAGAAGCTCGCGGTGGCAGTCTATAACCACTACAAGCGCATCTTCCTGAACCGCCAGCCGAGCGACGTCGAGCTGACCAAGTCCAACATCCTGCTGATCGGGCCGACCGGAACGGGCAAAACGCTGCTGGCGCAGACTCTCTCCCGCATGCTGGAAGTGCCGTTCGCCATCGTGGACGCGACCACGTTGACCGAAGCCGGCTACGTGGGCGAGGACGTGGAGAACATCATCTTGAAGCTGCTGCAGAACGCGGACGGCGATGTGGCGCGGGCGCAGCAGGGGATCATCTACATCGACGAAATCGACAAGATCGCAAAAAAGGACGACAACCCGTCGATCACCCGCGACGTTTCCGGTGAGGGCGTACAGCAGGCGCTGCTGAAGATTCTGGAGGGCACGGTGGCCAACGTGCCACCGCAGGGAGGCCGCAAGCACCCGCACCAGGAATTCACGCCGGTGGACACGACGAATATCCTGTTCATTTGCGGCGGAGCGTTCGTGGGGCTGGAGAAGGTGATCGAACGGCGGGCAGGGCGCAAATCGCTGGGCTTCCACACGGACGCGCCGGCCCCGTCGCCGGGGCGGAGGAACATCGCGCTGCTGGAGCAGGCGCAGCCCACCGACCTGATCAAGTTCGGGATGATCCCGGAGTTCGTGGGGCGGCTGCCGGTGGTGGGCGTGCTCGGCGACCTGGACAAGACGGCTCTGGTGCGCATCCTGACGGAACCGAAGAACGCGCTGGTGAAGCAGTACCAGCGGCTGTTTGAGTTCGAGAATATCCGCCTGCGGTTCACCGATGACGCGCTGGAAACCGTGGCCGAAGAAGCCATGAAGCGCAAGGTCGGCGCGCGCGGACTGCGCATGATCCTCGAGGACCTGATGCTCGACCTGATGTACCACGCGCCGGGACAGCGGAAGCCGCGGGAGTTCTTCGTGACCGCGGAGATGATCCGGACGCGGGAAATCAACTGGAGCCTGCTGGAGAAGGCGGGCTGAGGCCGGGCTCGCGGTGGGGACCGAATCCAACCGGATGTTCAGCAAGGACAAACTCGAACTGAAGCGTGTGCCGATGATGCCGGTGCGGGAAATGGTGATTTTCCCGCAAATGATGACCCCCTTCATCGTGGGCCGCGAATCTTCCGTTCGGGCGTTGGAAGAGGCGCTCGCGGGCGACAAGAAAATCTTTCTGGCCACGCAGCTCGACGCTTCCGTCGACGAACCGAAGCCCAAAGAGATCCACACGGTGGGCACGCTGGCCAGCATCGTCCAGAGCGTGAAGCTCCCCGACGGCAACATTCGCGTGCTGGTCGAAGGCACGGAACGCGCCAAGGTGCTCCAGATCACCACGGAAGACGGCTTCTTCCGCGCCAGCATCCGGCTGATGCCTGGCCGCCTGGAAAACTCGCCGCAGGTGGAGCAGACGGTCGCACGGGTGAGCCAGCTGTTCGAGCAGTACGTGAAGCTCTCCCAGAGCCTGAATTACGACACGGTGATGGCGGCCGTGCGGTCTGACGATGCTGTGCGGCTCTCGGACTCCGTGGCGCAGAACCTGCAAATCTCCGTGGAGGAGAAGCAGGAACTGCTGGAAATGTTCGACCCGCTCGAGCGCCTGGGGCGGGTGGCGGACATCCTGGAGATCGAAATCGACAAGCTGAACGTCGAGCGCAGCGTGAACAACCGCGTCAAGCGGCAGATGGAACGGGCGCAGCGCGAGTATTACCTGAACGAAAAGATCAAGGCCATTCAGAAAGAGCTGGGCCGCGGCGAGAAGAACGAAATCGAGGAGCTCAAAAAGAAGATTGACGCGGCGGGAATGACCAAGGACGCCCGCGAGAAGGCCACCCAGGAGCTGCGCCGGCTGGAGCAGATGCCGCCCATGTCGGCCGAATCCACCGTGTCGCGCAACTACCTGGAATGGCTGCTGGCTGTGCCCTGGAAGAAGAAGAGCAAGGAAATCCGCGACATCGCGCGGGCGCACAAGATTCTGGACGAAGACCACTATGGCATGGAGAAGATCAAGGAGCGCATCCTCGAATTCCTGGCGGTGCGGCAGCTGGTGAAGAACCCCAAGGGCTCCATCCTGTGTTTCCTGGGACCGCCGGGAGTGGGCAAGACGTCGCTGGGCATGTCCATCGCGCGGGCCACCGGGCGCAAATTCGTGCGCGTGTCGCTCGGCGGCGTGCGGGATGAGGCGGAAATCCGCGGGCACCGGCGGACCTACATCGGAGCGCTGCCGGGACAGATCATCCAGATGATGCGCAAGGCTGGGACGACGAACCCTGTGTTCCTGCTGGACGAAGTGGACAAGATGTCCATGGATTTTCGCGGAGACCCGAGCGCGGCGCTGATGGAAGTGCTGGATCCGGAGCTGAACCACGCATTCTCTGATCACTACCTGGACGTGGAGTACGACCTTTCCAAGGTGATGTTCATCTGCACAGCCAACGTGCTGCACACCGTGCCGCAGCCGCTTCAGGACCGCATGGAAGTGCTGCGGCTTTCCGGTTACACGGAGCAGGAAAAAATCGAGATCGCCGAGCGCTACCTGGTGAAAAAGCAGCGGGAACGCAACGGCGTCTCCGAGGGCGATCTGAAGTTCGAGCGCGATGCCCTGCGCTATATGGTGCGGCATTACACGCGCGAGTCCGGAGTGCGCAATCTGGAGCGGGAAATCGCCAATGTCTCCAGGAAAGTGGCGCGCAAGGTGGTGGAGCAGGCGGCCAGCGGCGCGAAGGCCGCGCCGGCAAATATCACCGTACAACCGGACACCGTCCCCGATTTTCTGGGCGTGATCAAATTCCGCGACCTGGGCGCTGAAAAGAAAAGCGAAGTCGGTCTCGCAATGGGCCTGGCCTGGACGGAAGTAGGCGGCCAGGTGATGGCCACGGAAGTTAGCCTGATGGAAGGCAAAGGCCGGCTGACTCTGACCGGACAGCTGGGCGACGTGATGCAGGAGTCGGCGCAGGCGGCCATGAGCTACGTGCGCTCGCGCGCGGCGCAATTTGGCCTGGCGCGCGAGTTCTACCGGCGCATGGATATCCACGTGCACGTCCCCGAAGGCGCGATTCCCAAGGATGGGCCCTCGGCGGGGATCACCATCGGCACCGCCATCGCCAGCGCGCTCACGCACACGGCAGTGCGCTGCGACGTGGCCATGACGGGCGAAATTACGCTGCGCGGCAAGGTCCTGGCCATCGGCGGCGTGAAGGAGAAGTTGCTCGCGGCCCACCGGACCGGAATCTATACGGTGATTCTGCCGCAGGACAACGAGAAGGACCTGGCCGACGTCCCGCAGGAAATCCAGGCGGCCATGACGATCAAATTTGTGGACACGATGGACGACGTGCTGGCCACGGCGCTTGAGCGCGCCAAGCCGGCCGCCGCTGCCGCACCGGTGCCGGAGGTGGCTCCGGCGTTCGATTCCACGGTAGGTTCCGACAAGGAGCTTGCGAACTAAGCGAGGCTCCCCCGGCCCTGCCGGTTCCGGAACGTGATTCCGGGCTGGCGTGCGCCATTGCGAATTGTCCGGTCTTCAACCCTCCGGCTCTTGCGGTTCACTCGGACTGCAGGCTTTCCGGAAGAGTTCACGATAGGCAAGTGAATCCTGTCCGCGGAACCGCGCATCGCGCGGCGGCCGCGGCGGCGAAACGCTGAACTTTTGCGGAGCATAGCGAAAGACGGCGAGTGCAAATCCAGAAGAAAGAAAGCGAGTATGACCCAGAAGAAACTGCAAGAGGAAGGAACAGAAATGAGCATCAGCCTGGCTGAACTGAAAGAACGCAATATCACCGACCTGGCAAAAATCGCCAAGGAACTGAACATCCCCGGCGCGAGCGGCATGCGCAAGCAGGAGTTGATCTTCCAGATCCTGCGCGCGCAAACGGAGAAGAACGGATTGATCTTTTCCGAGGGAGTGCTGGAGTGCCTGCCGGACGGGTTCGGGTTCCTGCGCGCGCCGGAGTACAACTACCTGCCTGGGCCGGACGACATCTACGTCTCGCCCTCCCAGATCCGCAAATTCGACCTGCGCACCGGCGACACGGTCTCCGGCCAGGTCCGCCCGCCCAAGGACGGCGAACGCTATTTCGCGCTGATCAAGGTGGAGGCCGTCAACTTTGAAGACCCGGAAGTGGCGCGGAACAAGATTTTCTTCGACAACCTGACGCCGCTCTACCCGCACGGACGTATCCGCCTGGAAACCACCAAGGAGAACCTGATGGGACGCGTGCTGGACATGCTGTGTCCCATCGGCAAGGGCCAGCGCGGGCTGATCGTGGCGCCGCCGCGAACCGGCAAGACCATGATGCTGCAGTCCATCGCCAACTCCGTCACCACGAACCATCCGGAAGTCGCCTTAATCGTTCTTCTGATCGACGAGCGGCCGGAAGAAGTCACGGACATGCAGCGCACGGTGAAGGGCGAGGTCATCAGCTCGACCTTCGATGAGCCGCCACAACGGCACATCCAGGTTGCGGAAATGGTGCTGGAAAAGGCCAAGCGCCTGGTGGAACACAAGCGGGACGTGGTGATTCTGCTCGACTCCGTCACGCGCCTGGCGCGCGCCTACAACGCCGTCACGCCGCCCTCGGGCAAGGTACTGTCCGGCGGTATCGACGCGAATGCCCTCCAGCGGCCACGGCGCTTTTTTGCCGCGGCGCGCAACGTCGAGGAAGGCGGCTCGCTGACCATCATCGCCACGGCGCTGATCGACACGGGCAGCCGCATGGACGACGTGATCTTCGAGGAATTCAAGGGCACCGGCAACATGGAAATCAACCTGGACCGGCGGCTGGTGGACAAGCGCATCTTCCCGTCCATCGACATCAACCGCAGCGGCACCCGAAAGGAAGAATTGCTGCTGCCGCCCGATGAGCTGAACCGCATCTGGGTGCTGCGCAAGGTGCTGAACCCGCTGTCGCCTGTGGAAGCGATGGAACTGTTGCTCGGACGGCTGGGGAAAACGAAGTCGAACGCGGAATTCCTCGCCTCGATGTCCAGCCCGAGCTGAAGTCCATCGCCGCGTGACGCGAACGAACCTCGACAAATAAACGATCCGGAAAACAGGGGGCAGCGATCAGGCCATGCGAGGCTGCGATCGCTCAGCAGGTTCGCGGTCCCGCGCGAGCATGGCGATCAGCCGCGCCACTTCTTCCGGGTCCATCGCGGAGCAATCCACATAGACGGCATCGGGAGCGCGCCGGAGCGGCGAGGCGGCGCGGTCGCGGTCGCGCCGGTCGCGATCGCGCAAATCTTCCACCACGGACGGGAACTCGACGTGCACCCCTTTCTGCTCGTACTCGAGCCACCGGCGGCGCGCGCGCACCTCGGCATCGGCATCGAGGAAAATCTTCAGTCCCGCTTGGGGAAATACGACCGTGCCGATGTCGCGTCCTTCGACCACGATGCCGCCCGCGGCGCCCATACGCTGCTGGTGAGTCACCAGCACGCGGCGGACGCCGGGCACCAGCGCGACGCGAGAGGCCTGCTGTGACATGTCCGGCCCGCGAAGGCTGTCGGACACGTCTTCGCCGTCCAGGATCACGCGCCGCTCCGTTCCGTCCATCTGCATCTCGATTCGTGCTTCGCGCGCCACCCGCTCGAGCGCCGCGGCGTCCTCCAGCGAGACTCCGGCGCGCGCCGCCCGCAGCGCCACGGCGCGGTACATCGCGCCCGAGTCTAGGTGCAGGTACCCCAGCAATTCGGCCACGCGCCGCGCAACCGTGCTTTTTCCCGAACCCACCGGGCCGTCAATGGCGATGATCAGACCGGACATGAATTTGCCCGGATGATGCTACAGGCCGACAGTCGAAAGTTGAAGGCGAAAAGTGCGGTGAACGTTCACGTCCGTTTGAACGCCTTTTCAATCTCGCGCACGGAATAGCGCAGCACCACTGGCCGGCCGTGCGGGCAGCTCATGGGGCAATCTGTTTTCGCCAGCTCCGCGAGAAGCCATTCCATCCGCTTTGCGTCGAGCGGCGTGTTCACCTTGATGGCCGCGTGGCAGGCGGTGGAAGCGGCGATTTTGGCCTGTAGCGTCTCGATGGAAATCGCCTGGTTTTCGCGGTCCACCGCGTCCAGGATTTCGCGCAGCAGCCGTTCGACATCCGGCGCGGAGACGGGCGCCGGCGCGGCCTGGATGGCCACCGAGCGCGGTCCCATCGAGGTCACCTCGAATCCGTTGGCGGCGAGTTCGTCCGCAATCTGCTCCGCGATGACGAGCTGGCGCGGCGAGAGCTCCACGACCAGCGGGACCAGAAGCCGCTGGCCGGGAACCGTGCCCGCGCGGCGCGCCTCGAGGTGCTGCTCGAAGAGCACACGTTCGTGGGCCACGTGCTGGTCCACCAGCCACAGGCCGGAAGAATTTACCGCCACGATGTAGCTCGCGCTCACCTGGCCCAGCGGTTTCAAATCGGCAAGCTGGTCGCCGTTGGGAGCGGAGGTGTGCGCTTCGAGAGGGTCCTGATGTGCGGCGGCCCGAAACTGCGCCGCGAATTCATCTGCTGTGGGAAGTGCCGCCCCCGGAGAAAATCCGAACCGCAGCGCTTCGGGCTGCCAGGGCGCGCCGGTCAGCGCGAAGTCGGCGGACGGTGAAACCGGCGCGGGACCGGCTGTCATTCCAAGGCCCGCCGGGGGAACAGCGCGCGATTCCGCCGGCGGCGGGACCCCATCCGCCGGATCCGGTGCGGCGTGGAGCGCGCCCCCCGGCGCCGTCGCAGCCGCCGCAGCGGGAAATGTGGCGATGGGGCGGGCGCGCGAGAGCGCCTGGCGAAGCGCATCGCGCGTGAAGTCGTGCACGAACTGCTGGTGGCGAAAGCGCACCTCGATCTTCGAGGGGTGGACGTTGACGTCCACCTCTTCCGGCGGCAGGTCAAGAAACAGCAGCGCCGCGGGAAACACGCCGGGCGGCTGGACGTTTCGGTAGGCCTCGGTGAGCGCATGGAGGAGAAGGCGGTCGCGCACCAGGCGGCGATTGATGAATATGTAGATCGCGTTGCGATTGGGCCGCTGCACCTCGGGGCGCGAGATGTAGCCGGAGACGGTCATGGAGAGCCGCTCGTCGCC
>DATKNR010000004.1:0-5769 GCA_035541255.1 Patescibacteria group bacterium | reverse complement strand
ATAACTGGATTTTTGCCGCGGGTTTGCTAGTGTGGCTCTGCGGCTCGTCCGGCAGCGCCATCCGGAACATATCGAATGCGCCCGAAAAAACTGTTTCTCGTGTTCTCCATCGTCCTGGTGCTGGCCGGGGTGTGCTGGTACGTGGTGTCTCGGCGGCCCTCCGTAGCGCCTGCTCCAGCCGCGGGACAGTCCGCCGCGCCCGCCTCCGCTCAGGTTGCCCAGCAGCAGGACGACATCGTCGCCAATTTCCGCAAAATCATCGTCCTTACGGAAAACGAAGACGCGCTCGACGAATCCACCCGCGGCCGGGTGCTCCTCGTCGGCCGCATGCTTTTCGAGCAGAATGCCGTCCGCCTCTCCCAAATGAGCGGGCAGCTCGCCGCAGAGCTCGCCGGTTCCGCTTTCCCGCTGACGGGGTCCTTCCTCGACCGCGTGGAAAATAATTCCGACTACCACGATGCCGATAAGCTCGCCTTTCGCGACATCTTCGACGAGCTGTCCGCAGATATTCCGAAATACCCCGGCGCTGCCGCGCTCTCCAAGCGCGTGGCGGAAGACGTCGCCGCGCTCAATCAGATTCAGTCGCTCTACGAGAAAGAGATCGATCTGGCCTTCCGACAATTTCGCCCGCGCGGCATGGTGGTTCGCCGCGAGGCCTGGGACCGCTACCTCGCCTACATCAATCAGAAATATCAGCGCGACCAGATCCTGAAGGAATACGAGCCCGGCGAGCCCGTGGCCCTGGCCCCCGTTCCGGAAAGAAAGAAGAAACTCGCCAACGCCATCATGGGCACCGAGCTGCCCCCGAAAACGCTGCTGCTTACATTCGACGATGGCCCGCATCCGCGTTACACCGACGAAATCCTGGCCATCCTGAAGAAGTACAAGCTGGAAGCTGTCTTCTTCGAGGTCGGCCGCAATCTCGGCTCTTTCGAAAAAGACGGCAACGTGAAGTGGACCACGGCCTCTTCCGCCAGCTACCGGATCATGGAGGAAGGCTCCACACTTGCCAACCACTCCTACAGCCATCCCCTGCTCACCAGGCTGAATCCGGCGGGCTACACGCAGGAGATCGAGAGCACAGACACGCTGCTGCGCGACATCGAGAAGGGTGACCCGTCGCTCTTCCGCCCGCCCTACGGCGCCACCAACGAAGCCATCAGCGATTTTGTCGCCACGCAAAAGATGAAGATGATGCTGTGGAACATCGACTCGATGGACTGGGCCGATCCCATTCCGAAATCCATCGCGCAGCGTGTGTTCGACCGCATCGCGCAGGTCGGCCGCGGCATCATTCTGTTTCACGATATCCACCCGCGCGCGGCCGCCGTGCTGCCCGAGCTGATCGAGACGCTCCGGTCGCAGGGCTACCGCTTCGCTTCCTGGAAGGGCAGCGACTTTGCGCCCGATACAGGCGCTTCCGTGCAGGCGGCCTCCGCATCCGCTTCCGTGTTCGAATCGCCCTATCGCGAAAGCTGGGCCGCCGTCATCGGCATCGACGATTACCAGAGCTGGCCCAAATTGCAGTACGCCGTCAAGGACGCTCAGTCCGTCCGCGACGTTCTCATCCAGAAGTATCACTTCAAGCCCGAGAACGTTTTCGCGCTCTTCGACAAAGACGCCACGCGCGAAAAAATCCTTTCCCTGCTCGGCGACAAGCTCGCCGATCCTGCCATGGTCAAGCGCGAGGACCGCGTCTTCGTTTTCTTCGCCGGTCACGGCGCCACCCGCAAGCTTCCCAGCGGACGCGACCTCGGCTACATCATCCCGGTCGATGCCGGAGTCACCGATTACCAGGGCCAGGCCATCTCCATGAGCAATTTTCAGGACATCTCAGAAGCCATTCCCGCAAAGCATCTCCTGTTCATCATGGATTCCTGTTACAGCGGTCTTGCGCTCACCCGCGGTGGCGGCGCCATGGCAGGCACCATCAATTACCTTCAGGAAATCGCCCGCCGCGAGGCCCGCCAGATGTTCACTGCGGGCGGCGCCGATGAGCAGGTGGCCGACAACGGTCCCAACGGCCACTCCATCTTCACCTGGACATTGCTTCAGGCTCTCGACGGCCGCGCCGACTTGAATGGCGACGGCGTCATCACCGGGACCGAACTCGCCGCCTACGTGATTCCGGCCGTCTCCTCGCTTTCGCACCAGACTCCCGTGTTCGGCAATCTGGTGGGCAGCGAGGGCGGCGATTTCATTTTCGACCTGAAACACGAATCCGAGTTTCTAAGCGCCTCCTCGCAGCAACTGGGCGAAGACGCGATCAAAGTGAACGCCGAGCTGGAAGGCATGCGCGCCGAGATTCTGGCCGCCAACAAGCAGAACGAAGAGCTGAAAAAGCAGCTCGCCGCCGCGAAGGCTCTGCTCGCCAAACAGAATAAGCAGCCCGGCCATGCACCACCGGCCGCCGATAGTGCCGCCGGACTGAACGATCAGGGCGTCCGCCTGTATAAGGAGAAAAACTATACGGAGGCGGCCGAAAAATTCGAGGCGGCGGCGAAGCTCGATCCCAAAAGCGCGCTGTTCGCCAATAACGCCGGCTACGCGTTTTTCCGCCAGGGCAATTACGATGGGGCCGTCGAGTGGCTCCAAAAGGCTCTCGCCCTCGATCCCAATCGCGGAATCGCCTATATCAATCTCGGCGATGCCTTCGAAGCCCAGCACAAAGTTCCCGAAGCCAAACAGGCCTTCCAGAAGTATCTGGAGCTGTCTCCCAACGGCAAATCCGCCGCCTACGCCCGCGAGCGGCTCCAGGCCCTGGGGCCGTAGCGCCGGCATCTTGCCCGCCTTAAGGGTTCCCTCCCGCGCCGCAGCCGCGCAGAAAGACAAGAACGGCAGGGGCCGGGAAAGCCCCTGCCGTTCCGTTTGTTTCAGGCCGATTCCCGGCTATCGGGTGACGATCGCTTCAAGGAAGTGGACGTAGGCCTGCAGGGCGTCGGCCTCGATGATCAGCGGCAGTGCTTGGCCCGGCCGGATCGCTCTTCCATTGAATTCCGCGTCTTCCAGCAGGTTGAGCATCCGCCCCGCCAGGTTGTCGCGAATGGTAGTGATCGTGCTGATCTCATTGGTCAAGAAGTTGTACGTCGCGTCGTTCGCATCGTTCCCGTTCAACGCCACCGTGGAGATCTTCAGAGCGTCCTGGGAGAGCGGCCCCAGTGGCGCGTTAATTCTTTTGAGCGCGGCGGCGAGCGCCAGGAAATCAGCAGAATTCCTGCTCACGCCGGACGGCACTGCCGAGGGTTGCATGATCTCCGTCAGCACGCGTCCTTCGTGCTGGTAGTCGTCCTGCAAGCCCACGAGCGCCAGCATCGTGGGCCTGTAGTCGGTTTCATCGGCAAACGTGTGGCCGTCCGTCACATTGCCTCGAATACCGGGTCCCACGAACCCCGCCCACGTCGTCGTGATTTCCGGCTGAATCCCGCCGTGGTTCCACGCAAACGCTGGCGACTCCACCACCGTCGGCGTCCCGTACGTCTGGAAGTAGTAGTCGGGGTTGCCGAACATCACGAACGATGGCGTCCGCTGCGGGTCCGCCGTAATCATGTGCAGCAGCTTCATCCCCACTGGATCAGCCATCGCCACGGTCAGGTTGTCAGTGTTCCCCGTAATGGGGCTCACCGCCGTCAGTTTTCCCGTCGCGCGTTCGAACTCACGCGTGATCGGCGCGTTCGGCGCCGGGTTGCCGGAAATGTAGAACGTAGGTGCCATGTCGAAATGCAGATCGAAGAAGGTGCTCGCCAGGTTCGGGTCGATCGCGTTGAGCAGCGCTGTCGTGTTCACGTCCACTTCCCCCAGTTTCGCGTAGCTGCACGTCACGTTGACGCCGTCGCAGTCGGCCGGCGTCGCCGGTCCGCCGGCAAAATGATCCTGCTCCTCGGTCGTGATCAGGAACAGTGTGTTGGTCTGGTCGATTCCGTCCGCGGCCAGCCGCGCGAAAAATTTGCCGAACGCGCTGTTGTACGCCTGCAATTGCGCCTCGTAGCATGCGTTGCCCGGCCCCAGCGCCCCGCTTTCCGGGTTCGTCTTGCACTCTGCGGGAGCGTAGGGATTGCCGGAGCTGCCCGTTGCGTGGTTATCGTGCGCGTCGGAAATGTACGAATACACCACCGGAACGTTGTGTTCCAGCATCGACGCCACATACGCCAGCGTCTGCGATGCGGAGATCGCACCGAAACCCGGGAAGCCCTGGTTCGTGTGATTGTCGGTCACCAGGTTGCCGTCCAGGTCTTGGAGCGGCCCTCCGGGGCTGATCACCGGCGCCACGAATTTGTGTCCGTAGAGCGCATTGAAGCCCGAGTAGCCTCCCGGTTCATCCGGCAGCACGTCCGGTACACCGGTATTCCCGCTGGAGCAGACGGCATCGCCCGTCGCACAGTGAATGGCGATGCCTTCAAAATCCGCTACCGCTTTGTTGAAGTTGGAGCTGGCTTCCGCCTGCGCGTCCGCCAGCACCCCGGGATCGCCGGCGAACGCCGTGGCCACGTCGCTCGACACGTTTTCCAGTTCCATGTTGGCGATCGACACGGCTCCGAAATTGCAGCCCGCCCGCGTGTACACCACCCACGGCGCCGGAGCGTTTTTTCCGTTCGCCGCGATCATGATCGGGTTCGGATCGGTCGAGGGTGTCGCCAGGCTCACCGGGTCGGTCCAGTACGTGAACGTGCTGTCGAACAGGTCTGGCTTCGTGCTTGTCCCCGGCAGAGGAAAGAACCCGAAGCTGTTGCCCACCGATCCTCCGTGCCGGTCGCCGTACACTCCGGTCAGCGACGTGAGGATGTCGTCCGAGGTGTGCGAAATCAGCGGCGTGTGGCTGTTCGTCAGCAGCGTTCCTTTGCCCTTCAGAAAGTTCAGCAGGTTCGGCATCTGCTCGAGGTCGGAGGGTACATTCGGGTTGTCTCGCTCCAGATGCACGTTGTCGAACTGGATGTACACCACGTGTTTGATTTTGTGGTGCAGGGGATCGAGGTTGCAGCCGTTCGGAGCAGGCGTCGGCGCCGGCGCCGGCGGCAGCGGCAGCGGTGCCGCTTCCACCCGGGCCGGCGAAAACCCCAGACCAGCCGGCGCCAGCATGAACGCCGCGGCCACCAGCACCGCCAGCGTCTTCCGCCACAGCGCCGCGGGCGTTTCGAATGCGTGCTGACTTTCAATTTTGCTCATGTTTGCGTGGACCTCCTTGGAAGGACCGAAGCGAGTTCTAACCCTCTTCTTTCAGGGGTGGGTTACGGCGAAAGAAAATATTGATGAAGTGCGTGTGTTTGCTGTGTGAAAGGGCCGGGAAGATCCGCATAGGCAGCGGGGCGTGTGCATCCGGGGGTTCACGCGAGCGTGGCCCTGCGTTCACAGAGGCTGCCCTTTCAACCCGGTCCCGGCCTCTTCTCGGCTGTGCTACAGTGCCGCGCCGGAGGGATGAGACTGATGCGAATTCTGTGGAGATCTGCGTTTTTCCTGCTGGTCATCGCGCAGCTGGCGGCCCCCGCACCCGCGCAGCAGCCGTCGTCGTATCCCCCGCCCGAGGTGCATGACTACATCGCTCGCGATTTTCATTTCCGCTCGGGTGAATCGCTCCCCGAGCTGCGCCTGCACTACCTCACCCTCGGCAAACCGGCAAAGGACACCACCGGCCGCGTCACCAACGCGGTGCTGATCCTCCACGGCACGGGCGGCACCGGCCGGCAATTTCTACAGCCCCAATTTGCAGATGTCCTGTTCGGCCCGGGCCAGCTCCTCGACGCTACCCGCTACTACATCATCCTTCCCGACAACATC
>DATKNR010000003.1:0-8008 GCA_035541255.1 Patescibacteria group bacterium | reverse complement strand
GCCTCATAACCCAAGGCCACAAGTGAGTCCTTCAGTCCGGCCGGAAGGCACTCGTCGATCAAAACTCTCATTTCTCGAAGCGTGCCAGAACGAGCGCTTTGGCTTCCTCCAGAGCGGCGATAGCCTGTTCGCGGGAGACGCCAGGGTACTGTTCCAGGAATTCATCCAGCGTATCTCCGCCCTCCAGGTAGTCAAGAAGGGCCTGGAAGGGGACGCGCGTGCCACGGAAGACGGGCTGGCCGCTCAGGATGTCAGGGTCTCGCACAATCACGCTCTCCGACCCAGTGGACATAGCGCGCCTCCTTCTTCTTTTCTAATTATCGCATCCGGGGGCCAGGATGAGTTCGAAAAATGTAGACGAGTGTTGTGGCTGCGGCAAGAAGGCACCCACCCGCCGCGGCGGGCTGCGCCACCCGGTAAAGGGGGCCCTCAAGGGGACACCCAACCCAGGCCACGGACGGGGGCACGCGCGGCGAAAATGTGCAACACCCGGGGAGAGGTTACTGGGTGGAGAGGGATTTGGAATCGATGAAGCAACCGTAACAGGTTGCAGAGATCACAAGATGGGGTGACTTGCAGGACTCGCAACCTTTGCAGAGGAAGGCGACAAAGGGTTCGGCTCCCCCCAACTTCCGCGCATCACCGCGAAGGCTGGCCCACCCGCCGGGTTCAACATGTCGGGAACGGATTCGAAAACGGGCGGCAAGGATTATTTGCTCCTGTTCCTGCAGGCTAAAACGATCGCGGAAAAGGTGTAGCGCCGACCTTCGCGCCTGCTCTGCAGTTTCTAAGATCCTTCCTGCTGGTAGTCCTCGCGGCGCATGAGGCGATAGGCGGGATAACTGAGGACCAGCAGGACGAGCGACCAGACGCTGTAATGGTGCGCCGCATCCGGATTTTTCAGGTCCGCAACAATGGAGCCCACCAGAAACGCCAGCGCGCCAAACAGTGCGAAGCCCGTGGTCCACGGATAGCCCCAGGCGCGATACGGGCGCGAAGCAGCCGGCTCGCGGAACCGCAGGATGAAAAGCGAGAGGAACGACATGGCGTAATTGGCTACGAAGAAGTAGGCCATCATCTCGATCAGCGCATTGAATTCCCGGACGGTGATGAACGCGATGGCGGCCGCGGTCGAAGCCACGAGCGCGACCGTGGGCGTGCCGCCGGAGTTGACGGCAGCGGCGCGGCGGGAGAGCAGGCCGTCGCGGCTCATGGCGAAGAGGACGCGCGTGGCCATGAGCGGATAGGCGTTGGCGGCGCTGAGCAGGGCGACGATCAGAAGGCCGAGAAGAAGCTCTTCGCCGCGCGCGCCGATGATGAGATTGGCGGCACGGCCGATGGCGAAATCGTCGCCGGCAATGGCGCGAAGCGGGAGAACATAGACGAGCGCGAGATTGAAGAGCACATAAATGGCCATGGTGGAGAAGACGCCGCCGAACATGGCGCGGGGAATTTCGCGGCCGGGATCCTTCACTTCCTCGGAGAAATAAATGGGGCCGTTCCATCCGTCGTAGGTGTAGATGACGGCCTGGAGGGCGAGCATCACGGCAACGGCGAGCGAAACGTTGGGCGCGAGGGCTCCAGTCCCGGCCATGGACTCGCGGTGGCCTCCGCCGAGCAGGAAGCACGCCGCGACGATGGCCATATAGACGAGGCCTTTGAGCAGGCTGGTGATTTCCTGGGCGCGGCTGCCGCTGCGGACGTTGCGCCACTGCAAGGCGACAAAGGCGAGCACGACGAAAATGGCCACCGCCTGCTCGAAGCCTTTGAACGCAGGGACGAGCTTCGAGAGGTACTGGGCGATGAGGATGGGGACCGCGGCGTTGGTGCCGCAGCAGGAAAGCCAGTCGCTCCAACCGACGATGAAGCCGGCGTAAGGACCAAGGGCGCGGCGGGCGAACACGTACTGGCCGCCCGAGAGGCGGACGAAGGCGCCGAGCTCGGCCAGCTGAATGGAGCCGATAAAGGCGTAGATGCCTCCGGCGAACCAAACGCCGAGGAACAGCGGCACGAGCGGAAGAAGGCGCGCGACCTCGCCGGGAGTGCCCAGGATGCCGGCGGCGATGGTATTGCCGACGGAGACGGCGATGCCGAAGGTGACGCCGAGAACCTGCTGGAGGCGGCCGACAGAGGCGCTCGCGGGAGCGACGGAGGCGACAGACGAAGGCGATGAACCGGGTTCTGACAAGCGCCGCAGGGCCTCGCGGGAACGAGAGAATCGAAATGCGCGCGAATCATAGAGGATTGAGGCGTCGAAAGCAATTGAAGCGGCGCTAGGAACGCGAGGAGCCGGTGGACCGGGCGAGCGCCGGGGAGGAAGCGTGCAGATCCGGGGCGGACGAGGCGCAGCAGACGCGATTACGGCCTTCTTGCTTGGCGCGATAGAGGGCGCCATCCGCGGCATGGATGAGGAGTTCGGGAGCGGCCGCGGGATCGGCGGGAGCGACGGCCAATCCGATGCTGACGCTGAGCGGAAATTCGAGGCCTTCGGCGGAAAAGGGGGAGGCCGCGACGGCTTCGCGGAGACGTTCCGCAACATGGCAGACGGATTCCGGGGCATCGGTGGAGAGGCCGACGAGGAATTCTTCGCCGCCGAAGCGGCCGAGCAGATCGTAGGGCCGCAGTGCGGCGGTCATGCGGCGGGCGACTTCGCAGAGCACCTGATCGCCGGCGAGATGGCCGTGCCGGTCGTTGACTTCCTTGAACCGGTCCACATCGGCGAGAAGGACGCCGAGGGACTTTTTTTCGCGAAGGGCGCGAGACCATTCCCGGGCGAGGCGTTCGAGAATGGCGCGGCGGTTCCAGAGCTGGGTAAGCGGATCGTGGGTGGCGAGTTCTTCGAGCTCGCGGCGGGAATCGAGAAGTTTTTCCTGGAGTTCGAGGATGCGGACCGCGGTGCGGAGCCGCGCGCGAAGTTCGGAGGCTTGGAAGGGTTTAGTGAGGTAATCGTCAGCGCCGGCTTCGAGGCCTTCCACGACCTCTTCCATTTTGGCGCGCGCGGTAAGCAGCAGAAGGTAGGTGTAGCGCGGGCCGGGAACTGCGCGGAGACGCTTGCAGACTTCCGGGCCGGAGAGGCCGGGCATCATCCAGTCAAGGACGGCGAGACTGGGGGCGCCATCGGCGGAGAGGCAGGCCAGAGCCTGTTCGCCGTCTGAGACGGCCACGGCCTGGTATCCCCAGCGCGACAAAGTCGAGCAGAGTAGACCGCGGTAGATTTCGTCGTCATCAGCGATGAGGATGCGCATGGGGAGACGCTACCGTCGCGCCTTGGACTGAGGAGCTTCATCGGCTTTGACGAATCCGCGGCCGGCAAGCAGACGCGCGATCTCAAACTCGAGCTTAGCGGCAAGCACGGGCTTGCGGAGCAAGGCTTCGGGATGGAGGTCGGCGGCCTGCTGGAGAATGGCCGGATCCTCAGCCGCGGTGATCACGATGATGGGAACGCCGCGATTGTTGAGGTTCTGCTTCAGGCGGCGAAGTACGGCCAGGCCGGAACCGCCGGGCATTTTGATGTCGAGGACGACCAGGTCGGGCGACTCGCGCTGAATGCATTGCCAGGTTTGGATGGCGTCCTGAGTGACGAGCACTTCGTAGCCGCGTTCGCGAAGACGATGTTCGATGAGACGAGCGAGAGTGAGATCGTCGTCGGCCACGAGAATTCGCATGGGCGCAACCTTTCCGGATCAGGGAGCGGGCCTCGTGGCCGGTCGGGCGGCAGTGCGCGCGCGCACGCTCTCCATGGAAACGTCGAGGAGCATGAGATCCACGGGCTTGTGAAAGACGGACTCGACGCCTTGCTGCTCGGCCATGCGAATCACCAGCTGATCTTCCATTCCTGTGATGACAATCACGGGAACTCCGCGGAGGCGGCTGGACGCGTTGCGTTTCTTGAGGAATCCGAGGCCGGTCCCGCCGGGCATTTGGAGATCGAGGAGAATGACGTCTGGCGGATCTTTTTCGGCGGCCCGCAAGGCGGAGTCTGCATCGAAGGCGACGCGAACCTCGAGGCCGCGGCCGGTGAGATGTCTTTCGAGCAGGCGGCTCTGGACCTTATCGTCTTCAGCGAGCAGAACCTTCACGGGACGCCTCCTGAAGAAACATGCTAAGGGCGTTGCAGGCCCGGTTGACTTCGCGCTCGAGAGAGGAAAGGAGCTCGGGCGCGCCATCGAAGCGCGCCTCGCGGCCGCGAATTTCCAGCTCGCGCGCGGCATTGCAGGCGGCCAGGGCACCGAAATTGGAAAGAGCGCCCTTCAGCGTGTGCGCGTTTCGCTCAACCGCTTCGGGGTTGCTCTCCCGGACGCCATTGCGAATCTGAGAGAGAAGACCCGGACACTCGGCGAAGAAAAGCTCGGCGAGTTCCCGGAGAAGGCTGAGGTCCTGCTCGACACTGGCGAGCATGATCTTGGGGTCGAGAACCGGAGCGGAGTCGGCTGGCCCCGCGGGTGTAGCCAGGGGCAACGGAAGCGAGGCGGAACGATCCTGGGAGGCCATGACGAGTCTCCTTGCACACCGGGAATGCGTGGCGGCCCGTATTCCGGCCTGAGGAAATGAGGCCGGGCATGCCAGCCGAAGCTCCCTGCAATGTTTATCGGCGGGGTCGGAGGGAAACTTGAGAGTGGGAGGAAGGCCTGAGCCGCAACGGATGATTACAGGGTTACACGATGGGGTACAGGCACGGCGTGGGGAACGGTCAATCGGTGTAGAATCGCGGCTTCATGTTCGCTGCCACAGGGCATCGCTCACACCGAATCGGTTCCATGTGGTTGCTGGGGATGATGCTCGCTGCGGGGCCGTGCGTAAGGGCGCAGCAGCCGAATCCGTCGCAACAGCAGGCTCCGCCGGGCGCGGAAGAACAGGCTCCCGCGCAGCCGGCCACTCCGGAGCCCGAACACCCGAAACCAAAAGCGCCGGAAGCAAAGCCGCAGGTGCATCGCTTCTGGGATCAGACGAATTGCTGGCTCTTCGCGGGAGTGCTGGGAGCGCGGTATCTGGATTTTGCGTCCACCCTGAATGCGCGGAGGCGAGGACTGGATGAGGCGCTGCTGACCAACGACATCGTGGATAATCACGCAGCGTTTGCCGCGATCGAATTTGCGGGCGCGGCGGCCTCGGTGGGCGTTTCCTACTGGTTCCACCGGACGGGGCATCACCGGCTGGAACGGTGGACTTCGATCGTACACATCAGTGTGGCCACGTTTGGTGCGGCACGGAACTTTCTTTTGAAGACGCCGCATCCGCCGCCTGCCATGGGGCCGTAAAGAGCGAAACAGGGAAGGAAGAAATCCACCGTCAGGAAATCACTGACCGCGGCTAGCCGAGCGATTGACGTTCCAGCCGGAGACTTCGAGGGCGGGCTGAGCACCGCCCACATCCTTCGGATCGTAAGTTGCGCGGACCTCGCGCGTCTCACCGGGAAATAATTCGAAATAATTGTCGCTCCACAGAACGGGCAACACTTCTTCGCCGCCCTTTCCGCGCGCAAGTTTCAAACGGACCAAAAATCCGAGCGACGTTCCCACATTCTTAATGGTGATGGTGGCCGTGCCATGTTCCGTGCCGCCGGAGGATGCGGTGGAGAATTCCGCGCTGGCGCGGACGTCCGCTGGAGGGAGTGTGGAAAGGAGGCGGAGGTCGGCGGGAGATTCAAGAGGCGTGAAATACCAGGTGGAACGGGCCCAGTCGAGGACGTCGGGCTTGGTGGAAAGCCAGTAGAAATTGCGGCTGATCAGTTCACCTTTTTCGTTTTCAAGGCGGAGGCGGAGGAAATACGTGTTGGAGAGGCCATCGAGTTTGGGGAGAGCGAAGGCGTGGAGGCTCGTGTCCGCGGGGACGTAGACGGTCACCTGATGGCGGAACTTTTCGGTGAGGTCGAAGTTGTAGACGGCTGCGGAAACGCGCAGGCCGGAGACAGACTGGGCAGCGCCGTTGACGACGACGATGGAGCCGTCGTCGTAGGAATACTGGACGTGGAGCGGTTCGCAGGCTTTTCTCGTGCCGAAATAGCCGGCGTGGGGACGCAGGTAGTAATCGTAGAGATTCCAGATGAGCGAGGGCCAGGCGTTCGAGAGCATCCAGTGGATGACGCCGGTGGCGGCGTACTTATTGCGGCCGTAGGCCTCGAACATGGCGCGCTCTCCTTCGTAGGCGGCCGCCTGGGCTTTCCAGACGAAATCGTCGAGCGAGCCGATGGAGCCGTAGCGCGCGGCGAGCGCGGCGGTAAATCTCTTGATGTTTTTGTATTCGCCGCCGCCGCTGTGGTAGTCCCAGTCGTCGTTGACGGGCAACAGCTTATCCGCGGGAAGAAAGCGGCGCAGGGATTCGATCTGAGGGATGGCGGGGCCCTGGCTGATTTCCGTGGCGAAGCCGAAGGCGCCGCCGTGTTTGGTGTCCAAATACCAGTAGTTTGGAGGGACGGTGTCGTAGGGGCCGGCCATTTTCACGCCGCTGGGTCCGCCCGCTTCGGTGGTGCGGTCGCTGGCGGAATTGAGGATGGGCTTCGGCCAGCTGAGCTGTTTCTCCATGTCGAGATACATGCGCTCAACGGCCGGCGCGGGAGGTTCGTCGCTGCCGTTGAGCCAGGCGAGAACGCTGGGATGATTGCGGAGGCGGAGGAGCTGGCTCGAGAGTGAGGCGGCGGCGATGCGGCGATTGGCATCGTCCCACTGCGCGCTTTTCTGCCAGGCATCGCAGCAACACCATCCGGGAAGGATGAGGATGCCCATGCGGTCGGCGAGCGAGAAAAATTCGTCGTCGTCCATTTTTCCTTCAAGGCGGATGGTGTTGAGATTCATGCCGCGCACGTAGTCGAACTCGGCCGGGAGGCGGCCAGGAGGGCGGCGCTGGAGGATGTCGGGAGTCCATGCGGCGCCGCGGATCAGGAGTTTGCGGCCGTTGACGCGGAAGAGGCGGTAGCCCTCGGGAGTGAGTTCCGAAGTGATTTGGCTGATGCCAAAGGCGACATGCTGCGAGTCGGAGAGGCGGTCTCGCTCGGAGGCGTGAGCCATCTCTGGAGATACGGTGAATTCCAGCTTCAGATCGTAGAGTTCGGGCGAGCCCATCTGGTAGGGCCACCAGACGCGCGGGCGGGCCAGTTGGAGCGCCGGAAAGCCCCGTGGCGCAAAGATGACGCGCTTTTCCTCGTGCGGCTCGAGGTAGACGCTCTGGCGGACGTGGATGCCTTCGATCCAGCCGTCGAGCGCGCCGCCGACGCCGTAATCGCCGGCGTTTGTGAGATCGGTGGAGATGGTGAGGTGGGCGGAAGCGAGTGAGGGGAGATCGAGACGGGAGACGACTTGAATGTTGCGCATGGCCACCGGACCAGTGCGAGAAAGCCAGACGCCGCGCCAGAGGCCCATATTCTTGTCCGGAGGCATGGGATTCCAGTCGACAAAGGTGATGGCGAGGTCATTGGCGCGGGGCGCGAAGATTTCGAGGGCGAGGGCATTGCCCTTGCCGGGGCGCGCGGCGGAAGTGATGTCGAGCTCGTGAATGGCGTAGGCGCCGGCGATTTGGTCTGAGGTGGCGATGCGCTGGCCGTTGAGCCATACGTTGGCGCGGTAATTGACGCCGTCCAGATGCAGCCAGATGCGATTGTCTTTTGAATCGGGAGGCTCGCCTGCGGGAAGCGGAAATTCGACGCGGTACCACCACGGTGGACGGAAGGGACTGCCTTCGGGCATTTCCTGGTTGGCGAACATCGTGCCAATGGCGTAGGTGGTGCCGGGAATCTGGCGCAGATTTGTTCCGAAGGTGGGATCAGGGTAGACGCCGTTTTCGACCAGGCCGGCGAGGACGGTTTCCGGCGCGGAAAGTTTGTACCATGCGGAGGCGTTGTAGCCGGGAAGGGAAATGGCGGCGCCGGTAGCAGTGATCTTGGCGGAGGATTGCATCTGCCAACCGGAAACGAGCGCGCTGCGGGGAATAGGCGCGGAGTTCGCGGTGGAGGGAAGAGCGCGGACAGAATTCGAGGGGAGCAAAGCGGAGGCGAGCGCGACTACAAAGACCGCGA
>DATKNR010000002.1:0-7144 GCA_035541255.1 Patescibacteria group bacterium | reverse complement strand
GAGCCGTGATGCCCGAACTTCAGCTTATAAGTCTTGCCGCCGAGCGCCAGTCCGCAGAGCTGATGGCCCAGACAGATGCCAAATATCGGCACGCGGCCTGCGAGCTTGCGGATATTTTCGATGGCGTAGCCGATCGGTTCGGGGTCGCCCGGGCCGTTGGAGAGAAACACGCCGCTTGGTTTCATCGCGAGCACATCTTCCGCGCTCGTCGGGGCCGGCACAACCGTCACTTCGCAGCCGTGGTTCACCAGCAGCCGCAGGATATTGCGCTTGATGCCGTAGTCGTAGGCGACCACGCGATAGCGTGGCGCCGCGTCCGGCGGAGCCTGGCATCGCGAAGGCGGCGCGTCCACGCTCACGGCGCCGTGCCGCCAGGCGTAGCGTTCCCCGCAGGTCACGCGGCTGGCCAGTTCCTGTCCGGCCATCGTGGGCAGGGCCCGCGCTTCGGCCACAAGAGCTTCGGCGGCAGTGCCGTCCGTGGCCACCACTCCCCGCAGCGCGCCCACGGTGCGCAGATGCCGCACCAGCGCTCGCGTGTCGATGTCCCAGATGACGGGAACCTTCCACCGCTCCAGGTACTGCTGCGCCGTTTCTCCCGAGCGCCAGTTGGAGGCAATCGCGGAAAATTCCCGCACGACGAGGGACTCGATGTACGGATGCGAAGACTCTTCGTCGAGTCCGTTCGTCCCCACGTTTCCAATGTGAGGATAGGTGAGACAGACGATTTGCCCGGCGTAGCTCGGATCGGTGAAAACTTCCTGGTAACCGGTGAGAGAGGTATTGAAAACGACTTCGCCGCCCCGGCGCGTGCGGGCGCCGGCGGCGCGTCCCTTAAATACGCGCCCGTCTTCGAGCGCGAGGGTGGCTTCTGTCGGTGGCGGGATCAGTCGTTTGTCCTCCGTGGGTCATTTTGAACCGGCGTGCACGTGCCTCATCGTTTCCGGAATCACCCCGAAGCGATCGAAGGGCCAGTAGGCGAACACCGCCTTCCCATAGATGGCTTCGCGGGGAACCGGTCCAAAAACACGGGAATCGTTCGAACTCGAGCGATGGTCCCCCATGACGAAATACTGGTCGTCGGGAATCGTGTAGGGACCGAACGACGAGGAGTCCAGGTATTCCCTCGGCACGAACTGCTCGGAAAGCAGCCGGCCGTTCACGTAGAGCTTGCCGTCGCGCATCTCCACTTCTTCCCCGGGCAGAGCCACCACGCGCTTGATGAACGACTTGGAACGGTCCAGCGGATACCAGAAGACCACCACATCGCCGCGCTGGATGGGCTCGAATCGGTAGACGAACTTATTGACGAAAATCCGCTCCTGATCGGAGAGCAGCGGGACCATGCTGGTCCCTTCGACTTTTACCGGCTGGTACAGGAAAACGATGATGACGGCGGCTAGGCCGACGGCGATGAGCAGGTCACGAGCCCAGGAACGGAGCTCGTCGCGAAAGGCCGGGTGGGCGCGTCCCTTTTCTTCCCCCGCAGGGCCTTGCGATTCCATAGTCTTATTTTTATAACACACTCAGGACCGAAAATCGAAATTCGGGCGGCGATTACCGAACGCGGCGCGCCCTCCCTCGAGGATTCCCTTCGCAGCCCGCGGAAGCACTCCTACTGCTTCGGGCCCAGGCTGAATAGTTTGATGTCGCGGGTCACTCCGAGCGTGAAGCCGGTGGAAGGGTCGCGGCTCGTCAGTCCGGCCACACCGGCCAGATCCCACTGAAAGCCTCCGGCAAAAATCTGCACTCCGAAGCGGGCCTCAGAGCGGCTCTCCGTGCCCAGTAATCCCGTATCGATGTGGCGCGAGTTGTAGCGGCCGTTGATTTCTCCCGCGAGGGAAATCCGCTGCGAGAGCGGATAGGTAAACGCGCCGCCGTAAATCAACACATCGTTCTGGGAGAAATTCGCCTGCGGGGCCTGCAGGATTCCGATGCCGGCTTCTCCCCAGGTGTTCAGCTTTCCGAAATGCTTCTGGACAATGAAGGACGCGAACACGTTGGTCGTGTTCAGCCCGATGCCCCGGGCCTGATCGGAGTTGGGCATCTGAAATCCGAAGCGGAAGGCGAAAGCGGGACGGTGCTTCTGCTCGCTCACCAGCAGGATTTTCGTGTACAGCGAGAAATCGCCCACATCGTGCGTGGATCCTTCGCCGGTCAAATGCAGCGGGATCATGGTGGGCGACTGTTTCTTCACGTCCAGGAAATTCTGGATCACGCCCTCCAGGTCCACTTCCACGATCCGGCCCACTCCCATGCGCATCTCAACGTCGCCCAGGCTGGTGAGGTCGCCCGAAAGCCCGGTCGCCGGATACTCCACGTCCTGGAGAAAATCGAATCCCACCTCGGCGCGGAGCGTGCCCGCGGGAACAACCTCCGCGTCAGGGGTCTGGAGCGGCCGATTCTGCGCAAAGGCGGGAACGCAGAGAAGAAACGACATTGCGAACAGAAGGGCCGGAATCCGGTGGCTGCGCCCGTCGAACACTGGCCCGTATGGTACCTGAAATCCAATAACCCGAAAATCGAATTTCGAATGCCGCGCTGTCATTCGCGAGCGAGCGCATAGGTGACGCACGCGAGGGCCGCGGCCACGGCGGTCTCCGTGCGAAGGATCGTGGGGCCAAGTCCAGCCTCACAGAAGCCCGCGGCGAGCGCCGCGTCCCGCTCTTCCGGCGTCCAGCCTCCTTCCGGCCCTATCGCCACCACCGCGCTCCGTGCCGTGCGATTCTGCACCACAGTCCGCAGCGCCGGCGCGCCGGGATATTCCGAGAAAAACAGCAGGACGTCCCCGCGGTGAGCTCCTGCGGCGGCCCGGAAGGCATCCGCGGGCCGGGTTGCGGGCTGCAGCACCGGAGCGCGCAATTGCCGGGACTGCTGAGCCGCTTCGGTGAGAACCTTCTGCCATCGGGCGGCGCGCTTTGCCGCCGCTGCCACCAGCGCCTTCTCCGAACGCGCGGCGGCCAGCGGCGTAATTTGTGCAACGCCCAGTTCGGTCGCCTTTTCGAGCGCCCACTCGAACCGGTCGAACTTCACGATGGCTAGCAGCAGCGCCATCTCCACGGCAGGAGCCGCCACGGGGACGGGTTCCAAGAGCGAGAACTCAACGGCATCGCGGCGCGCGGCGGTGATGCGGGCCAGCCACACCGCCTGTCCGTCGCTCAACTCGAACTCCTGCCCCGCCGTGGCTCGAAGCACGCGGAAGGCGTGATGTGCCGCGTCGCCGCGCAGCACGGCCCGGCCTTGCTCAAATCGATCGACGAAGAAGCGGCGCCGCATGGAACCCTATTGAAACCGAAAACTCCAAAATCGGAAAACGAAAACCGCAGTTCACCGGTTTCAGGCCGCATGGCACAAGGGGCTGATATGAAAAACAGACACAATTGGCCGCGGTTCTTCCTGACCGTGGGACTATGCACAACCCTCTGCTGGGCTGCCGCCGTGGCCGAAGGCGTACTTCCGCCGGCGATTCCCCAATCGTCCGCACCTGCTGCCAGGCCGGCTCCGAAGCAGCCCGTCCAGGCAAATCCCAAATCCGCGTCCATTCCATCCAACGACCGGGAGATTGTCGCGCGTGCCTGGAAGACGTTCACGGACGCCGAGGCCGGCAAAAATCCCGAGAAGCGGTCGGCAGCGCTCCTCGCGCTCGGCAATGCGGGAGACCGCGCGGACGTTATCCAAATGCTCACCCACGCGATGGACGACCCGCATCCCGCCGTGCGCCGCGCGGCCGCGGCAGCCATCGGAATGGCGCGAGCGCGCACGATGATTCCCCGCATGGAGAAGGCGCTCGATGATCCGGCTCCCGCAGTTCGCGTGGCCGCGGCGCGCTCCTTGTGGCAGATGAAGGACTACGCCGGCAGTGCCCTCTTCGAGCGCATCCTCACGCATCAGGAGCGCGCGGCGGAAGGGGGCGTGCGCGGAGAATGGCACGAGGCCATGGGGAAGGCCTCGGATCCCGAATATCTCTTCGTGCTCGGACTGCACGAGGGCGCGGGGACTCTGCTCGGTCCGTACGCGCTCGTCTTTCCCCTCTACCGCTACCTCTCCACGGACCGGGCCGCGCCGGCCCGTGCGGCCATCGCGGCGTTGCTCGGCGACCGGCACACAGACGCGGCCGTGGCCGCGCTCGAGATGGCGCTCATCGACAAATCCGCGCTCGTGCGCGCGGCGGCGGCGATTTCGCTGGGCAAGAGCGAGCGCCCGCAGGAGATCGGCCAACTCGCGCCGCTGCTGCACGACCGCAAGTACGTGGTACGGCTCTCGGCGGCAGCGGCGATCGTGCGGCTGAGCCCAGCCGGGGGCGAGCACAGGTAGTTGCGGCCACAGCCCACGCCGTCCGGCGGCCCACAACAGAGAGTTGGGAAGTGCGCGGAGAAAAAACCGGAAAACCGGCCAGCCTGCGCTAACCGAAAATATCTTTCATTTTCGAAAAGAACGAGGAATTGCGTTCCGCCGGGCGGTTGTCGTGCTCAAACGTCGACGCCAGTTCCTCCAGCAGCCGTTTCTGCTCCCGGGTCAGCTTTGATGGCGTGACCACGCTCACGCGAATATTCAGATCGCCCTTTCCGTGCCCCTGCGGGCTGGGCAGGCCCTTCCCTTTCAGCCGGAAGATGTGTCCGCTCTGCGTGCCTTCCGGAAGTTTCAGCTTTTCCTCGCCGCTCATGGTTGGCACGCGAATCTCGTCGCCCAGCGCGGCCTGCGTGATCGTGATCGGAATGGTGCAGAACAGGTCGGAGCCTTTGCGCTCAAAGAAGGGGTGCTCGCGAACATCGATCAGCACGTAGAGGTCGCCGCGCGGGCCCCCGCGTCCGCCCACCTCGCCTTCTCCGGGCACGCGAACCTGCATTCCGGATTCCACACCGGCGGGGATGGCCACTTCAAGACTGCGTTCGTGCTCCACGTGGCCGGCGCCCTGGCACGCGGGACAGCGTTCCCGCAGCACGCGGCCCGAGCCCTGACACTGCGGGCACGTGCGCGAAAACATCACAAAGCCGTGTTGCGATGTCACCTGGCCTCGGCCGCCGCATTGGTGGCAGGTGACGGGAGCGGTGCCGGGCTTCGCGCCGCTGCCGCCGCAGGTGTCGCACGGTTCAGCGCGTGGCACGCGGATGCGCACCGTTTTCCCGGTCGCGGCTTCCTCGAACGACAGCGTCACGTCGTAGCGCAGGTCCGCGCCGCGTTGCGCGCGCCGTCCCCCGCGGCCGCGGCGCCCGCCGCCCATGCCAAACACGTCGTCCACCTGAAAAAAGTCACCCAGGATGTCCTGTAATCCTTCGAAAATGGAAAAATCCACGGATTGAAATCCGCCGCCGGCCGGGCCGGAGACGCCGGCGTGTCCATACGCGTCATAGAGCTGGCGCTTTTGTGCGTCGGAGAGAACGCTGTAGGCTTCCGTGGCCTCCCGGAATCTCTCCTCGGCTTCGTGCTTGTTCTCCGGATTCCGGTCCGGATGCCAGCGCAAGGCGGCCTTGCGGTAGGCGCTTTTGATTTCGTCGCCGGAGGCGGAACGCGTAACGCTCAGCACCTCGTAATAATCGCGTTTTGTGGTAGCCATGGGCGGAATGGTCTCAGGCGTCGTCGCGCGGGGCAGTCGGATGGACCGCGACGCGGACCATGGCGGGTCGTAGCACGCGGCCGTGGAATTGGTATCCGGCGGCAAGTTCCTCGATCACGGAGCCGTCCGGGTGATCCTTCGATTCCACGCGCTCGACCGCCTGGTGCTGGTGCGGGTCGAACGCTTTCCCGCGCGCCTCTATGCGCCGCAGGCCGAGCTTGTGCAGCGAGGCCCACAGCCGGCGGTAGATCAGGTCGAACCCCTCGCGGAATTTTTCGTAGCCCGGGTCGCGATGCGTCTCCAGCGCGCGCTCGAAATCGTCGAGCACGGGAAGAACCGGCTCAATGGCGGAGGCCACTGCGCGTTGATGCTCGGCCGCGCGGTCGCGCTCGATGCGCTTGCGGTAATTATCGAAATCCGCCTGAAGCCGCACGAGCGAGTTGAGCAGATCGTCGCGCTCGGCGCGCAGCGTGTCGAATTCCGCGCGCCCGACCACCGCCTCCGCGGCCGCTTGCGCGGAACCGGCAGGGTCGGCCGCAGCCGCCGGAGACGAGCCGGGGGCTTCGTCCTCCGCAGGGGCGCCGTGCTGGAATTTTTTGGTCACGTCACTCACGTCAATCGGCTCCCGGAAAGATACGAATTGAAATACTGCGCCACGCACGCCACCGTCGTGATGGCGCGCTCGTAGTGCATCCGCATCGGCCCCAGAATTCCCAGCGAGCCCTGCAGCGGCTCGCTCCACGCATAGGGTGCGGTCACCAGCGCCAGGCGCTGCCCCGCGCGGTCCATTCCGGGGACGCCCACTTCCACGTGCACCGGCTCCGGCGCTTCGATGCAGGTGGTGAGCAGCTCCACCAGCCGCGTCCGCTCCTCGATGGCTTCCAGCAGTTCGCGCACTTCATCCGGCGCCGCAAAGCCCGGCGCGGTGGCGATCTGCGCGGCGCCTTCCAGATACAGCTCGCGCGGAGTGTCCTCCCCCAGCAGCTTCGGATCGCACAGCAGCAGCGCGTTCGACGAAAGCTGGTCGTAGCGCTCGCGGTCGCGCGCCAGGCGTGCTCGCAGGTCGCTGCGAATGGCCTGGAGCGTCCATCCGCGGAATTCCGCGTTCACCATCGCGGCCGTGCGGTCCAGCTCGCCTGCGGTGAAGGTGCGGGGCACCCGCACCACCTTGTCGCGCGTGATACCGCCCGCGCTCAGCAGCACCACCACGATGCGCCCGTCCGGCAGCGGAATAAACCGCACGTGCTCGATGGCCATGTGCGAGAGCGACGGAGAAATCACGATTCCAAGCCCCTGCGTGACGGTTGCCAGAATGTGGCTCGCCCGCTCCATCACTTCCTCCGGCGTGCGCGCCGCCGAGAGTTCTCGGTGGATGCGTTCGCGGTCTTTTTCCGAAAGCTGCGAGGGCTGGTCGGCGATGTGCTGCACGAAGAAGCGGAAGCCGGCCGTGGTCGGCACGCGCCCCGCCGATGTGTGCGGCTGCGCCAGGTAGCCTTCCTCTTCGAGGTCGGCCATTACGTTCCGCACCGTCGCCGGGCTCAGTTGCTCCGCGTGCCGCCGCGAAATCGAACGCGAAGAGACAGGCTCGCCCGT
>DATKNR010000001.1:0-13288 GCA_035541255.1 Patescibacteria group bacterium | reverse complement strand
GAGGGCTGCACACACGTCTATCACCAGTACACGGTGCGCGTGAGCGACCGCGAACGGGTGCAGAAACATCTGGCCGCGCAGGGAATCGCCAGCACGGTTTATTACCCGGTGCCGCTACACCTGCAACCGATGTATGCGCACTTGGGGTGCGCGCCCGGCTCGATGCCGCGCGCCGAACGCGCCGCGCTCGAAGTGCTCTCGCTCCCGATGTATCCCGAGCTCACAGCGGAACAGATCGAACGCGTGGCCGCAGCCGTCGCGGAAGCCGTCGTCCGCTGACTGCCCCTGCGAGAATCGCTCGCTACTGCTGGCGAAACGCCTTGTCCGGATACGGGGGCGGCTTCGGGACCGAGCGAGGATCTTTCCGAATTTCCTCCCGGAGATACTGCAGGGCAGCCTCCAACTGAGCGTCGCTGCCTTCGAACGTGGCGTGCGGCAGATCGTCCACCACGACGTCGGGATCCACGCCGTGGCCTTCAATCAGCCACTTGCGTTCCGGCCCATACACACCAAGCTCGGCCGCGGTGGCGATTCCGCGGTCGGCCAGAAAATTGCTCGATGAGAGCCAGATTTCGCCGCCCCAGGTGCGAACGCCAATCACCTTGCCCAGCCCCAGCCGGCGAAAGCCTTCGGCAAACGCCTCGCCATCCGAAGCCGTCTCCTGGTCGCATAGCACGACGATGTGCCCGCGAAAGGCGTACTGCATGTTCCAGATGGGATTTCCGACGCGCGGCTGCCAGTAGAACCACGCCTTGCGCAGCAGTTTGCTCAGCAGCCAGGAGTCAATATTGCCACCGTGATTGTGCCGGACGTCGATGATCAGTCCGGCGCGGTCGTAGACGGGATAAAAATCACGGGCCCACTGGTCGATGTCGTTCGCCGTCATCGCGCGCAGATGAACGTAGCCGATCGTTCCGTTTGATTCCGAATCCACGCGCATCCGGCGGGAATATTCCCACTCGTTGTAACGCAGGTTGCGCTCCTCTCGCTCCAGCACCGGGGTGACCAGCACATCCCGCGTGGCTCCGCCGGCCGATTTCACCTGCAGCATCACCTTCCGTCCGGCCTTTCCCCGGAGCAGGGCGCGCTCGTCCGGCACGGTGAGCGCGGACTCTCCGTCAATGCCGGTGATGACTTCGCCTTCGGCGACGAGGGAATCCGGCCGGGCCAGGGGCGGCGCCTCGTCCGGCAGGTCGGGATCGTGCAGGAAGATGTGTTTCACCACGAAACCGCCGGCCTTTTCGTCGCGCTCGAGCACGGCACCCAGCGACGCCAGATCCACCTGGTCCGCGGGCTTCCGCGAATCTCCGCCGCGCACGAAAATGTGCAGCGCGGAGAGCTCCGCCACCATCTGCGCGATCACGTCGTTCAGCTCTTCGCGGTCGGCCACGCGGTCCACGAGCGGCAGGTAACGCTCCCGCATCGCCTTCCAGTCCACGCCGTTCATGTTGCGGTCGTAGAAATAATCCCGCTCGAGCCGCCAGGCGTCGGTGAACAGCTCGCGGAACTCGGCGCGCGGATTCGTGTCCAGCGACCAGTGCGAGAGGTCCATTTTCGCTTTCGCCGTGGCCTTCGAATCATTCATCGCGGCGGAGCTGACGCCCGCGTCCAGGATGTAGAAGTCGTCGCCCTTGGCCACGAGCATTTTTTTCCGGTCCAGCGACAGTTCGAAGCCCTTCACGTCCGCCAGAAGCGTCTCCGGCGCTTCGCCTTTGTTGGCCACGGCAATGCATTGGAGCGCGCGTTTCGGCTGCGGCCCTTCGCCCCGTTCCAACCAGCAGAGGCGCTTGTCCGCGGCCTGGAGTGAACCGTAGTTCCCCGCCGGAACAGGCACTTCCTCGAGCCGCGCGGCCAGTCCGTCAAAATCGATCTTGACCGTCACTGCCGCTTCCTTCTTACCTTCAGGCTGCTTTTCGGACTTCGACTCTTCCTTTTTCTCCGCCTTTTCCGGATGCAACTCGTCCACGGGCGCGAACGGCGAGCGAAGCCCCGTGACGAGCGCCAGCTCGTAGACCTTGTAGGCCTTGTCGAATTCGGGGTCGGGCTGGCGCGCGCCCCAGGGTGAGGGCACCGTGGTTTTGAGCATGCGGTCCGAGAGGAAATACAGCCACTTTCCGTCCGCGCTCCACGCCGGACTCTCGTTGTTGTACCGGTCCGAGGTGATCATCTGGATCGAGCCGGTGCTCACGTTGAGTAGTTTGATCTGATCGAACGTGTTCGCGGCGGACTCCACGTAGGCGAGCCACTGGCTGTCCGGCGACCAGGCGAGATCCGAGAAATCGCCGTCCATGGACTGCGCGATCATTTTGTTCTGTTTGGTGTGGAGATCGTAGAGCCACAACTGCTGGTCTTTATTCGTGTGCGCCAGCCAGCGCCCGTCGGGCGACGGCAGGCCGTCCCAGCGCAGCACCTTGGCGTCGTTCGTCCACTGCTCTGCCGGGCCAACGCCGTTTGCCGGAAACTTCCAGAACTCCGTTTCGCCGCTTGCGGTGGAAAGCGACACGATGCTCTTGCCATCCGGCAGATAACGCGCCGCGCGATAACGCACAGAGGAATCTCCCGCGACCTTCACGACGCGGCCGGTGGTGGCCGGCAGCGTGAACACTTCCCCACGCGCCGTGAATACCGCGGCGCTCCCGTCCGGAGCGATATGCACGCCGGTAAGGTACTCCATCGGTTTGTGTACCCAGTGGTCGCGCAACTGGTCGAAATCGCTGACCAGGGTAATGGGAATGATCGCGTCGTGCCCGCTGCGCAAGTCGAGCAGCCAGAGATCCGCGCCGCACTGATACACGATCCGTCCCTCGGAGATGGCCGCGGACTGCACGTCCCAGATGCGTTGATGCGTGAGCTGCTTCAGGTCACGGCCGTCCGGTTCCATGGAGTAAACGTTCATTACGCCGTCGCGATCGGAAACGAAGTACACGCGCCCGTTCCAATACATAGGCGTGTCCGACGTTCCGGGCCAGTCCGCGGTCAGGGAGACAGCTTCCTTTCCTGCCTCGAACCTCCAGATGTTTTCCGCCTCGCCGCCCTTGTAGCGCTTGGTGAAGCTGGGCTGGTGCTCCAGCCGCGTGAAAAACAGCATGCGGCCATCCTCCGAGTACGCGCCTTCCGCAGCCGCCGCCAGTGGAACCAGTTCGCGCTGCCCCTTCAGATTCACCGCCACGAGCTTGGGATCCGGAAGAGTGGAGTAACGACGAGTGCGGAACAGCACGCGCCCGTCCGGCGTCCAGCCAGCCACGATGGCATCGCCATCCCAGGTGAGCCGCTCCGGCAGGCCACCTTCCAACGGCATGACAAAAACGTCCGTCGGCCCTTCGTACTCCGCGCTGAACGCCACCCATTTACCGTCGGGGGAAATCGCGGCATGCGTTTCCCTTCCCGGATTGGTGGTCAGCCGGCGCGCCGCTCCTCCCGCGGCGCTCACCGTCCACAGGTCGCCTTCCGCGGTGAACACAATGGTGTCTCCGTGAATGGCCGGGAACCGGTAGTAGCCGGGGCGCGCGGCCGGGCCGCCGCGCACCTGCGCGGGGACGCCGAGGAGCAAGCCAACGGCTCCGGCTGTCAGGATCCAGCGACAAGATTTTGAAAACGGATTTCGCATGGCAGGCTCAATCTCCGCGGCTCAACGCGCGTTCCGGCGTTCCCACCGGGCTTCACGCAGAGAGCTGGCGGATGGGTTGGGATTTGCCGGATGCCTGCAAGGCGTTCCGGCGGCGGTCATAATAGCATCGGACGGGACAGAGCAGGCGGGTTAGAGCAGCGGGTCGGCGGCGGGAACAGCGCGGGCGCGGCGGGAGGCTGACCGCGGCGCGTTCAATCCGTACTTCGCGAGATCCTCGAAGCCGCGGTCCTGCTCGCGGCGGCGGAAGGCGGCAAACAGCACTCCGCCAAACATGGCCAGCGTAGGAACCAGCAGGGTGAGGATGGCCAGGTCCAACATGTGCTTGGCTCGCGGGGACTGCGCAGACGCGTCCGCATAGCACATGGCGCATCCCTGAGCGAGCACACGCGGCGCCGACGCGAGCGTCGCGGCGGCCACTGCTCCGAATCTGCGCAACCATTTCACCATGAGTGCTCAGCGCGCCTTAGTGCAGCCTGACGTTCAGCAGCCGCAGACTATCGGGAAAAATCACGGTCATCATCCCAATACAGAAAATCGTGGCCGGGACGAGCGTCAGGAACAACGAGAGCTTCTCGAACCGGAGATGCATGAAGTAAGCCACGATCAGGCCGGCCTTCAGCACGGAGAGGCCGATCAGCATGAGCAGCATGGTGACGGCGGGAAATTCGAGATAGGCGATGTAGACCTCGCCGAGCGTAATCACCACCAGCCCGATCCACACCATCAGGAAAAGTTTTGTGGTGCCTCCGGCGGAGGCTTCGTGCGCTTCTGCCTCGTGTCCGCTCATTCCGCTCTCCTCAGTACTTTACGCTCATCAGATAGACCATGGGGAAGACGAACATCCACACCAGGTCCACAAAGTGCCAGTAGAGGCCGCTGACTTCCACGTCCTCGCCATTGAACCGCGACGTGCCGTAGCCCCAGGCGATCACGCCGAGGTAAATCACACCGCAGAGAACGTGGGTCATATGCAGGCCGGTGATGCCGAAGAACGTGGCGCCGAAAAGCGGCGAACCCCAGGGGTTGCTCCACAGGCGTACGCCCTCCTCGATCAGGTGAAACCATTCGCTGATGTGCAGGCCGCAGAAAATCAGGCCGCCTGCCATGGTGGCGAGCAGCCATTTGACCGCCGCGCCGCGCGCACCCCGATGAGCCGCGGCCACGGCCATGACCATCGTGAGGCTGCTGGCGAGCAGGACGACCGTCATCGTGGTGGAGAAGGCGATGGCAGGCCAGATGGGAAACACGTGGCGCGGCCAATCCGGGTTGGCCAGCCGCGAGTAGCTGTAAGCCATCAGCAGGGCCGTGAAGGTCATCACGTCCGAAAGGATGAACAGCCACATTCCCAGCTTTTTGTGGCCGATGGCGTACGGCGAAGCGCCGCCGCTCCACGCTCCGGTTACCGCCGCTTCGCTGTGCGATTCCGTCATTCGTCACCGTCCCATTGTGAGGACGAGCAGGAGGAAGACCCACAGCCCGTCCATGAAATGCCAGTAGATGCCCGCCACTTCCGGGGCGACTCCTCCGGAGGCATGCAGGCGCACCCAGCCGCGCGACAGTACGTAGCCGAGCGCGGCGAGCCCTCCGACCACGTGGAGACCGTGCGCAGCCGTGAGCAGATAGAAAAAGCTGCTGCTCGGGTTCGTGGCCAGGTAGACGCCGGCGGCGGCCAGTTCGCGCCAGGCCACCCATTGGCCGGCGAGAAACAAGACGCCGAGCCCCGTAGCCATGGCCCACCAGGAGCGGAAAGCCTTCGCGTCTTCGCGCTCCCAAGCGCGGTGAGCAGCTTCGAGCGCGAGACTGCTGATGAGCAGCACTCCGGTGTTCAGCCAGACGATGCGAGGCAGCACCACGGCTCGCCAGTCAGCCGAACTCTTCCGCACGATGTATGCGCTCACCAGCGACATGAAGAACATCAGGATTCCTGCGAGCGCCAGCCAGATCCCGGTGTAATAGATGCGGCGGGAAACGCGGCGCGGCTTGGGCCCCGGCTGTGATTCTCCGTCGCCTCCCCCCCGACCACCGCCTCCGCCGCCACCGCGGCGTTCCGGCGGCGGCACGGATGCGGAGCCGCCTGCGCCTCCGTTGGAGGAAATTTCCAGATCGTCGACGATCGTTGTACCGGGCATGCTTCTCCGCGGTCTTCTAGTCTCCCGCCTCGGTCACCAGCTTGCCGGGCTCGACATGCTGGGGCAGGTAGTCCTCTTTATATCCAGGCACGCCGTACTCATATGGCCCGCGGTAAACAGACGGCTCGCGGCCGGCGAAATTGTCGAACGGCGGTGGCGAGGGGATAATCCATTCCAGAGTGGTGGACTCCCACGGATTGTCGGCCGCCTTTTCGCCGTACTTCAAGCTCCAAATCAGATTGATGAGGAACAACAGTTGCGCCGCGACAGTGATGAACGCCGCAATGGAGATGAAATGCTGGATGGGCTGCAACGGCGGGAGGAATTGCACGGCCGTGGCGTCCGCATAGCGGCGCGGCGCGCCGGCAAGACCCAGGAAATGCATGGGCATGAAGATCAGGTAGGCGCCAGCCAGGGTGATCCAGAAGTGGAGTTTGCCCATCGTCTCGTTCAGCTTGCGGCCGGTGACTTTCGGAAACCACAGATACGTGGCGGTGAACATGCCGAAGATGGCCGCGACACCCATCACCAGATGGAAGTGGGCCGGCACGAAATAGGTATTGTGAAGGTAGAGGTCCACGGAAGGCTGCGCGAGGAACAGTCCGGACAGGCCGCCGGAAACGAAGAGTGTGACGAATCCGATGGCGTAGAGCATCGCAGAGGTGAACCGGATCTGCCCGCCCCAGAGCGTGCCCAGCCAGTTGAACGTCTTGATGGCGGAAGGAACGCCGATGGCCATGGTCATCAGCGAAAACGCGAAGCCGGTGTATGGGCTCATGCCGCTGACGAACATGTGATGGCCCCAGACCATGAAGCCTAGAATGCCGATGGCAGACATCGCATACACCATAGCTCGGTAGCCGAATACGGGTTTGCGCGCGAAAAGCGACAGCGTGTGCGACGCGACGCCCATGCCCGGAACGATGGCGATGTAAACCTCCGGATGGCCGAAGAACCAGAACAGGTGCTGCCACAGGAGCGGCGAGCCTCCGGTGTGCTGTTTCTGCACGACGCCGCTGACCACCAGCCCGCCGGGAATAAAGAAGCTGGTGCCCGCCGTGCGGTCAAGAAGCATCAGGACGCCCGCGGCGAGAAGCACGCCGAACGCGAGCAGGCTGAGAATGGCGGTGATGAACCAGGCCCACACGGTGAGCGGCAGGCGCATCATGCTCAGGCCCGGAGCGCGCAGGTCAATCGTGGTGGTAATGAAATTGATGGCGCCCATGAGCGAGGCGGCGCAGAAGAAAGCGATGGAGATGACCCACAACGTCTGGCCCAACCCTTCGCCGGGGCCCGCGATCGATCCCAGCGTGGAGAGCGGAGAATAGGCCGTCCACCCGCTGATGGGCGCTCCCCCCTCCACGAAAAACGCGGCGATGAGGAAACAGAAAGAGATGAACGTGGTCCAGAACGACATCATGTTCAGCGTCGGAAACGCCATGTCCGCCGCGCCGATCTGGATGGGCAGGAAGTAATTGCCGAAGCCGGACTGCGGCGCCGTAGTGAGCACCATGAAGACCATGATGGTGCCGTGCATGGTCATCAGAGAAAGGTACTGCTCCGGTGTCATCTCACCGAAGATGGGCATCTTCAGCGCCGGCCACACCAGGTGGATGCGCATGAGAACGGAAAGCGCCATCCCGGTGAACACGGCGACCACAGCCAGGAGGTAATACTGGATGCCGATCACCTTGTGGTCTTTGCTGAAGATGTATTTCCAGAGAAACCCCTGCGGCGGAGCATGGACATGTCCCGCGGCAGCGTGTGCGCTCATTACTTCCCTCCCGTTATCGCGTGCCGGCCGATGCGCGAGTGATGGCTACTTCACCGCTTCGTTGGCCAGCCACTTCTCGAAATCCGGCTCCGTCATGGCTTTAAGCGTGGCGCGCATGCGCTGGTGGCCGGAGCCGCACAGCTGCGTGCAGGCGATCTCGTATTCGCCTGTCTTGTCCGGGTCAATGTGGAAGTGCACCGGGATGACCATGCCGGGCAGCGCGTCCTGCTTCAGGCGCAGCTCTCGAACAAAAAATCCGTGCGTCACGTCCTGTGACTTCTCGATGAGTTTGATCTCACGCCCCACGGGAACGCCCAGCGTCAGCGTGACCACGTCGTCCTGCCCCGCGGCGTCCTTGGGGTCGATGCCCACCGGGTTCGTCTCGTCCACGAATTTTGCCTCGGTGCGGCCGAACACGCCATCCTTGCCGGGGTAGCGGAAAATCCAGTTGAACTGCTTCCCGGTGACCTCGATGACCATGGCGTCGGCGGGCGCGGTGTCGAAGTGAAGCTGCGCCCAGGCGGTGCGCCCGAAAATTCCCAGGCCCACGAAAACAATGACGGTGGCGGTAGTCCAGACGGCTTCGAAGGCGTTGTTGCCCTCAACGTACTTGGCGCGGCCGCCGTTTGCGCGATAGCGCCACACCACCCACGCGAGGCCGAGCTGCGAAGCGACGAAGGCAATGCCGGTGATGATGAATGTGCGGTTGAATTGCGCGTCAATCTCGCGCCCAAAATCGTTGATAGCCGGTGGATACCACCACACTTTGAACACGAAGAAGTAGAGGGTGATGCCGACGAAGAGAACCAGGAAGATTGCCAGGATTGCTGCGACTGCCGCGGAACCGCGCTGACCGGACCGTTCTGCCATCCTCCCCCCATTCGGCGCCGGAGCTGGATTTCCTCCATCAGCGCCGCAACCGCACACTGCCGCACTCAAATCCGTTCCAGCGAACCGCATATCATACTAGTGCGAAGCGGAATTGCAAGGCGCATCGTTGCTGTTGACTCCAACGTTTCGCGCGCGGGTTTCTCCTTTCGCCTCCCCGCGCTCCCGCTCAGAATAGTTGGCGCATGGATTCGCTCGCATCGCTCCGCCGCGACCCGCTCCGCACGGCGCTCATCGCCCTCGCTCTCGTCTACGCCCTCCTCGCGGGCCTCAAAACCGTTGCCGATCCCGACCTCGGCTGGCAGCTCGCCACGGGCCGCTACATTGTCCAGCACCACACGATTCCCTCGACCGACCTTCTTTCCTCCACGGCCCGCGGCAAGGAGTGGATTTACCCGCCCGCCTCCGGCGTCCTCTTATATGGCGTGTGGCGGATGGGAGGGTGGGCCGCGCTTTCCTGGCTGAACGCGCTCGCCTGCGTTGCGGCAGCCGCGCTGCTGCTGGCGGGCGGGGGACGGCGGCTTGCGGCACTGCTCACGCTGCTGGCGGTTCCGGCGATGAGCTTCGGCACGGAGCCGCGCTCGGAGCTGTTTACCACGCTGATCTTCGCGGCATCGTTCGGAATTCTGTGGCGTCACTATCGGGGCGAGCGCGCGCGATTGTGGTGGCTGCCCGTTCTGATGGCGCTATGGGTGAATCTGCACACCGGATTTGCCGCGGGCTTCGCGCTGTTGGCCGGATACGTGGTGCTCGAAGCGTTCGAACTTCCATTTGCCGCTCGCCGGGCGCCGGCCATCGCACGGCTGCGACGTGCCGCACCTTGGTGCCTGCTCACCGCTCTCGCCACTCTAGCCAATCCCTGGGGCCCGTACCTCTACGGCTCCATGCAACGGCAGAATCAGGCCATCGCGGTGTACGGCACATACATCAGTTGGTGGTCGCCCGTGAAACTGAGCTCCGCCGCGCTCGGCCAGTTGGTGAATCTGCGCGATTCGGCGAGCGGCGATTGGTGGCTGCTGCTCATCGCCGCGTGCGCGGCCATTGTGTATCTTGCGCGCGGGCGGCCGGGACCGGCAGCGCTTCTGGCGGGCGGCGCGTACATTTCCCTGCTTCATATCCGCCTGCAAGTGCTGTTCGCCGTCCTCGTGGTCATGATGGTTGGCGCGTGGGCGGGAAGCGAGAATGGGAAAGCCGCGGCCGGGAAGGGCCTGGACGTCATTTTCGAGAGATGGACGCACTCGCTCCGCGAACGATTTGGCCGCCGCGATGCGCAGCTCGCGATTCTGGCGGTAGCCGCGCTCCTCGTGGGCCTGCGCTGCTACGACCTGGTGACGGACCGCCAGTATCTTGCGAAGGGTCAGGTCTCGCTATTCGGTACGGGCCCTTCCTGGTGGTTTCCGGAGCGCGCCGCCCAGTTCCTGCTGCGCGAGAGAATACCCGGGGAGATTTTCAACGGATACGACATTGGCGGCTATCTCGCCTTCCGCACCGGACCGGAATACCTCGTATACGCCGATGGGCGATACATCCCGTTCGGCATCGACGTGCTGCTCCACACATTGCGCTTGACCGCCTCGCCACCGGACTCCGCTGAATGGGATCAGGAGGTGGCCCAGCACAACATCAATCTCGTCTTCTTTTCGTTGTCGCGCTACGGACAACTCGAAGCCGCGCCTCTTGCGGCCTTCTGCGCCAGCCGGAAGTGGAAGGCGGTTTATCTGGACGAAGTGTCGGCCATTTTTCTGCGCGTACGGCCGGAGAATCAGCCGTGGCTTGATCGGCTGGGGCTCGACTGCCGCACGGCGCCGATTCCCGCCCCGGCGATGGCCGCCGATTCCCGGAGGCATCGCGCCCAACTCTATGAATACTACGCAAACTCCGGTTCCGTGTTCTTTGTGCTTTCGCGCGACGCGGAGGCCGCGGCGGCTCTGGACCGCGCCGAGTCGCTCTTTTCCGATGACCCGAACCTGCATCTTATCCGCGGAGAATTTCTCGCCGCGACAAACCATGCGGCCGATGCCGAGCGCGAAATCCGCGCTTCGCTCGACCTCCAGCCCACGGACGCGGCATGGTATGCGCTCGGCCGGATCTATGGCGAGCAGCACCGCTACGCGGAGGCCGCCGAATGCCTGGAGCGATCCGCGGAACTCTCCGTCCGCGATTACGAGCGTTACCGTGTGCTCGGCCAGATTTATCTGCTGCTGAAATCGCCGCGGCAGGCGCTGGAAGCGTTTGACCGGGCGCAGCGGCGCAGCCCGTTCGAAGGGGCTGCGGCCGTCCTGGGCGTGGAATTCCACGCGCGGCTGGCCGAAGACCGGGCGCACGCATGGCGCATGCTCGGCGACCTGGCCCGCGCCACCCAGTACACGGAACAGTCCGTGCAGTTCACGCCGGATAGCGTGCCGCGCTGGCTGCTTCTGGCCGACCTGTATGCCGCGCAGGGAAAAACGGCGAAGGCGGCCGAAGCCCGGAGCCATGCCGCCGCTCTCAGTGCACCCCGGTAACGCCCACGTCCCGGACAACCCTCCCCCCGGCACGAAACTTTTTCCGCGCCGCTTCGTCCAATCACTAGCTCCTATTGCATTCCCATAGGGAAGGGAGCATTCTACCTATGGCTTACCCATAGGAGGACGTGTGGGCGAAAAATCCGACGTTTGGCAGGGCACGCTGGCCCTGATGATCCTGAAAACGCTCCAGCTCATGGGGCCGTTGCACGGATACGGAATCGCGCGGCGCATCGAGCAGACCAGCGGCAACCGTCTGCTCATCAACTACGGCACGCTCTACCCCGCCCTGCTGAAACTGGAGCAGGAGGGTTACATCGCCTCGGAGTGGGGCGCCTCCGAAAATAACCGGCGAGCAAAATTCTACAAACTCACTCGCACGGGCCGCAAGCAGGTGGAGCGCGAGGCGCGCGACTGGGAAAAGACGAACGCGATTCTCGCGCGATTCCTCGCGCCCGAGGAGAAGGCTTAGCGCCCGGCTATGGGCTTTCGATCGATTCGCGCGCTCGCTCGCCGCGTCGCCGGCATGTTCCGCTCCCGCCGCGACGACCGCGAGTTCGCGGCCGAACTTGAGGCTCATCTGCAGTTCCATATCGAAGACAATCTTCGCAGTGGCTTCAGCCCGGCCGAGGCACGCCGGCGCGCGCTGGTGTCGCTAGGCGGGGTCGAGCAGGCCAGGGAACATCATCGCGAACGAAGGAGCCTCCCCATGCTCGAGACCTTTTTCCAGGACGCCCGGTTTACGCTGCGCACGCTTGGCCGCAATCCCGGCTTCGCCCTGCTCGCGATGCTGACGCTGGCGCTGGGCATCGGAGCCAATACGGCGATCTTCAGCATCATCAACGGTGTGCTGCTGCGGCCGCTTCCGTTCGCGGAACCCGCGCGCCTGCTGGCCACGCACAGCGAATACCCGAAAGGCCCCTTCGTATTTCTGCGCGACCACAGCCGCACGATGCAGTTCGCCGCGAACTCGGAGGGCACGGAATTCAATCTCACCGGCGTGGACACACCGGAGCGCCTCACGGGCTGCTCCGTATCCGCTAACTGGTTCGACGTGCTCGGCGTCCATCCGAAGATGGGCAGAACTTTTCGCGAGGGCGAGGATCTGCCGGGCAAAGACAACGTGGTGGTGCTGAGCTATTCGCTCTGGCAGCGCCGATTTGCCGGCGATCCCGCCATCGTCGGCCGCTCCATTGCTCTCGATGGCGGCAGCCGCGAAATCATCGGCGTGATGCCGCCGGAATTCCGCTTTCCCTCGCCGAAAACGGAGCTGTGGGCGCCGCTGCACCTCGATGCGCGAAAGACCGGCAATTACTGGGGCGACAGCTACATGGAGATTGTGGCGCGGCTGCGTCCCGGCGTGACGCTCCCCCAGGCCGGCGTGGAGCTGGCCTCGCTACGCCCACAGATCCTGGCCGCCTATCCCTGGCGCATGCCGGACGATATGTGGATCAAAGACTTCCTGGTCCCGGTCGAGGAATCGATCGTCGTCGATGCGCGTCCCCGGCTATTGATTCTGCTGGCCGCCGTGGGCCTGCTGCTGCTGATCGCGTGCGCCAACGTCGCCAACTTGCAGCTGGCTCGCTCGGCCAGCCGCGAGCGCGAAGTGGCGCTGCGCACGGCGCTGGGCGCCGGGCGGTGGAGGATCGTGCGCCAACTCATGACAGAAAGCGTGCTACTGGCCGCGCTGGGCGGCGCGCTCGGACTGCTGGCTGCGTTCGCCGGCCTCGGACTGCTGAAAGCCAGTCTACCCGCGGACACGCCGCGCCTGGCGGCCGTGTCCATTGATGGGCGCGTGCTCGTGTTCACGGCGCTGCTTTCGATTCTCACCGGCCTGGCGTTCGGCGCCATGCCCGCTCTGGGCGCGGGACTTGTAAATCTTAGCGACACGCTGAAATCCGCGGGCGACCGGACGTCTTCCGGCGGTGGCCATCGGTTGAGCCGAGGTCTCATCGTCGGCGAAGTTGCCGTGGCCTCCGTGCTCGTGATCGCCGCGGGCCTGCTGGTGAAGAGCCTGTGGCTCCTTTCCAATGCGAGCCAGGGTTATCGCCCGGAATCGATCCTCACCGCGCGCATCACGCCGAACCAATCCTTCTGCGCCGACACGGGACGCTGCCTGGCGTTCTACGATGAACTCCTGGCGCGTGTGCGCGCGCTTCCCGGCGTCTCCGCAGTCGCCACTGCGGACGGCCTGCCGCTCAGCGGCGTGTGGGAGACGATTCCTTCCGACATCGAAGGCCACCCGGTCCGACCCGGCCAGCATAGTCCAATGATCATGGAGCGGATCATCAGCCCCGGCTATCTGGGGCTGATGGAAATTCCACTGCTCGCCGGCCGCGCATTCACCGCAGCGGACGCCTCCCCC